>JBJXEZ010000208.1:0-3198 GCA_046153695.1 Saprospiraceae bacterium
GCCACCAAATTTTCCAACCTGAAATCCGACGGCACACCGGGTTCTGACCAGACGTTTGTGGACACCGACTTCCCGCTCTTCCGCGTCGAGGATGCCTCTCTCATGTACGCCGAAGCGGTGCGCCGCGGCGGCGGCGGCGGCGATATCGCCACTGCGGTCAATCTCGTGAACCAGCTCCGCGAGCGTGCCTACCTTGGTACGGGCGGCAATATCACGGCCAACGATATGACACTGGACTTCATCCTGGACGAGCGCTCCCGCGAACTGTTTTGGGAGGGGCACCGGCGCTCTGACCTGATCCGTTTTGGCAAGTTCAGCACCAGCACCTACCTTTGGCCGTGGAAAGGCGGCGTGGCCGCAGGCGTAACCCGCCCGGCGCACTTCGACGTGTTCCCAATCCCGAACTCCGACATCGGGGCCAATCCCAATTTGCGCCAAAACTCTGGTTACTAATTTTCAAAAACGATTCTAACGATGAATAAAATACGCATTTTCTCAACGTTTTTGGCCGTCTTGTTTCTGATTGGCGCTTGCCAAAAGACCGAGTTTTCGCCCAATCCGACACTCAGAGTCAGCGCGCTGCCGGTCATCACCAGCCCGACTTCGGGCAGTTCCATTGTCTTGACCGAGGCCACGGCAAATGACCCGTTCACGGTCACCTGGACGGGCGCGGAGTTTGGCTTCCGGGCTGCAGCTACCTATTCCGTAGAGGTTGACAGGGCTGGAAACGACTTCAAGGATGCTGTCGTACTCGGTACGAGCACCGGCCTAACACTGGCTTCCACGGTCGCCAAGTTCAATACAGCCCTCTTCTCTACCCTGGCATTGCCCAGCGCTGAGGCGTCCACCATTGAAATGCGACTTTCTGTGAAGATTAGCCCGGAAGTAAATGTGATCTACTCCGATGCCATTACCTTGCAGGTCACACCGTACAAAATCGTTATTGTTTATCCGCAGCTCCAGGTTCCTGGCAGCTACCAAGGCTGGAATCCTGGAGATAACTCGACAGTCATCTTCTCGGCCAAAAGTGACAACAAGTACGAGGGCTATGTTTATTTCAAGGACGACAATACGGAATTCAAGTATACTGTCGGACCGAGCTGGGATACCAACTACGGCGACATTGGCGCAAACGGTTCGTTAGAAAAAAATGGTGATAATATTAAAGCGCCCACCAAGGGTGTTTATCGCCTGAACGTGAACCTGAACGAACTGACGCACACCAACGTCCGCACGGACTGGGGCCTCATCGGCTCCGCCACGCCGGACGCCTGGAACAGCGACCAGAACATGACTTACGACCCGGCCAACAACAAGTGGACGATCACACTCAACCTCGTAGCAGGCGACATCAAGTTCCGCGCCAACGACGACTGGCCGATCAACCTTGGTGATACACAAGCAAACAAATCGCTGGAATACGGTGGCGACAACATCGCTATTGCCGCCGCAGGCAACTATACGATTGACCTCATCCTGAGTGGTGCGGTCTACACGTACACGATCAAGAAAAATTAAACTTTCCGTGTTATTACTCCTGGTTGCCCCGGTTTCGGGGCAACCTTTTTTATTTAACACGCTCAAACCTTGCGGCATTTATCAGACAACCTCGAACCATGTACGATTCCGACTACGACAGCGCGGACAATACCCGCCAACATTTGCTGGACAGCTTGCGCTTCCCGCTGGGTATGGTGTTGTTTCTATGGTTGCTGCATGCCTACCTGACGCTCGTTGGCTCAGACCCCGGGTGGTACGGCATCATGCCACGCCGCCTTTGGGGCATCAAAGGCATCGTGACAGCGCCGATGGTACATGGTAGCTGGGAACACCTGTTGTCCAACTCATTGCCGTTGTTTGTTTTAAGCGCAATTACGCTTTACTTTTTCCGAAAAGTAGCGATGCGGGCGTTTTGGATGATATTTTTCCTGACCGGCATCGCCGTTTGGTTGCTAGCCCGGCCAGTGCTGCACATCGGAGCCAGCGGTGTGGTGTACGGATTGGTGGCATTCATTTTTTGGAACGGTATCTTCCGCCGTAGCCTGCGCTCAATAATCCTTGCCCTGATCGTGATGGTCTTTTACAGCGGTATGTTTCTTGGAATCTTGCCTGATCAGGAGGGTATTTCCTGGGAAAGCCACTTACTAGGCAGCCTTGCAGGCATCTTTACTTCCTTCTGGTTCAAAGAAGAAATGGAAGATGACGAAGTAGAGCGCTACGACCCCTTCGCCGACGAGCGCGGTCAAGAAGCCGAGTACTTCCTGCCTCGCGATATTTTTGATAAAACCAAGACCCAGCGCGCCATTGAGGCGGAGGAAGAGGCCCGTCGCCAACAAGAAAACAACAACCCGGGGCCTCCGTTTTGGTATCGAGACTGGACGTTGTAGGCCTTGTCCAACAAAACTTAACCCCTAAATATTGATCAATTCGACTGCTGCTCGCTACATTTCGGGTTTAAAGGAGCTCCGACGAAATAACACACACCACACCATGTTATCATTACGCCGTTTTTTTGCGATTACAGTCTGCGTTTTCGGCTTTGGCCCTGCCAATATGCTGATGGCCCAATTTGCCGAACAAAAACCTACTCTTGAGATTGGCCTTTTGGCAGCTGCTACAAATTACTCCGGCGATCTTGCTGACGATCACGTCATTTTTGCCCAAACCCAGTTTGGTGCGGGCGCATTTGCCCGACTTCACTTAAACAAGCTGCTCCAGATACGCGGTCAGTTTTTTGCGGGCAGTATCGGTGGTGACGACAAGCGATTCCCGACGCTGGCCAGTCGACAGTTTCGTTTTGAAACAAAATTACTCGAGGGAGCAGCGCTGCTTGAAGCCACCATCGCCACGTTTGAGTACGAACCCGTGTCAACTGACGTGACTTTTTACTTTCACCCCTACATCTTCGGGGGTGTAGGCATCACATCTGCAGATGCCAAAGTGACGTACTATGGCCCTGAAAGTGACCGACCGCGCATTGTGGTGGAACCCTTGCCGGAAGGGGGAACATCCAAACGAACGTTCGTAAGTACACCAATTGGCCTGGGGTTGCGTATGGTGGCCGGGAGAATCAGCCTTGGTCTCGAAGTTTGTTCGCGCCCAGTATTCGATGATCTGTTAGACGGGGTGAGTAAAAACGGCAACCCAAACAAGGGCGATTGGTACCATTCACTCAACCTGATGGTGTCATACAGTTTG
>JBJXEZ010000209.1:0-3004 GCA_046153695.1 Saprospiraceae bacterium
GTGTTGGAAGGCCGCTACGAGTTGCAAGTCCTGCCCGATGGCCAAACCTGCCGACTGCACCTCAGCAGCCGCTACGTGATCCATTCCCCCCTAAACTGGTACGCGGGTTTTTGGGCCCAATGGATCATGCGCGACATCCAGGAAAACATCCTGTATGTCCTCAAAAACCGCTGCGAGCGGGGGTAGCGCGGCCCTGTTTTTGGGAATGTTGCCCAAAAAACCGCCTTAGCCGCGTTTTTTTTGTCGCATCACTTCCAAATCAAGCACAAAACCCGGCAAAATGGGTTCTCCGGAAAGCGTTTTGCCTTCAAAACCCTTTAATTGGGTTATGTCCATATTGGCCTGATACACATAAACGACCTCCTCGTAAGGGTCGATCAACCAAGCCAGTTTGACCCCATTGGCCATCCACGACTCCGTCATTTTTTGCTGTAAGTTGGCCAAGCGGTCTGTTTTAGAGCGTATCTCTGCCACAAAATCGGGCACCACGCTCATGTATTCATCCTCGTTGTCCTCCTCGGTCAGGGCTAATTGCGCGGGCGAAATCCAAGCCGCATCGGGCATCTTGACGGCGCCATCGGGAAGCTCAAAGGTTCCGTTAGGGCCATGCACCTGCCCCCTGCCCGAGCCATAGTTCCACATAAAAAGCAGGCCATGAAGGGCAGATTAGCGCAGGCTTGATCCTTTTTTAACACGCGACATTAAGCGTGGTAAGTAGGTCGCCATAAATAAACGACACTTTTGTTTATTGCAAACGGCTGATTGCAAACCACTTGCGAGATTATCCATTATCCATTATTCATTATCCATTACTTAACTCCCATGCCGATATGAAACGCTATTTATTTGTTTTTGTTTCAATTATTTACTTTCAACCGAGAATTGCTGCAGGGTAGCAACGCGTTACAAAAATTACGTCTCGATCACATAGGTTTTGAACAACACCCAGTCCAACAACTGCGTACGCACTTCATTGGTGTCTTCATCCAATTCGATCTGCAAATGACGACCGATCAGATAGAGGTCAGCCCGGGCATTTTCTGGCTCGGCCAATTCTGCGCGAAACCAACGCTGCTGTACCAGGTTGTCAAAAAACAGGTCGCGCAACTTGCGCCAGTGTGGGGCATGATCGCGATGGTACTGCTCTTGCACGATGTACTCATTGTTGGGGTAAGTCGTGAGCACATCCGCCAAATCGCGGAAAAAGCGCTGCGTACCATTGCTTTCGAGGCGATTGGCTTCTGCCCACTCGATGTTGCTCGGGAGGGTTTGATCTTCGCCAGCATAAAACAAGCGTGTAATGTCCTCGGGTGAAGATGCTTCGCCGACTTCTGCCACCGTCAGGTGTTGCACCTCGATCGGAGCATCGGTTTCGCTCGGGTAGAGCAGTGGCTCTACGGTTGCCTGAAAAGCCGCAAGCAGGGCTTCAGGTGTGTGTGAAATCAATTTAAATGCCATATTGTAAAATTTTTCACAAAAGTCTATGCCAAATATGTACTGAATATGAAGATCAAGTGAAGTTTGTGCAAGGAATGAACACGGGTCGATTGTTGCTTTTTCAGTTTTCTATCCATGGTATGATAGTTTTAATGTGTTTTATCTTGAAAATGAGTTTAATGCATGGTCTTTGGAAAAAATTGTTGTAAATGGCATCGGGTATCGCAAGGTAAAGTTTTCTGGACGGATCATAAAAAGACAACCGTTTGTCACTTTACCCAATCAACAAATAATCATAATGCACCAAGGGTTTTTTGCCTTTTTGTCCCACCCATTTTCGCGCTGCATCGGCCCCGTATTGGGCCAGCCCTATCCCGACCTGTGTTTCTTTGGGGTCAAGGATTTCCACAAGGTCACCTTTTTCAAAATCGCCTTCCACGCTTCGGATGCCCACGGGCAGGAGGCTGCACACCGTTTGTTGCAGGGCGAGGGCGGCTTTTTCGTCCACCCACACCCGTCCTTTGGGTTCGGTCGCGGCGAAGGGCATCCAGCGCTTCACGGCGGATCGTTTGCGCTGCGGCTCGAAACGGGTGCCCTCGTGGCCGCCGAGCGCGAGGCGTTCGATGAGGCCCGGCGTTTTCCCGTTGGCGATGTGGACCGCTATGCCATTTTCGGCGGCTTTGAGGGCCATGCGGTATTTGCTGACCATGCCGCCGCGCCCGGCGGAGGAGCGTTTGGACACGATCAGTTGTTGGGCCGTGCGGTCGTCGGGGGCGATGTGGCGCAGCAATTCCGGCGGATTTTTTGAAAAATCGAGGATGCCATCCACGCTCGTGAGCAGCAGCAAGAGGTCGGCATCGAGCATAGTGGCCAACAGGGCCGAGAGCTCGTCGTTGTCGGTGAACATGAGCTCTTGCACGGCCACGGTGTCGTTTTCGTTGACCACGGGCACGATGTTTTCCCGCAGCAGCGAAAGCAAGCAGTTTTTCATGTTCACGTAGTGCGATTTGTCGCGAAAATCTTCTTTGGTGGCCAAAAGTTGGGCGCAAAGCAGGTTTTCTTTGGCAAAAAGGTCGCTGTACAAGCGCATGAGGCGCGGTTGCCCGACGGCGGCCAACACTTGTCGTTGGACGGTTTTGCTCCAACGAACGCTGTCGGGGATGAGGTTTCGGCCAGAGGCCACGGCCCCGGAACTGACCAACACGACTTCTATGCCCTGCCGCTTCAAGGAGGCGATCTGGGAGGCGATGGAGGCAAAAATGGCCTCGTCGGGCAGCCCGTTTTCGCGGGTGATGACGTTGGAGCCGACTTTTAGGACTATTCTTTTGTAGGCCATAAATAATTTTTAGACGTTGGACGGTTTGTGATAAAACGAAGATTGGGGCAAAGGTAAACAGCACGCTTGATTGTCCATCGTCCATTCTGCTCGCTCGCTTCGTTAAACTTGTCTTAAACCCGTGCCTCCAGCCAACCTCCCCGGCGTTCCGGTCGTCTTTTGGGCAACTGACATAAACCACTTTTTTTTATGCGTAAAACCCGTTCGATTTTTCCGTTCCAGCATACATCC
>JBJXEZ010000213.1:0-14770 GCA_046153695.1 Saprospiraceae bacterium
TCACAGAGGCTCGCGGAGTTTTTGGAGGCTCACAGAGCGTAACTATTTTACGAAGTCACGCTCTGTGAGCCTCCAAAAACTCCGCGAGCCTCTGTGACACTTTCTTAACGCTGGATCGCTATTTTGATCTCCATCGTACGCGAGCCGCTACTGATTGTCAACGAGTAGAACCCGGAGGGCAATTGGCCGTAGTCAAATGTATGGTTCAGCACGCCGGAACTGAAATTGATTGTTTGACGATCAACTCGTTGGCCCAATGTGTTGGACAATACAAACTCGAGTTCCGATACCGGGGCACCACGCATGTCCACCGTGAACACACCCGTTGACGGGTTGGGGAACAGGCTGAACATGTCGAGCCAGTCCACCTCGCCTGCGCTGGAAGTCAGGGTGATCATTTTTTGCAGGCTAGTTGCACCACAGTTGTTGAGTACGGTCAGGCTGACGGTGTAGGTGCCGGGATTGGCATACACATGTGCCGGGCTTGGATCGTTGCTCATGTTGCCGTCGCCGAAGTTCCAGGTGTACGTGGTTCCAAACTGCGACTGGTTGGTAAATTGGACACTCAGGTCAGTTGCAGCGTGCGTGAAGGCAGCCAAGGGCAATGCCAGTGCTTCGATCAGGTTGGTCTGTGTGCTCTTGTTCGTGCCATACGGGTTGGTTACTTCGAGCTCCACCGTGTACAGGCCTGGTGCTGAATACGTCACCGACGGGTTTTGGACATTCGAGGTGGCCGGGTTGCCGCCGATGAACGACCAGTTCCAGGCCGTTGGGTTGCCAGCAGACTGGTCGTTGAACTGTACCGTAAACGGAACACAACCCTTCGTGGCATCCGATTTGAAACTGGCAATGGGGGCTGTGCCCTGGATAGTGACTTCCCGGCTGGTCTCCACGGTGCCGCAGTCGTTGGAAGCCCGAAGTGTGACGGTATAGGTGCCCGGCAGCATGTAGGTATGCTCCGGGCTGGTTTCCATGCTGGTATCTCCATCGCCGAACGACCAAAAGTAGGTCGTAGCGTTTTGCGAACTATTGGTCAGCACCACGCCAAGGCCGGCGTTTTGCACGGAGAAACCAGCCGTAGGCAGTGGCAGCACGGTGACGGTGATGGAAAAACTGGTACTGCCCGCGGCATTGCTGGCCGTGAGTGTCACGTTGTGCGCACCCGGCTGGTCAAACGTGACAGTCGGGTTGGTCGCGGTGCTGGTGGCGGGTGCGCCGCCCTCGAACGTCCAGTCGAGATTGGTGGCATCGGCGCTCGACAGGTTGGTAAACTGCACGCTGAGCGGGCCGCAACCTTCGATTGTGCTGGCGGAGAAAGAGGCTTGTGGCGGCAGGAGGACGGTAACCGTTTGGGTACTGGTCGCGCTGCCACAAGGTCCTGTGGCGGTAAGTGTCACGGTATATGTACCGCTGGCCGTGTAGGTGTACTTCGGGTTTGCGTCCGTACTGGTTCCGCCGTCGCCAAATGTCCAGGCGTACGTTGTAGCGTTGCTGGAGTTATTGTTAAAACTTGCGGTGCCTCCGGAAACGCTGCTGCTGAACGCGGCGATCGGACCAGGTTGCACCACTACGATGTTCGTCTGTGTGCTCGTGTTGCTGCCAGCCGAGTTGCTGGCGGTGAATGTTACCGAATAGCTGCCCGGAGCCGAGTACACCACCACAGGGTTTTCGAGTGCGGAAGTGGCTGGCGTGCCGCCGGGAAATTCCCAATAGAAATTGGTGGCGTTGGCAGAAGCCGTGCTGGTGAATTGTACGGTTAGTGGGCCACAGCCTGTTTGTGGGCCAGCACTGAAACCTGCCGTCGGCGGTGTGATGATCGTCACAGTTTGGGTGGACGTGCTGCTGCCGCAAGAGTTGGAAGCCGTGAGCGTAACCGTGTAGGTACCGTCGGCTGCGTAGGTATGCGACGGGTCCTCCTGTGTGCTTTCGCCGTTATCACCAAAATTCCAATGGTAGGTTGTGGAATTGGTCGAGGTATTTTCAAACGAAACGGTCGCTCCGGTGGTCGTGCTGGTAAAACCGGACGTGGCATTCTGGAATACTGTTATGAAGTTCGTCTGGGTAGCGGAGTTACTGCCTTGCGCATTGCTGACAGTGAGCGTGACGGAGTACATTCCCGGTGCGCTGTACACCACTATTGGGTTTTGAGCGGTGGATGACGAGGGTGTACCTCCGGGGAACTGCCAGGCGAAGCCCGTGCTGTTGGGCGACGAGGTGCTGGTGAACTGCACGGTCAGCGGGCCACAGTCAGCCGTAGGCGTAGCCGTGAAACCTGCCGTCGGTGGAGTAGCGATTGTGACAGATTGGGTGGTCGTACTGGTTCCGCAGGGGCCGGTGGCGGTGAGCGTCACCGTATAAGTGCCGTCGGCTGCGTACGTATGGGTTGGGTTGGCGCTGGTGCTGGTGCTATTGTCGCCAAAATTCCAACTGTACGTCCCGGCATTGCTCGACGTGTTGGTAAACGTGGCCGAGGAGCCGTTCACTGCGCTGCTGAACGCAGCGGTGGGTCCCGGATTTACCGTGATGTAGTTCGTCTGGGTGGTCGAGTTGCTGCCCGCCGTGTTGCTGACGGTGAGGGTTACCGAATAGGCGCCGGGCGCGGTGTACACCACTACAGGGTTTTGGGCTGTGGAACTGGTCGGGTTGCCGCCCGGGAAATCCCAGAGGAAACTGACGGAGTTAGAGGAGGACGTGCTGGTGAATTGTACGGTCAACGGCCCGCAACCGCTGGTGGGTGAAGCCGTGAAACCAGCCGACGGTGGTGTGACAATGGTTACTGTTTGCGACACAGTGCTGGTGCCACAGGGGCCGGTGGCGGTTAACGTTACGGTGTAAGTACCGTCGGCTGCGTACGTATGGGTCGGGTTGGCATTGGCGCTGGTGTTACCATCGCCAAAGGCCCAGTTGTAGCTTGATGCGTTGCTCGAACTATTGGTGAACGTGGCAGAAAAACCATTGGTCGTGCTGCTGAAACCCGCAGCAGGGCCGGGGTTCACGGTGATATAGTTGGTCTGCGTGGCGGTATTACTCCCGGCTGAGTTGGACACCGTGAGGGTCACGCTGTATGTGCCTGGAGTTGTGTAGGTCACCATCGGGTTGGCACTGGACGACGATGAAGGGTTGCCGCCCGGGAACTGCCAGGCATAGCTTGTTGAATTGCTCGACGAGGTGTTGGTAAATTGCACGGTCAGCGGCCCGCACCCGCTCGTTGGGCTGGCTGTGAAACCGGCCAGGGGCGGTGTGATGATCGTTACCGTGTGAGACACCGTACTGGTGCCGCAGAGGCCAGTGGCGGTGAGCGTCACGGTGTAGGTACCGTCAGCAGCATACGTATGGGTTGGGTTGGCGTTGGTGCTGGAGTTGCCGTCTCCAAAAGTCCAGTTGTACGATGTGGCGTTAGTCGAGCTGTTGGTGAACGTCGCGTTGAAGCCGTTGGTGGTACTGCTGAAGCCGGATGTCGGCGGCGGCGTGATAGTGATGAAATTGTTGATCGTGAGTGTGTCGTTGCCAAAAACGTTGGTGACGATGTGCGTGACGGCATAGTTGCCGGGCGTGTTGTACGTCACTGTCGGGTTTTGAGCGCTTGATGTGTCGGGGGTACCGCCGGGAAAAAACCAGTAGTAGGCCGTCGGGTTGCCCAACGACTGACTCGTGTAGTGAACTGTCAGCGGGGCGCAGCCCGACGTGGTATCGGCAGTGAAACCTGCCACGGGCAAGGCAATAACGGTTACCGATTTGGTAGACGTGGTACTGCCGCAGGCATTGGTGGAGGTGAGCGTCACAGTATACGTGCCGCTTTGGGCGTATGTGTGGACAGGGTGTTGTTGGGTGCTTGTGGTGTTGTCGCCAAAATTCCACAGGTAGGTGTTGGCTCCCGTGGATTGGTTGGTGAATGTTACTGTCAGGGTGTCAACAGAATAGGTAAAGTTGGACGATGGCACATTTTGGACGACGATGTAACTCGTCTTGGAGATAGAATTAGAGCCCGTGTTGTTTATTGCTGTGAGCGTAACAGTGAAGGTACCCGAGGTTTGATATTGCACGATCGGGTTTTTTAAGTTGGAGGCAGTAGGCGAGCCGCCGGGGAAACTCCACAAAAACGTGGTTGCGTTGGAAGACGATTCGTTGGTAAACTGCACCACCAAGGGCGCACAGCCCGCTGTTGGGTTGGCAGAAAACTCTGCAGTAGGGAGGGTGTTGAGGACGATGGATTTGGTGGACGTTCCGCAATCGTTTTCAACCGTAAGTACCACGGTATAGGTGCCGGCAAATGGATAGGTATAGACCGGGTTTTGATCAAAACTGAAGTTACCATCGCCAAAATCCCACAGGTAGGTGTTGGCGTTGGTGGAAGTGCTGACGAACGTGTAGGTCAGACCGGAAAATGTATAGGTAAAATTTGCAGTAGCGGTCGGTTTGACCAAAACGGGTTTGGTTATCGATGCCGTTCCTCCTGTTCCGGTTACAGTGAGAACCACATTGTATGTGCCAGCTGTGTTCCAGACAACTACCGGGTTCTGAGCCGTTGATGTTGCCGGGGTGCCGTTGGGAAATGTCCACGACCTGGTCGTGTTGTTAGTGGACATGTCCGAGAAGGTTACTTGTTGCCCGCGGCAGGCTGGGTTGGGGTTCCAATCGAAATTGGCTGTTGGGGGCTGGTTGGAGCCACAGGCTTGGAAACACCCACCGTTGATGCGTGCAGTAATATAGGCGCTAATGACGGTGATCGAGTTGCCGCTCCACGAGCTGCTAGTGCTCACAAACGGACACATGATGAAGTTGGGCGGGCAGCTGCCGCCGCCTTGTGGGTCGTGTCCGGCGGACATATTGTGACCGATCTCGTGAGAGGTCATGCATCGCAGTAGTTCGGAGTTTCCGGTCCAGTCCTGCAGGCAGTGGTACTTGTTGGCGTTGCACATGCCGGGCACATAGGCAATGCCCACCGTGGCTCCGTCGAAATCGCGGTTAGTCCAAAGTTCGCCGTTGTCGAAAGCGTTGACACCGATACCGAAACCGTTGGCGTTGCCCCAGTTGCGAAACGACCCCAACAAGGTGCCTGCATCCGTCGAAGCGGTCCAGGGGTCGGTGCCGGATACTACAAACTGGGTCACGATGACAAAAGACATATCGTGGTTGAAGGCACCCGTGTAGTCGCCTTCCACATCATTGATCACGGCCACATTGTGCGCTTCTACGGCGCTGGCGGAACCGTACTTGTTGAACATGGACTTGTCGGAGGCAATAGCGATCTCGATTTCGTAACATGCGGAAAACTCGGCCTGGCTGCCTTTTTGTTTGGCCAGGTCTTCCAAATGCCCCATGTCTTCCTCACTGGTGAGTTCAGTGCAGGTTGCATCCTGGTCGCGGATTACGGCACTGCGCGGGTATACGAGGAACAGGTCTCGCGGGAGGTCTCTTTGGTGAAACCAGAGCGGTTCGATGTAGTAGCGTTCGCCGCCTTCTTCCACATAGCCGTTGATGAAGTCTGTGTCGAATGTCAATCGCGCCTTGCCACCGCCGTTGGCGTCGTAGCCTTTGAAGGCCATATTTTCCTTGCGTTTGTGGATTTCCGTACCGTTATCCGTGGCTACTTGCATGAAATACCCTGGAGCAAGGACGTGGTTTGGAGTCAAATGTAATTTCCAATCGTGCGTGCCGATCTGGATGTGCATTGGTGCAGATTCAGCAGCGGAATTGGCGAACTGTTTCATCATGGATGCGTCAAGCCGAAAAACGCCGTATTCCTTGAGCACTTTTTTTAGATCATCAGGAACAGATACTTGACTAGGTTCACCGATAAAACTTTGTGCGTGTGTTGCCAATGGGAAAAGTGCCAGCAAAGCGAGGATAGAATGCTGGAAAAACAGACGTAAGCGATTGAGCATGGTCAGGTATGATTTGAAAACGAAGTGATTGACAATATACGGGACTGCCTGATGGCAGGTTGCGTACTGTTCGGTCATCGGTTTTTGAAATCTACTCAGTCGAGATTTGGCAGAGGGGAAACCAGAAATGCCGTTTATTTGCGGATGGGCAGGCACTAACTACAGGAATTTAAGCCGCGAAAGTAGAACTTGTTCTGTAGATTCGTTTTTCCAACTTTTCAAATTTGATAATTTGGTCAAAACCCCGACGAATTTAAAATGAACTTCAACCTGAACGTACAACATACACATTCAAACCTACTGCAATGAAGCAACTGCGTACAGTACCCGTTTGCCTTTTGGGCCTTTTCTTGTTAATGGCCACTATTTTGCCCGCCCAATATTCGACTATGGCGTACGCATCCCGCGAAGTCGGGTTTCGTGCTCCAGGCAGCGAGGAAGGAGCCAAGTCGTTCAAAGACCGGCTATGGTACGGGGGCGGCCTTACGCTCGGGTTTTCGGGCAGCGACCAATCGAGTGTTTTTGCCTTTGGTGTTTCGCCGATGGTGGGCTACAAAGTCATTGAGCAAATTTCCATTGGGCCGCGTGTTTCGGCTCTTTTCACCAGCCAAAAATACAGGGGGTTTAATTCCTTCAGCCTCTTCGACCTTGAGCTTGGGCTCTTTGCCCGAATCCGCGTTTATCAGGGCTTTTTTGTTCAAGGGGAAGTCGCATACATTTCCGATCAGTATATCTTCCAAACGCAGTCTTTTGTGTTGGAAAAAGCCACGCGCTCCCGCTCGGCAGAGTACCTCGGTATAGGCTACAATTTTGCAAACGGCCAGGGTGGCTGGGGGCAGGAAATAGCGATCATGTACGATTTTTTCATCGCCAACGACATCAACGCCTATGAAAACCCATGGCAGTACCGTTTCGTTTTTACGTACGGATTTTGACGTTGATAAATTTCTTTCGCCGATAAAAACCGGCATTTGACAGGAATAAAACGGTTGACTACCGATTTGATGCAACGACAACGGCTTCCGAGGGTCTATCCCCAGGAAGCCGTTCTTTTTTACCCCCGGCAGCAAACCGAAAGCCGAAAACAAGAGAAACTTACACAGAAAGTTTGATTTGGTTAAGCCCCGGCAAACGTGCCGGGGCGTTTTTTTTAGGGAGCTATTTTTTGCCACCTTTTTTGCTTCGCTCTTCTTGTACCCGCTGCTGCTCACGCATGGCTGCCTCGAAGCGGTCTCGCCAGCCCCCGGTCTTTTTAGGCCGGTTCTTGTTGGCCTCCAACTGCGCCGTTATTTTTTCCTTGTCAATAAAAAACTGCTTGGTGACCACGGTTTGGCCGATGTTCAGGATATTGCTAAAGCACAAATACAGCGTGAGTCCTGCGGCAAAACTGTTGAAAAAGAACATGAACATGACCGGCATGCCGTACTGCATATACTTCATGATCTTCATTTGGTCGCTATTGGTCATGGCTGAGCTGTCCATCTGTTTCATGGAGTACCAGGTGTACCACAATGTAGTAATGACCCAAATGAGCGTGAACGCACTGAGGTGTGTGCCAAAGCCGATGAGGTGAAAGGGCAAATGGACGGCTACATCGTAGCTGGACAAGTCGGTGGCCCACAGAAAACTCGACTGCCGGAATTCGATGGCAGCCGGGAAGAACCGGTACAGGGCAAACCAGATCGGCATTTGAAGCAGGATCGGTAGGCACCCGCCCAGGGGATTCACCTTGAACTCGCTGTACAGTTTCATCGTCTCCACCGACATAGCCTGCTGGTCGTCGCCGTGCTTTTTGCGCAGCTCATCAATTTTGGGTTTCAGCGCTGCCATTTTGGCCTGACTGTACACCATGCGGTAGGTGAGCGGGTAGAGCAGGAGTTTGACGATCAGTGTGAGCAAGAGGATTACGATGCCCGCGCTGCCAATAAATTTGGACAGAAAATCGAAGATCGGGTGGATGATCCAACGGTTGATAGCGCCGAACATGCTGGAACCGAAGGGGATGATGTCCTCTAGTGCGACCCCGTAAGACTGAAGCCGGTCAAATTCGTTCGGGCCTGTGTACAGCGTCATGCTGGCCTTGCCGTTTTCGAGCGGGACGAGCGCCGACGAGCGCACGATTTTCAAGTCGGGGTCTTCGTTTGTGAGTACGATTGTTTCGCCAATAAACTCGCGAAAGGTGAAATCGCGGGCGATGATGGAGGAGTTGAAAAATTGGTTGGAATGGCTAAACCACTTGACGGGCTGTTGGCCGAGATTTTCGGTAGCGTTGGCTCGGCAGTCGCAATAGTCGGGGTCTTCGTTGTCGGCACGGAAGTACACCGTGGACATGGTGCGCTCATACTCTTGGTTGCGCTCCAATTTGTCCAAGTGGTTCACCCAGTTTAGGCGGAGGCTGTTTTGTCCCGGAGCGAGAGCCGTCAGCAACCCTTGACCGCCCACTTGGTGGGCCAGTTCGTAGTTATCGGCACGGAGTGTGTAGGTCTGCTCAAAATAGCCCCCTGTGCTGGTAGGGGCCCGAAAGGTGACCGTATTGCCGGTTTTTGAAGCCTGAAAATACAGGTCGGTGGAGCTGATGCGGTTTGGCGCTCCTGCAGCCGGGATAAGATATTCGAAGCGATTCTTTTCGTCCTCCAGCAAACGCAGCGGGCTTTGCACGTCCATGCCAGCGCTGTCGAGGTTGATCTTGAGGTATTTTTTCAGAAAAACCTCTTTGATGCGCCCGCCTTTGCTAGTGAAGGTCACACGGAGCAGGTCGTTTTCCAAAACCACGTCCTGCTCGGTTCCAGTGGCAGCCGGGGCGAAAACCCCGTACTGGGCGGCATGTACCAATAGTTTACTTGCCGAATCTGCAGCGACAGGAGCGGCTGGCTGTGGTGCTGTTGGGTTAGCCGTTTCGGCGGGCTTGCCTGATTTTTGTTCTTTTTTTTCGGGGGCCGGTTGCTGTGCCGGTTGCTCGGGCGCAGAGAACTGCATCCAGAAGTACACTAAAATAAAGATCAGCACCATACCAATTATGGTGTTCAAATTGCTCGACTTGTCTTCCATTCTTTTGAGTGATTGCGTGATTGGGCGATTGCATTAATATAGCTACGCCCTGTGCTTTTGAAAAGCGCGGCAAAAGTAGGGCAAAACCGGTGGCCGTGCGAGCACGTTTTGAAGAATTTAGGAAAAGATGACCGACATTTCGAGCAGTGTATTCTTTTTTACTACGAACGTTGGTACGCTATCAGACATCCCTGTGCCCCTTTTTCGGCAGGAGGCGCTTCAAAATTGCCATCCTCAAACAACTTTTTTAAAAAAACTTTCAAACCTCCTTTGGAAATCCAAGATGAGCGTGCGTACCTTTGCATCCGCTTTTTCGGGTATGGTTCCAAATCATGTTTGGCTGCTTGAAAAAGGTTGAATACTGAACAAACTTTTATTTCAAGGTAATGAATCAGAAAATTCGCATTAAACTTCGGTCTTACGACTACAACTTGGTGGATAAGTCCACTGAGAAGATCGTCAAGACTGTTCGTGCGAGTGGGGCCGTAGTTACGGGGCCGATTCCGCTGCCAACTGAGAAAGAAATTTTCACGGTACTGCGCTCGCCGCACGTGAATAAGAAGGCTCGGGAGCAGTTCCAATTGCGCACCCACAAGCGGTTGATCGAAATCTACACACCGACCCAAAAGACGGTGGACGCCCTCTCCAAGTTAGAGCTTCCGAGCGGCGTTGATATTCAGGTCAAGCTCACCTAACTCGTACATTTTCGGATTCAAGGCGGTTGTTTCCGGCTTGCGTCAAAGTGTTCCCGTCGGAAACGGGGTCAACTGATGCGGTCGAAAGCGGTTCCGATAAAACGGAAAGACGCTTTTCGTCATTTGTCGCCACTCCTTTTATCCGTTTGAAAAAGTAAAAATCACCAATCGTTCAACCATAAAAACATAGAACTACCGTGAACGGTCTGATTGGCAAAAAAATAGGGATGACCAGCATCTACGACAAGTCCGGCAAAAATGTCGCTTGTACGATTATTGAGGCTGGCCCGTGCGTGGTCACGCAAGTGCTCGACGAAAAAACGGATGGCTATTCGGCTCTCCAATTGGCCTATGGCGAGCGCAAGGCCTCCAAAACCCCAAAGGCTTTGGCCGGCCACTTTGAAAAAGCCGGTGCCGAACCGATGAGCCAAGTGCTCGAATTTCGGGACATGGGCCTTTCCAAAACCTTGGGCGATACCATCTCCGTAGAGGAGGTATTCCAAGAGGGTGACAAGGTAAATGTCGTCGCTACATCCAAAGGCAAAGGCTTCCAGGGTGTGGTCAAACGCCACGGCTTTGGTGGTGTCATGCAACAAACCCACGGCCAGCACAACCGCTTGCGGGCACCTGGCTCGCTCGGTAACTCCTCCTTTGCCGCCAAGGTAATGAAAGGAATGCGTATGGCTGGCCAAATGGGCAATAAGCGCGTGAAAGTGCGCCGCTTGCAAATTCTCAAAGTTTTCCCCGAACAAAACCTGTTGCTGATCAAGGGCGCTGTACCTGGCCACAAAGGCGCGTTTGTCGTTATCGAAAAATAAGATACCTGACGTTTCTAAATCTGTTCTCGAAACATGAAACTCGAAGTATATAACATTAAAGGTGAAGCCACTGGCCGATCGGTCGAACTACCCGATGAGGTGTTCGGCATTGAGCCGCACGAGCACAGCGTTTGGCTCGATGTGAAACGCTACCTCAATGCGCAACGCCAAGGCACCCACAAATCCAAGGAGCGCAGTGAGATGAGTGGTTCCACACGCAAGCTGCATCGCCAAAAAGGCACCGGCGGATCGCGTAAAGGTGACATCAACAACCCCCTGTACCGGGGTGGCGGCCGAGTTTTCGGCCCGCGCCCACGCAACTACGAAATTCAAGTGAACGCCAAGGAAAAGCGCCTCGCTCGCCGGAGCGCCCTTTCCGTCAAAGCTCTGGGCGGTAATATTGTTGTGGTTGAAGATTTTTCCTTCGATCAACCTCAGACCAAGGCTTTTCGCGATATTCTCCTGGCTCTCAATGTGGCCGACAAAAAGCCCCTTACGGTGCTCAGCGGATACGACAAAACGCTCTATCTCTCTTGCCGCAACCTGCCCAAGGCAGACATTACCCCGGCGCAAGACCTGAACACCTACCGAATCATGCGTGCCGGCGCCCTCGTGGTAGCTGAGAGCGCCATTGAAAAAATAAAAGAAGTCTGCGAATAATCATGGCCAAGCAAATCTTGATCAAGCCGCTCATCACGGAAAAAACGACGAAGCTCGCAGACAAGCGCAGCACATACGTTTTCGTGGTGAACAAGGACTCGAACAAAATCGAGATCAAAAACGCGATCGAAAAACTGTACAACGTCAACGTTGACAGCGTGAACACGGCAGTAATGCCGGGCAAGCCCAAATCGCGCAATACGAAAACGACGGTTGTCCGCGGTATAAAGGCCTCCTACAAAAAGGCTTTTGTGACCCTCACTCCCGGCGAGACCATCAACATCTTTGGAGAAGAATAACATCAGGATATGGCAGTTAAAAAATTCAATCCGATCACGCCCGGCCTGCGCTACCACATTGCGGTAACCAAGTCGGAACTGACAAAAGGTGCTCAGCCGGAGAAATCACTTCTGATATCGCTGGGTAGCACTGGCGGTCGCAACAGCGATGGTCACCGTACTATGCGCTACCGCGGCGGCGGCCATAAACGCCGCTACCGTATCATTGACTTTAAGCGGAACAAAGAGGGTGTAATCGCTACCGTAAAGTCCATACAATACGACCCCTATCGCAGTGCATACATCGCCTTGGTGGAGTATGCCGACGGCGAAAAGCGCTACATCCTTGCCCCACACGGTGTGACCGTTGATCATCAGATCATTTCCGGTCGCGGCGCAGCCCCCGAAAACGGCAATTGCCTGTATTTGGCCGAGGTGCCGCTGGGTGCCATGGTACATAATATCGAAATGCAACCCGGTGCTGGTGGAGTATTGGTGCGCAGCGCCGGAACGGGAGCCACGATGATGGGCCGCGAAGACCGCTATGCTGTACTCCGTATGCCCTCCGGTGAGGTGCGCCGTGTGCTTCTGACGTGCAAAGCCACAATGGGCACCGTCAGCAACCCCGATCACAACCTCGAAGTCATGGGTAAGGCCGGTCGTAACCGCTGGAAAGGCCGCCGCCCACGCACCCGCCCCGTAGTCATGAACCCCGTAGACCACCCGATGGGCGGTGGCGAGGGCCGTGCTTCCGGTGGCCACCCACGCAGCCGCAAGGGCCTGAAATCCAAAGGCATGAAGACCCGCAGCCGCACCAAAAAGTCAAACGCATTGATTATTAGCCGCCGCAAAGGAGGTCAGAACAAATAACACGTTTAGGCTTTGAGACCTGCTCAACCAGCGTCTTGAAATCCGAACTTAAACTCAAAACAAGTTATGCCTCGTTCGCTTAAAAAAGGCCCATACGTACACCACGCCTTAATGGAGAAGGTGGCCAAGGTCAAACAGAGCAACAAACGCCAAGTGATCAAAACGTGGAGCCGCGCCTCCATGATCATCCCCGATATGGTGGGCGAAACCATTGCCGTTCACAACGGCAAGACGTTTATTCCTATCCTTGTCAGCGAAAACATGGTCGGCCATAAACTCGGTGAGTTCGCGCCTACGCGCAACTTCCGTGGCCACGCCGGAAACAGAAAATAAAGAAAAAGGTGCCGACGAACGGGCAGGTATTATTCGTGCCGCCCGCCAATCGAAACCCGCAATTCGAAAATCGTAAATCGAACAATGGAAGCAGTAGCAAAATTGCGCAATTGCCCAATGTCGCCGCGTAAGATGCGCCTCGTCGTGGATCACATCCGCGGCAAGCGTGTCGTGGATGCCCTGAGCATGCTGCGGTACACCAACAAAGAGTCCGCCGTTTGGCTGGAGAAACTCCTCATTTCCGCAGTGAGTAACTGGGAACAAAAAACGGAAATTGACGGCGGTGCCGACGATTACGACTTGTATGTGAAAACAGCGTTTGTGGACCCGGGAAGCATCATTTACCGCTTCCTCCCCGCACCGCAAGGCCGCGCGTACCGGGTGCGCAAACGCCGTAATCACGTCACCCTCGTTGTCGCAAACCGCGTAGCACTCGAAGGCGAAGAATAAACCCGATTCAACTTAAAAATTACAACCACTCAATAAAATGGGTCAAAAAGCAAATCCGATTGGTAATCGCTTGGGCATCATCCGCGGCTGGGACTCTAACTGGTTCGCCGACAAGGACTACGGCCTCAAGGTGGTAGAAGACGAAAAAATTCGGAACTACCTCCGTGCTCGCCGCCCCAAAACTGCAGTTGCCGATCCGCGCGACCGCAACAAACCGATGCAAAACGGTATCAGCCGTATTGTCATCGAACGCACCCTGAAGCGGGTTACCGTTACGATCCAGACCAGCCGCCCCGGTATCATTATCGGCAAGGGAGGCAAGGAGGTTGACCTTATCAAGGAAGAGCTCAAAATACTGACCGGCAAAGACGTGCAGATCAACATCTACGAAATCCGCAAGCCGGAACTGGATGCTAACATCGTCGGTGAACAAGTGGCCAAACAAATTGAGGCGCGTATCAATTTCCGCCGTGCTGTCAAAGGAGCCATTCAGGGCACTATGCGAGCTGGGTCAGAAGGAATTAAAATTCGCGTGAGCGGTCGTCTTGGCGGTGCCGAGATTGCCCGTACCGAAGAATATAAAGAGGGTCGCACCCCTCTGCACACGTTCCGTGCCGATATTGACTATGCCCTCGTGGAAGCCCTGACGGTGTACGGAAAAATTGGTATCAAAGTCTGGATTTTCAAAGGCGAAGTACTGCAAAAACGCGAACTGACACCATTTGCAAGCGCTGAAGGCGGCGAACGTACCGGTGAACGTGGTGGCGAACGCGGTGGCGAACGCGGTGATCGCGGTGATCGCGGTGATCGTCGTGGTGGCGGTGGCCGTGGTGGCGACCGCGATCGCGGCGGAGATCGAAACAGCGGCGGCGGCGGTGATCGCCGAGGTGCTGGCGGCGGCGGCGGACGTAATAGTGGCGGCCCTGGTGGCGGCCGCGGTGGTAGTGGCGGCGGCGGTGGACGCGGTGCCGGCGGTGCTGGCGGCGGTGATCGCCGGAGGCGCTAAAATCAAAACAACTTCTCGGCAACGGACAGATTTTTTGAGACTCAACAAAACTTCCGGTGTCGTACCTTCGCAACCGTTATTTCAAATAATCGGCTTGCTTGGACACAAAATATTGACTGACAGTTTTTTAAAATAATTATACGATGCTTCAGCCTAAACGACAGAAATATCGGAAACAGCACAAAGGCCGAAATACGGGCCTGGCTTTCAAAGGGAGTTCGATCTCCTTTGGCTCCTTTGGGCTGAAGGCCTTGGAGTACTCCCGATTGACCAGCCGCCAGATCGAAGCGGCCCGTATTGCACTGACCCGTAACATGAAACGGGAAGGCAAGGTCTGGATCCGCGTTTTCCCGGACAAGCCCATCACAACCAAGCCCGCTGAAGTCCGTATGGGTAAAGGTAAAGGTGCTCTGGACCACTACGTTTGTGAGGTTCAGCCCGGCCGTGTCCTGTTCGAGGTGGAAGGCGTGAGCGAAGAAATCGCATACGAATCTCTCCGCAAAGCGGCCCAAAAACTGCCGATCATTTGCAAAGCCGTAACCCGGTACGATTTCGAAGCATAAACCCACAGAACTACTAAAACTTATCGCAACACATGGCAAGGAAAATTTGCAACTGGACACGATGGAGGTACCCGATCTGCTGGCCGAAATAACCAGTATGGAGAACGAATACCAGCAAATGAAATTCGACCATGCCGTTCGCGGCTTGGCCAATCCGCTTGAAC
>JBJXEZ010000214.1:0-12554 GCA_046153695.1 Saprospiraceae bacterium
GTCAGTACCCAAAGCTGCTGTACGAGCGGCGGGGACCAAATTGACAACTACGGGGCCATTGCTCGTTACACACTGGGGTCTGAGCGGGCCAGCAGTTTTGCGGCTTTCCGCCTGGGGTGCCCGCCAACTACACGAGATGGGCTATCAATTTTCTGTGTTTATCAACTGGTTGGGCGATATGCCGATAGCGGATATTGAAACCGGCTTGAGCCAGTTGAAACAAGAGCATGGCCGTCGGCAAATCGGCTCGCACGCCCAATTTGGTCTGCCGCAGCGGCTTTGGGAACGCCTGACGGATGCAGCAGAGGTGCCTGCCGAAATGCGTTGGGGCGATGCAAACAAAGCGGTAATGGCCCGCCTGGCCGGGCAAATGGCAACGCCGAATTTGCCGTGCGCGGAAAAAGCACGTTCAAGGAGGAATTTGTAACGGCTGGAGGCGTAGACCTGCGGGAGGTCAATTTCAAAACGTTCGAAAGCAAGCGCCTCCCCGGCCTGTATTTGGCAGGGGAGGCGCTGGACATTGATGCCATTACCGGCGGGTTCAATTTTCAGGCAGCCTGGACGGGCGCCTGGATCGCCGGGCACGCTATGGTAAAACCGGATTAATTTTTGGCTTTGCCATCGAGCGGTGACCCCACGGGGGTACCACATACATGGCCGGGCTGGCCGTGCGGCGGGTTGGTGCCGGGCGCAACTGCAGCGGGCTTGCCTGCTGCCGGAGCGGCGGTCGGAGCGGCGGTGGGAGCCGGTGCAACAGCCGTTGCGCCAGGGCTTTTTGCCGATCCGTCAAGCGGTGCGCCAACCGGGGAGCCGCATACGTGGCCGGGCTGGCCGTGCGGCGGGTTCACTTTGCCTGTACCGGCAGCCGTAGCGGCAGGAGTGGCTTGGCCGGGTGCCGTCATAGCACCACCGGGCGCCTGAAGGGTGCCAGCGGGTTGATCGCCTTGCGGAGCGCTCATATCCGTTGTTCCGGCGTCGGGCGTAGCAGTTTCTTCGGTAGTGGTAGTTTGTGTGCTGGAGTCACTGCCACAAGCGGCGGCGAAAAGGGCCAGCAAAAGGACGAGGGTAAATGAACGGACTTTCATCTCTACAATTATTTTTTAGTGAAAAGGCCGCCAAAGGTAGGTGACACGGATCAAATCGGGCCAAATCGAACGTGCAAACTTATTTTTGGTTGATGCCCGTTGCGTGCTACAGGTTACTATATGCACCAGGCTTGAAAAAATATGCACTGTGACCACTAAATCTCGTGGTATCTCAGTGCCACCTTTTTTACTGCGATCTTCTGTGAAACAAGCACATGTGCATCGCCGATTTTTTACCTAAAAAATTTCGTTTGTCACGCATTGAATTTCGTTTCCTTTGTGGAACGGTTTTTGAACTAAATTTTGCTCATTTATTTTTTATCCATGAACCGATTTCTACCCACCACACTGACGTGGCTCTGTGCACTAACTATTGGTGTTGCACAGGATGCCACCCTATTCAATCAGGTCATTGGTTCCACCGGGCGTTTCGCCGTTCAGCAGGGCCGTACCTATGCCTACACCATTGGTGAAGTGGTTATCCCGACATTATCCACTGCCACCCACGTTTTCACACAAGGTTTTCACCAGCCGGAACAAACTCAAATCGTGTCTACGGGCGATCCCGACCTCACGGATTGGGATATTCGTGTTTTCCCGAATCCGGTTACCGAAGCATTAACCGTTCAGTTTTCTTCAGAGAAAGGGGCGTTACTTCGGGCCACTGTGGTGGACCTGGTCGGGCGAGTTGTACTTGCCGACTATCCGGTGCAAGAACCCACCGGCACCGTGCTGGACTGCCGCCTGTGGCAGCCCGGCGTGTACTTTGTGATTCTGACCGATCCGACAAGCAGAGCCACGGCTATGACGCGCGTCGTCCGCCTGTGAGCGATTTACGCTGCACCTGTTACTCCTTTCCTTCTTTTGTGATCATTCCAAAATTGATTAGGTACTATGACAAACCGTCACTTACTACTCTTTGGCCTTTTGGCGTTTCTGTTCACTGCTTGGCGTTCCGACGCGCAAACCGCACCACAAGGTTTTAGCTACCAGTGCATCGTGCGGGACATCAACGGGGCCTCGCTCAACAACCAAACCGTTTCCCTGCTATTCACCCTCCGCAACGGCGCACCAAACGGACCAGTTGCGTACTCCGAAATGCAGTCCACTTCGACCAATGCGTACGGCCTGGTCAATCTCGTCATTGGCCAGGGCACAGCGTTGCAGGGTAACTTTAACACCATCAACTGGGGTGCCAGCGCAAAGTACCTGACCGTTTCGCTGGAAACATCCCCGAACGTGTTCGACGAATTGGGCACCTCACAGCTGATGAGCGTTCCGTATGCCCTTTTTTCCCAAAATACCGCTGCGAGTGGTGACAATTGGGGAACCCAGACCGTGCAAACTTCCACTGTACTTGGCGGCAATGGCACGGCTGGTACACCGCTGACAATCGCCCAACAAGGCGCCCAACCCGGCCAGGTGCTGAAATGGGACGGCACGACGTGGGTGCCACAAGACGATAACACAGGCCAAAGCGGCACTGTATCTGAAGTAAATACGGGGGCCGGTCTCACAGGTGGGCCAATCACCACAACGGGTACCATCAGCCTTGCCACTACGCCCGTGGCTCCGGGCATTTACGGCGGCCCTACCGAAATACCGGTTGTGACCATAGACCAGTACGGCCGTGTGACCAATGTCTCCACTGTGGCCATTCCTAACAATAATATTACCATTACGGGCGCTTCCGGTATAGGGGTAACCCAAAATGGTCAAAATTTTACCGTAACCAATACCGGCGACACTAATGCTACCGACGACTTGACGACCTCTACCGTCCACGACGGCGACGTGACCGGCCCGTATTCCAACCTCCAAATCAAGCCCAACGCAGTGGGCAACCCCGAAATCGCTGATAATGCCGTGGGCACCTCCAAGATCACTGACGGAGCTGTAAACACGGCTAAGATCGCCGATGGGGCTGTTAACACGGCCAAACTGGCAGACAACGCTGTGAACACAGCCAAGATCGCAGACAACGCTGTTAGCACCGCCAAATTAGCCAACGGCTCAGTCACCGCCGCTAAACTGAACGACATGGGCGCCAGTAGCGGACAGGTACTCAAATGGACCGGCACTACCTGGGCACCAGCCCAGGATGCCCTCGGCACCGTGAGCATCACGGGCGGCACAGGCATTACTATTTCAGGTACTGCGCCCAACTTTACGGTCACGAATAGTGGCGACACAAACGCCAACGACGATTTGTTGATATCGACCGCCCACGACGGCGACGTGGCTGGCCCGTTTAACAACCTGCAGCTCAAATCGGGCGTAGTCAGCCCGGTAGAACTGGCAAACAATGCCGTCACAACTTCCAAGATCAACGCGCAAGCCGTATCTGGAGACAAAATTGATCAGATGAGCGCCGCCAACGGCCACGTGTTAAAATGGAACGGCACCACCTGGTCACCTGCACCCGACAACCTCGGCACGGTAACCATCACCGGGGGCGTGGGTATTGATGTGATCGCTGTGGGCCAAAATTTTACCATCGCCAATGGTGGTGACATCAATCCCTTCGACGACCTGACAACGAACAGTACTGCCGATGGTGATGTGACTGGCCCGTTTAGCAACCTGCAGCTCAAAAACAATGTGGTGACCAGTTTTGAACTGGCCAACAACGCCGTACAAACAGCCAAAATCCAAAATGCTGCCGTTACAGGCGACAAACTTGCCCAAATGGGCGCATTCAACGGCCAAGTCCTCAAATGGAATGGTACCACCTGGGCACCCGCACAAGACACCGGCCCCGACAACTGGGGAACCCAATCGGTGGTGACCACTGCCTCTTTGTCTGGCTTTGGAACCCCCGGCAACCCGCTCACAATTGATCAACAAGGTGCCACCAACGGGCAAGTGCTCAAGTGGAACGGTGCCGCATGGGTGCCCGGCAACGATAACAACGCTGGTGCCGATAACTGGGGAACCCAAACCGCCGTCACTAATACGACCATTGCCGGTAACGGCACTGCTGGAAGTCCGCTGGGTATCGCTCCGCAAGGTGCCACCAACGGACAGGTACTCAAGTTCAACGGCTTGTCGTGGCTGCCTGCTGACGACCAAATCGGTGCCGACAACTGGGGAACCCAAACGGCGCAAGTGCAACCACGCCTGCTCGGCAACGGTACCGCTGCAAATCCGCTCGATCTCGCTCAACAAGGCGCTACCAATGGCCAAATACTGAAATGGAACGGCACATCCTGGGCACCCGCAGCCGATAACACCGGTGCCGACAACTGGGGAACACAAACCGCCCAAACCACCGCCCGACTTGCTGGCAACGGCACAGCGGGAACACCGCTTGATCTCGCCCAGCAAGGTGCCAGCAACGGCCAAGTCCTGAAATGGGACGGTTCAGCCTGGACACCTGCAGCCGACAACAACTCCGGTGCCGACAATTGGGGAACCCAAACCGCAGCCACAAATGCCACCCTCATAGGCAATGGTACCGCAGGAACCCCGCTCGGAATCGCTCAGCAAGGTGCTGGTAACGGCCAAGTCCTGAAATGGAACGGTACATCCTGGGCACCTGCAGCCGACAACAACTCCGGCCCCGACAACTGGGGAACACAAACGGCAATTACTAATGCCACCCTCACGGGCAACGGTACTGCAGGAGCACCACTCGCCATCGCTCAACAAGGTGCTGGTAACGGTCAAGTCCTGAAATGGAACGGCACCGATTGGGCCCCCGCAGCC
Source organism: Saprospiraceae bacterium (assembly GCA_046153695.1). Taxonomy (GTDB): domain Bacteria; phylum Bacteroidota; class Bacteroidia; order Chitinophagales; family Saprospiraceae; genus M3007. Next base: position 4,794 of record JBJXEZ010000214.1, read on the forward strand.
GATAACAACTCCGGCCCCGACAACTGGGGAACCCAAAAAGCAGCTACTAACGCTACAATCACGGGAGACGGATTGCCAGGAACACCGCTCGGCATCGCTCAGCAAGGTGCCAGCAATGGCCAGGTGCTGAAATGGAACGGCACCGATTGGGCCCCCGCAGCCGACAACAACTCCGGCCCCGACAACTGGGGAACACAAACCGCTCAAACCACCGCCCGCCTTGCAGGAAATGGCACAGCCGGAACGCCACTCGACATTGCCCAGCAGGGTGCTGCCAGCGGCCAGGTGCTAAAATGGAATGGCTCAGCATGGGCCCCGTCTGACGATAACACCGGTTCCGGTCCCGCCGACAACTGGGGTACTCAGGTGGCAATTACTGATGCTACGCTTGATGGTGACGGCACAGCGGGCGACCCGCTGAAGATCGCCGCTCAAGGTGCAACCAACGGACAAGTACTGAAATTCAACGGAACAACATGGGTGCCGCAAAACGAGGCCGGTGGCGACAACTGGGGCACACAAACTGCCGCTACCGCTCTAAATATTTCCGGAAATGGCACCGTTGGTAATCCGCTGCGACTCAATGACTTCGGTGCTACCAACGGCCAGGTTCTGGCTTGGAACTCCACACTGAATCTCTTCGTGCCTGAAGACGAATCCTGGGGCACACAAACTGCTCAAACTACCGCCCGCCTTTCGGGCAATGGCACTGCAGGTACTCCACTCGACATTGCCCAGCAGGGTGCTGCCAGCGGCCAGGTGCTAAAATGGAACGGCTCAGCATGGGCCCCTTCTGACGACAACACCGGCGCTGGTCCCGCCGACAACTGGGGAACGCAAGTGGCCATCACGGCCTTGAACATTGCCGGTAACGGTACGGCGGGCGACCCGCTGCGCCTCAACCAACTCGGCGCAACAAATGGCCAAACGTTGAAATGGGATCAGGCAATGGGCCTTTGGGAACCAGCTGACGATAACGGAAACTCCTATGTCGCAGGCACAGGCATTTCCATCACGGGGACAGCACCGAACTTCACGATCAACAATACCGGTGATGCTGATGCCGACCCGATCAACGAGATACAGGCCCTGTCGCTCGTGGGCCAAGACCTGTCTTTGTCCAAAGGCGGCGGCACCGTTACCCTTCCGGCCAGCAACAGCTACACAGCCGGAACAGGAATCAACATAACCGGAACGGCACCAAACTTCACCATCGAAAACACCGGCGACGCCGATAAAGACCCAACCAACGAGCTTCAAACGCTTAGCCTGAATGGCACCAAACTGGCAATTTCCGGTACGAACAGCGAGGTTGATTTTGATACCCTGTTTACCAGCATCGGCGGCGGCTTTTGGTCGGCCAACGGGGCTAACATCCACAACGCCAACGCTGGATTTGTGGGCGTGGGAACAGACAAGCCCGTACGTCAACTCCACGTCAAGAGCAACGGTGAAGCCTTTCGGATTGAGGGTATGAACCCGGCAATCGGTTTTGCCAGCGGCATGAACGTGGCTGCTTCCATTACCAAGGATGTAGGCAATTTTGTTATTGCTTCCGACGACTCGTCCAGTATCGTACTCTCTACAGGCGCTGGCAAAACTGTGTTTGTAGACGGCCTTAGCGGCCAGGTGGGTATGGGTTCGCCCAATGTAGGCATCGCCCGGCTGAAACTTTTCCATGCTACTGGCAGCGCTGGCCTGATGATCCAAAACTCGAATAGCGGCGGAGAGTGGGATTTCCGTGTAAACGGCTTCGACGGCAGCCTGAATCTGCACAACAACTTTTTCGGCGGCGGCCTGCCTGTGGGCACTTTTGCCACCAACGGTTTTTACATTCCCTCTGACCGTCGTTTCAAAAAAGACGTTGCCGGGACGGGCAGTGTCCTCGACAAGGTGTCGCGCCTCAACACGGTGTACTACCGCTACAACCACGAAAAAGCCGAAGCCAAGCGTACTATCGGTGTCATCGCTCAGGAGGTGGAAGTGTTGTTTCCTGAACTGGTCAACCAGCACCGTACTGACGACGGCAGCATTTATCTTGGTGTGAACTACGCTGGTTTTGGTGTGCTGGCTATCAAGGCAATCCAGGAACAGCAGGAGCAAATCAGCGCTTTGCAGCAGGAAAACACCAAGCTGCAGCAGCGCATGAACAGCCTCGAATCCCGGATTCAGAACATCGAAACGGCTCGCGCCTCGCGCGAGAAATGATCGGAGGCTGAATGCTAAAAAGGCCACAGTTTCGCACCTTTGCGGAGCTGTGGCCTTCTTTTTGCGGCACAGCATATCAAACAAGAGAAAACGTCCATGCGCCATCCCTTTCTGAAGTGGGCTTTGTCCATCCTATTTGTCACCGGACTTGGCTTAGCCGGTCTGCGCGCACAAGTATTTTTCCTGCGCGACACGTTTTGTTCCAACCAGTTTATCATTGTAAACGGCCACTTGTACGGGCCGGACAATCCAATGGGCACCGAGGTCATCCCTGGAGGAGCCGCAAACGGGGCCGACAGCATTATCGAGGTGCGATTTGTTTTTTACCAACTGGCGGTCGTCACGCTCAACCAGACTATCTGTGCCGACGACACCCTGTGGGTAAATAATGTGCCCTACCACAGCGGTTTTTTCATTGGCAAGGAAATTATCGAAAACGGTGCTGCCAATGGTTGCGACAGCATCATTAACATCAACCTCCAGGTCATACAAAGCAAACGCATCATCAAACAGCCGATATGCGACGGCGACACCCTGTTCGTCAATGGAAGCCCATACTCTGCGTTACGGCCTTCGGGTGTGGAGCGTATTGCGGGGGGTGCAGCGGGCGGGTTTTGCGATAGCGTCATTGTTGTCGACCTTACCGTGATCCCGTTGCCTTTTTCGGAGGTACTGGACACGCTCTGCCCTGATTCATTTTTGCTGATTAACGGCCAGCGATACGACCAAATCAAGCACTCCGGGTTTGAAATCCTGCCCGGTGCAGCTGCCAATGGCTGCGACTCCCTTGTGACCATCCGCCTGTTTTTTCACCAATTGTGGATGACGCTCGGTGACGATGCCGATATCGGCTACGGCGACGAGGTGTGCTTCGACCCGATCTTTAGTTTCACACCTGTATCACTTTACTGGACACCCGCACTGCCCTGCACCGACCCTTCGTGCCTGCCCGTGTGCGACCTGTTTTTCGGCAACGCCGAATACACACTCGCGGCCACCGATCCCAATGGTTGCACTCTGCTCGACACGATGCGCATCGTTGTGAGTCGAAAACCACCCCTTTACGCACCCAACGTGTTCAAGCCCACAGGAAACTGGCCGAACAACAGGTTTTTCCTGAGCGCAGGAGGCGGAACGTTCGGGATCAATCGCATGCAAATTGCCGACCGCTGGGGTGAGGTGCTTTACGATGGCACCGGGCTTTCACCCAACGACCCGACTTCGGGTTGGGACGGGTTTTACAGAGGCGAAGCGGCCCCGCCCGGTGTGTATGTTTTTTGGGCTGAAACGCTTCTGTGGGATGGTTCAACCGAAATCGTGAAAGGCTCGTTCGCGCTCGTGCGCTAATTATTTTTAGGCTGTATCGAAGCACAAAGGCTCGCAAAATTTGAGCGGGCACAGAGAAAAAGTGTAGAACTTTGATATTGGGCTATTAGCCTCAATGTCAACGCCATCTTTCTCTGTGCCCGCTCAAATTTTGCGAGCCTTTGTGCTCTTTTATTAGAGCGTGTTTAAAATCTAGTCGCCGGGCTGCAAGCGGCAAATTTTGCTTCATACTGCGTTAAAATTTTCGCCGTAGGCACCCGGCTACGGCTGCAAATTTCGCCTTGCCTGAAACAAAATTCGCTCGCTTTCGCCTCGGCACTAAATTTTAAACACGCTCTTAAGCCGACGTGGACGAATCTCCAGGCGGGTTTTTACGCTCGTACAGGTATGCTGCTAACATGCCGAGGCCGCCGAATATGGCGATTAGAGCAAAAAACACCCCGGTCCGTTCTTCATTCTGAAGGTTGAATGCGTTGCCGATAAACATGGCAAGCAGCAGACCCAAGCCGGCACCGATGAACAGCAGGCTATTTTTGAGCGTACGCGAGGGATCGGCTTGGCGGCGGCGGCGCTGCAGCGGCTCCATGCCTTTTTCGATCAAGGCCATGTTTTCTTTATTTTCGAGGTACCGTATGCCCCAAACCATGAGGAAAGCGCCAAGGCCGAGGGTAATTGGAATGAACAGTGCGATAATGCCTTCTTCGTGCATGACTTCGTTGTTTTTGTTGATGAGAAAAAGTGGTCGTCGTTTTTGTTGACAACTACTCTGACATCCGGGCGCACGAGCAGGTTACAGGCTGGAAAAAAACTTTTTTACTTGTTAGAAAAAACCATGTACTCCCACGGCTTCAGGTCGAGGCTCATCTCCTGGGTAATTTGCAAGGTACCGCTTCCGAACACATTGGCGTAAGCCCCGGTGACCGACCTGCCGGGCCGAAGGGTCACCGAGGCAGGTTCTTTACTCAGGTTGAGCACTACCACCACTCTGTCGCCATCCTTTTCCCGCGAAAAGGCATACACCTTTTCTTCCGCGTCATTCTGGATTTTCCGAAGGGAGCCACCTGCCTGGCCACCATCGAGCGCGCGGTTGGTGTGCCGCAGATCGCACAGGCGGGCAAAAAAGTCCTGCCGGGCCATTTTTTTCCAACGAATAGGTGTGCGGTCGAAAAAGCCGAGCCGTTGAGCAAGGCCGTCCTCTTGGCCATTGTAGATCAGCGGAAGGCCCTGCCAGGTGAATGCGAGCACATTGAACGCATCTGCTGCCGGGCCATACAGTTCGGCCTCGGTGCCGTTGTGGGAATTTTCGTCGTGGTTTTGGGTGAAATACAACTGGCAATACCCCTCCGGGTAAAAATCGTTCAGGTGCCGGAGCAGGGTATCGAGGGCAAGGGCGTTCTGGCGGCCCGCACCGATGTCTTTGGTTACGTCCTTCCATTTCCAGCCGTAGTTGACGTTGAAGCAGGACTCAAAATGCGCTGGTTCATCCTGCCATTCAGACAGCATGAACACCGTTTTCAGGGAATCGAGCGCCTGGCGGGCCTCTGCCCAGAAGTCGTTGGGAACAAGACCGGCCATATCCACGCGGTAGCCGTCAATGTCGCAAACACGGATCCAATGCTGCATGGCCCCGATCATGGCCCGGCGCAGGGCTGGGCTGCCGTAATCGAGGTCACACACGTCACTCCAGTCTTCGATGGGTTGGCCGTGCTCGTTGATAGGGACGGTAAAATCGCCGTTGTATCTGGTGTAGTACTCCGGGTGGTTGTGTTTCCAAACGGCATCCCAGGATGTGTGGTTGGGCACCCAGTCGAGGATGACCTTCATGGCTTGTTCATGGGCATCCTGTACCAATTTTTTCAGGTCGTCGGCGGTGCCAAAGTCGGGATTGACGGTGTAGTAGTCCTTCACGGAATACGGGCTACCTAACGGGCCTTTTCGGCGTTCTTTGCCGATAGGATGGATTGGCATCAACCAGAGTACATCTACACCGAGTTTTTTCAGGCGAGGCAGCTGTTTGCGCACGCCCTCGAAGTTGCCTTGCGGAGAAAACTGGCGTACGTTGCATTCGTACAGGACGCAACGGGCAGCCCAGTCCGGCTGCGGTATCGGCCCTTCGGATGGGGCAGACGGCGGTGTGGTGGTGATAGTTGGCACCGATTGCACGGGTTGGTTTTGACATCCCGCCACCGCCGACAGAGCGGCGACCAGGCCTATAAAAAACACACTAGTTATGTGGTTCATGTCGCTCATTTCATTCTTCTTTCCAATCGTCAATCCCACGGCGCACTCCGGTGCCCCTGCACTTTTATCTGTATCCCGGTCACGTTTACGGCAGTGTTGCCTTTCCAAATCATGACGAAACTGCGGTCGGTGACAGCCCAGGTATTATTGACGTAGGGGTCCGGGCAGGACAGGTAGATTTCGTTTTTCACCTGATCCCAGTTCCAGCGCCCGGTGGTGGCCACCTTTGCGTCTACCAGAATATCGAAGGTTTGGTCTTCGCGGAAGCGCAGCCATTTGGGTTGGTAGTGTTTATAAATTGTGGAGTCGGTTGGTTGCAGGGCATGGCTGAGGTGCCAGTAGCCGGAGCAGAGGTAGGCTTTGTGGCTGGCAGAGGCGGGGGGCAGTTGGTCCATCGGCACACTGACCATGCGCGGTACGCTGGCTACCTGGTTTACAGGTGCGGTGTCATGCCGGGCTTCGCCCGAAACGCGGTTGGCATTCCAGGGGTTGTCTGTAACGGGCGCAGGCGGTTGCTGTTGGGCGGTTGCTGCAGGCGCTGAGTCGGCAGACTGGGTTTGTTTCAGGTTCTTGCAGGTGACCCAACCCATTAGGGCCACGAGTACGGAAAGCAGGATATTCAGTTTCATACGACTGTGATTCAATTTGCGCGGCGAAGGTAGAATTTGTTGGCGATACCTTTGCCCGTCTTACTGCGCCAGATCAGCAATACTGCATCCATGAGCACTGCTTTTTCCGTTACCGTTATTTACCTGACAAAAAAATACGCCGCCACGGCCCGTTCTGCGGTACGAATGCTGGCAGCGCTTACGTTCCCAGCACTGCTCGCCGCCCAACCGGCTACCCTACCCTTGCACGCACCAGCCAATTCCATGCTCAATCGGCTGGACATACTCGGCCTCACCCGCGGGCAAGTGCATCCCGAACTGCGCCCGCTGTGCCGCGAGGATGCAGTAGCCCAGGCCCGGCTGGCCGACTCAATCGACAACGGGCACTTGTCTGACCTCGACAGGGCTGACATACACTACATCTACGACGACAACAACGAGTGGCTCCTGCCCGGCGATTCCACACGGCTTCGACGCTCCGCCAAGCCCGTACTCGGTGCGTTTTTTCGTACACCCGCTAACTTTTTCGAGGTCAACACAACTGAATTCCGGCTTCGAGCCAACCCGATGCTGCACCTCGCCTGGGGCACAGAGCAGAGCGCTTCTGACCCGATTTTTTTCAACCAGCGCGGTATTGAGGTGCGCGGCGACGTAGACGGGCGGGTATTTTTTTCTACCAGCCTGCTCGAATCCCAGGTTCGGCTGCCCAACTACGTCCAGCGTTGGGCTGCCGACTATCTCGCAGTGCCAGGTTCGGGTTTTTTCAAACCCTATCAGAGCACGCCGTTCGGCATCGAAAACGGGTATGACTTCAACCTCGCTCAGGCGTATGTAGGTTTCCGCCTGTCGCAGCATATTGATCTGCGCTTCGGCCACGGCCAGCATTTTATCGGCAACGGCTACCGGTCATTGTTCTTGTCTGATGCGGGCAGTCCAACTTATTTTCTTCAGGTGAATACCCGCGTATGGCGGCTGCACTACCAAAACCTGTTCCTCGAACTCAGCCCCGTGTCGGCCGCCATGCCACGCCCGCCAAACAGCCTGTTGCCCAAAAAATATGTGGCCGCGCATTACCTCAACCTGCGGGTGTCGGACAATGCCGCCATCGGTTTTTTCGAGGCTACAGTGTTCAATCGGAGCGGGCAGTTTGAATGGCAATACCTGAATCCCGTAGTTTTGTACCGCAGTGTGGAGGGCGCTCTGGGCAGCCCCGACAATGTACTGATCGGGCTGGACGCTCGCTGGGATTTGTTCAAACGCCTGCGGCTGTACGGCCAGTTTTTGCTCGATGAGTTCTTTGTTTCCGAGGCGTTCGGTTCTGCAAGAGGGGGTTGGTGGGGCAACAAGTTCGGTTTTCAGGCTGGCCTGAAGTACATCA
>JBJXEZ010000218.1:0-24758 GCA_046153695.1 Saprospiraceae bacterium
CCCTCCCCCGAGGGTGAGGGGGGCGCATCGCGGGTTCCAACACCGTCTCATCAAGTTGAAAAGCCAAAGTACCTGTGGCTAATTTTTGCCTTTTTTGAGGGCAAGCCCCCCTCCCATTCGGGGGAGGGGCTGGGGGTGGGGTTGCACCGGCGGAGCGCGATGTACCCAAAAATACCGCATGCTTTTCTGGCTAAACAGTTACTTTGAATTTATGAATGTCCCCGTTTTACAGCGATGTTCAAAAATTATTTCAGTCGCCTATCTCACTGACTTGAAACGGCATTATCAATTTCCCAAATGGCTAAAGTCGAACTAAGAGCGTGTTTAATTTTAACATTCGGATGGCAAATTTAAACACGCTCTAGTTCCCTTTTGTCATTTTGAAAAAATCCGTCCACGTTACGGTGGGTTTTGCTCCGGGCGTACCGCTGAAGAGTGGACGGATTTTTTCAAAATGACAAAACTGCGGGCGATTCATTCGTCCGACAAAGCAGATCCAGAAAGGCCAAACTGGAGGTCAACGCCCGTCAATCAAATTCCCCAGTCCGCCGAGGATGCTGCCTTCCTCCTTGCGACTTCCTGTTCCGTACTGCAGGATGCGTGCGGCCAAACGGCTGACTGGTAACGACTGAAGCCACACCTTGCCGGGGCCACGAAGTACCGCAAAAAACAGGCCTTCGCCGCCGAAAACCATATTTCGGATGCCTTTTACGAATTGCACATCATAGTCAATCTGTTGCGTATACGCCACAATACAGCCTGTATCCACGCGAAGCGTTTCGCCAATGGCAAGGTCGCGCTCAAGGATATAGCCACCGGCATGTACAAACGCCATGCCGTCGCCCTCCAATTTTTGCATAATGAAACCTTCACCACCGAACAAGCCGGTGCCGAGCTTGCGCTGGAACTCGATGCCCACCTGCACGCCCTTAGCAGCGCAGAGAAAAGCATCTTTTTGGCAAACGATCTTGCCGCCAAACTTCGACAGGTCGAGCGGAACGATCTTGCCCGCATAGGGAGCGGCAAATGTGACGCGTTGCTTGCTGTGGCCGTGGTTGGTGTAGGTGGTCATAAACATGCTCTCCCCAGTAAGCAGGCGTTTGCCCGCTGTCATCACCTTGCCGAAAAAGCCCTGGGCGCGGTCACTGCCATCGCCAAAAACAGTGGCCATTTCGATGCCGTCGTTCATGAACATAAAACTGCCGGACTCGGCAATGACCGTTTCCTGTGGGTCCAGTTCAATTTCCACGCACTGCATTTCTTCTCCGTGGATGCTGTAGTCAATTTCGTGGTTACTGCGCATGATGTGTTGATATTTAGGTTTTTAAAATTTTCGTATCGCTTTGTTATTCAGCGATGTTTACCGCCCGTCCATCCATGGTCGCCGAGGTACTGCTGGCCGCTGGCAAATGCGGGGTCTTCGAGGGAGGTCCCCATGCTGTCGTTCCAGCGGTTGAGGTAGCCGAAAAGGGCAATCACGCCGAGAAGTTCGACGATCTCGCCGTCGTCCCAGTGGCGGCGCAGGTTGTCGGCCACGCCCTTGTCCATGCCGTTCGGTACCGATGAGGCGGCAATGGCAAAATCAAGGGCGGCGCGTTCGGCCTCTGAAAAGGCCGGATGCGTGCGAAAATCCCAGATGTGGGCAAGTTTGTCGTCCGTGGCACCATAGCGCTCTGCAGCCCGAATGGTGTGCGCCTGGCAGTACTGGCACCCGGCGGTCATGCTGGAGAGGTAACCTACCAGGCGCTTGAGGTCGCTGGTGACGCGGCCCTCATTGGCCATTACGGCCATGTTCAACTGGATGAAGGCCTTGGCAATGACTGGGCGGCGCTGCATGGTAAGCACGCTGTTGGGACAAAAACCGAGGGTTTCGTTGAAAAAAGCGGCCATTTGGGCCACTTCGGTATCGTGGTCGGGTGGTAGCGGGGAAACAAGCGGCATGATAGTCGGTGGTGGAATAACGATCTCCAGGAGTTTGTAAAAATGATTTTGCAAAGGAAACCCTATTTTTGTCCGCCGCCACCGAACATGTCTCAAAATTAGACAAGCCATGAGTATTCGTTATACTACCGTACGAATCGAACAGGACGTTCGTCAAATTCTGGACCTGCAAGCAGCCAACCTCGCGTCGGCAATTTCGCCCGAAACGGCCCGCGAGCAAGGCTTCGTCACGGTGCGTCATGACCCCGATGTGCTGTTGCGAATGAACCAGGCCAGCCCGTCTGTGATTGCAATGGACGGTGAAAAGATGGCGGGATATTGCCTGGTGATGCCTCGCTCTTTCGCCCCCGAAGTGCCAATTCTGACTCCTATGTTTGCCATGCTGGAAACCCTGGTTTGGCGCGGGCGACCCCTTCGCGACGGTGGCTGGTTTGTTATGGGGCAGGTGTGCGTGGCCGAGGGCTACCGCGGGCATGGCGTCTTTGACGGAATGTACGCCCACTTAAAGGAGGTGTGCCGCCCGGCGTTCGATTTTGTAGTCACAGAAATAGCGGAGCGAAATACCCGGTCCCTGCGAGCGCACGAGCGGGTCGGGTTCGAGACGTTTCATATTTACCCGGATGCCAGCACAGGGGAGGTGTGGCATGTAGTAGGGATGCAGTTGGCTTAACGAGCATCATTAGAGCCTGTCAAGCGCAATTGCTCTGCCCGATTTTACAATGCAAGTAGCGCTCACCCATACTATTTTACAGAGCGCAGATTCAAGGTTCAAATGCAACAAACTGGGGGTCATCAATGTAGGCATAATTACTTTCAAGGGGTGTTAGGAAACCGAGCGCGATTCCTTTATCTGACAAAGTAGAACTAATTAGCCCCCTCAAATGACCAAACACGACGTGCTCCCAACAAAACCCGCGCACAAAAGCGGATCGCCACTACATTTGTGCCCTGAAGCAGAAAATAATACACCGCTAACGTGCTCTCGCCCACCGACATCTTCCACCGAATGTATGACAACGACCCGTTCAGCCAATGGATGGGCATGGAACTTGTAGCCGTAGGACCAGGTACCTGCACCCTTCGTATGGAAGTTCGCAGCGAGATGCTCAACGGTTTTGGGGTGGCACACGGGGGCATTACCTTCTCCCTGGCCGATAGCGCCTTTGCCTTTGCTTGCAATTCGCACGGACGACACGCGGTGTCCATTCACTGCTCCATCGAGCATGCGGCCCCCGTGCGGGCGGGCGACATGCTCACGGCTACGGCAACCGAGGAAAACCTCGGAAACAACGTGTCGAACTACGCCATACGGGTAATACGGGCCGACGGCTCATCGGTGGCGTTTTTTCGGGGTGTAGCCTATCGGAAACGGCAGGAGTGGGAATAGGTAGTTTGCAAAGTACGATTTACGAAGTACGATAACATACGGAGAAAACATGAAAACCTTGCTTGTCGTAGCAGCATGGTTGGTCGTGACGGGAGTAGGGGCCCAGAACGGCAAACCGGCGGCGCAAATTTCTATCACAGACGTTTCCTGTTCCGGCCAATCGGACGGACGCATATTGCTGTCCCTCCTGAGCGGGGCGTTGCCCGTCGCGGTGGTCTGGACCAATATGTACTCCGGTACCACCGGCACGGGCCAAATCGCGCAAAACGGTCAGCCGTTCGCATTGAATGGGCTGGCACCTGGGCCGTACAGCATTCGCCTCACCGGAGCCAACGGAGCGGACTCCGTTTTGACCTGCACGGTCGGCAACCCGCTTCCGCTTAACGGCAACCTGTTCATCATAACCAATTTCGGCGGTTTCCCCGTTTTCTGCACTTACGGAAACAATGGAGTGGCCGTGTACGAACCAACCGGCGGTACCCCGCCCTTTTCCATCGCATGGTCGAACGGCGACGTGGGCGTGCGTGCCGACAGCCTCAGTGCAGGCCTTCTGTCGGTAACAATCACCGATTCCCGGGGCTGCTCAAAGAAGGTAGACACGGTGTTGGCGGTACCCCAGCCACTCGCGATTCAGATTCAGGCAACCGGGGAAACCTGCCTTGGCCAAAACAGCGGCAGTATCCAACTAACTTCCACAACGGGCGGAATTTCGCCCTACCTGTTTTCGCTGAACGGCGGAACAGCCAGCCCGCAAACCAGTTGGACAGACTTGCCGCCGGGCATCTATTTTTTGGAAATGGAAGATGCCGCAGGTTGCACACATATCGAGGCCGTGCTTTTGCCCAGCGGATTAGAATTTACCCTCGAAGTAGGTACCGACACGACCATCCTTTCCGGCGATACGCTGCTTCGCCTTGTGCAGGTCAGCCCGCCTGCCGACACGCTAATCTGGAAGCCAGCCTACGGTGTGCAAAAACTGTCGGCCACCGAGTACCTGCTCTCTCCCCGATATAGTACAACCTACGAGGTCACGGCCATCAACGCCGATGGCTGCATGGCCACTGACGCGCTGCGCGTGGACGTTGACCGCTACCGCGAGGTGTATGTGCCCAATGTTTTTTCGCCGCATGCACAGCTCCTGGAAAATCAATTGCTCACCGTTTACGGCGATGCCGGTATCCAGACGGTTTCTCAATTTTCTGTGTACGACCGGTTCGGGCGGCTGTGGTTCCAAAAACAAAATTTTCCCGTAAACGACCCCGCCACCGGTTGGGACGGCACCCATGATACCGACCAGGCTCCCACCGGTGTGTACCTGTGGCGGGCCGTGCTGTTGCTCAACGATGGACGGGAATTGTTGCTGCAAGGGGATGTCACGCTGCTGCGATAAGGGTCTGATTTTGATCTGAAATTTTATCTCAAACGGTAACTGGTTAGGTAGCCGCAGCGCGGCGCAAGATTTGTAGAGAAATTGCTGGCAATATCGTCCAAAAGGTGCAGCGCACCGAAATATATTACGGTGCGCTGCACCTTAACCTATTACGGGGCCTTCTTAATGCTACAAATCTTGCGCCGCGCTGCGGCTACCTAACCAGTTACCTCAAACGATACAAACCGGCAACCTATCCATCCCGTTTCCTCTGCTACGCCTCCATCGGCAACAGTTTGCCCCCCGCTGCCTCGGCGATAGTTGGCGGGTGCTCGTGTAGCGTTTTGCCTCCGAGCACACACGCGTACAGACGAAGGTAGTCGCGCGTCATGCGTTCTGCCGAAAAACAGTCCCGAGCATACGCTGAGCAGCGCTCTGGCGAAAACGCCCCGGCATTTCGAATGGCCTCAAGGAGTTCGGAACGTTTGACGGAAAGGCACCCGAATTCCGAGAAACAGCCATCAACCTGCCCCGTCCACTTGCGCCCATCGGAGGCGGTCTGGTGGCAAAGCAGCTCGGGTAATGCACCGTAGGGCGTACCAAAAACCGGACAGCCGAAGTACAGGCTCTCGATCACGGGCAAACCGAAAGGCTCGTGCCAAAGCACAGGAAACAACAAGCCTTTCGATCCGTTGAGCATCATGTTGCGCCCGTCGCTATTGAGTACGCCGTGGAATCGGGCGTTGGGGCTGAGTGTGATGCGCAGGCTTTTTTTGAAATTGATCCGAGACCCGCCGATGACGTGCAGGCGCTCGCCGACCGCAGCGGCCAAGCCGACTGCACCGCGCACATTTCGCCCCCGCCACGAAGCATCACCAAGAAAATGGAAATAGTTGCGCGGAAAATCCAGCAACACCGCCCCATAATCGCGGAAATCAAGGCCCGGGTAAACAAACACGTCTCCGCCATGGCGGGCAGCGTGGTTGGCAGAAAGAAAAACCGTGTTCGGGTCCAGGGATTCCGCCTTTGTGCTGTTGTCAAAAAACGTGATCAAATAGGGCATTTCGAGGCCGCCGAGCATTTTTGGTGCAGGGCGGTAGAAAAAATGCACCACATCCACACCGTCAGGCAGTTGAGACAAAACCGGTTTTTTACTGTTCAGGATAAGTACGGGAGCGAAGCTGCACACCGAGCCTTTTTCTGCCAAAACTACCGGCTCGTGGCCCATTTCGTGCAGCTGGCGGCAGTGCCACAGCAGCACCCGCCCCGCGTCACCGTAATCGGCGACAGGCAATCGGCCGTCAAAAACCAGTACTATTTTCATGGAAAAACCAGTTGGACTAAACCTCGGCAACAGCACAATGGAGGCACGCAAATGTGCAACATCCTTGCCGCTTACCCAAAGAAAAATCCAAGAGGTTAATTTTCGCGAAACCTGCCTACCTTAGCTCTGCGCTGTACCCCGGAAATCCGCACAGAAGCAAATAATCCGAACTGATTTTCAGAGCAAATGAAGGTTTCGCTGAATTGGATTCGAGAGTTTCTCGACTTAAATAAAACACCCGAAGAAATCGCCGACATACTGACCTCACTGGGACTTGAAGTGGAAGGATGGGATACGGTAAAACCCTCTCCGGTGGATTTGGACAAGGTTGTGACCGGACGGGTGCTCGAATGCTCCCGCATTCCTGACACCGACCACCTCTCCGCGACCCAGGTGGATGTTGGCGACGGCACCGTGCGTTCTATCGTGTGCGGCGCGCCCAACGTGGCGGCAGGTCAGCGTGTGCTGGTAGCACTGCCCGGCACTAAAGTACTCAGCAAGGATGGTCAGGTTTTCGAGATCGGCGAGCGCAAAGTGCGTGGCGTAGCCTCGCAAGGCATGATTTGCGCCGAGGACGAACTCGGTATCGGCCACGACCACTCCGGCATCATGGTACTGCCCGCCGACACGCCCCTCGGCATCCCTGCTTCGCAATACCTCAACCTCCGCGCCGATGTCGTGTACGAAATCGGCCTCACGCCCAATCGCGCCGATGCCACCAACCACCTCGGAGTAGCCCGCGACCTGCTGGCCTGGGTGCGCCAGCATGAAAACCCCAAGGCTGAACTGAAATACAAAGCAGGCACCACGACCCTGGCTGCAACGGGCACGAATTATGAAGTCGTTGTGGAAAACACCGAAGCCTGCTCACGCTATACGGGTGTTTTGCTCCAAGGTATCCAGGTCAAAGAAAGCCCCGACTGGCTCAAAGACCGCCTTTTGGCGCTCGGCCAACGCCCCATCAACAACGTGGTGGACGTGACCAACTATGTTCGTATCGAACTCGGCCAACCCCTGCATGCCTTCGATGCTGACCAAATCAGCGGCAACAAGATTGTCGTGAAAACCCTGCCGGAAGGCACCATTTTCAAAAGTCTCGATGGTACCGACCGCCAACTCTCGGCCCAAGACCTCATGATCTGCGACGGGCAGGCCAACCCCTTGTGCATCGGCGGTGTTTTCGGTGGAGCTACCAGCGGCGTTTCGGACGGCACAACGAGGGTTTTCCTTGAAAGCGCCCGCTTCAACCCCGGCTGGATTCGCCGATCCATGCTGCGCCACGGCCTGCGCACCGATGCCGCCTGGTGTTTCGAAAAAGGCGTTGACCCAAATGGCTGCACCCTGGCACTGAACCGTGCCGCAGCCCTAATTCTGGAACTTGCCGGCGGCGAGGTCGCTTCCGCCGTAACCGATATTTACCCTCAACCTATACAGCCCGCCCGCATTCCGGTGGAATTCCACCGCGTGAATGCACTCATCGGCGAAAACCTTGAACGGGCAACGATCAAAAACATCCTCTCTGCCCTGGAAATCGGCATCGATGACTTGACGGAAAACGGCTTCGTCGCCGTGGTGCCGACAAACAAGCCTGATGTGACTCGCGAGGCCGACGTCATCGAGGAAATCCTGCGCGTATACGGCCTCGATTCGGTGCCTATGCCCGCACGCATGCGCACCAGCATGGAAATCACACCCCGGCCTGACCCCGATGCCGTGCGTAACCTCGCCGCAGATTTCCTTTCGTCCAACGGTTTTTTCGAGTGTATGAACCTCTCGCTCACCAACTCGGCCTACCACACCTCCGACGCGGCCCTGCTGCCCGTGCCCAGAGAATCGCTGGTTTTCGTACACAATACCGCCAACCAGGGCCTTGACTGCTTGCGCCCTTCGCTCCTGCTCAGCGGCCTCGAATCCATACGACACAACCAAAACCGCCAAAACGCCGACTTGCGGCTGTATGAGTTTGGAAAAACCTACCGGGCACCGCTCGGTGACGACTCGGAAACCAACCGCCTCGCCGTTTTCGTCACGGGTGCTTACGCACCGGAGAGCTGGCAGCCGACGGCGAAGGAAAACGCCGACTTTTTTACCCTGAAAACCTGCGTCCAGAACCTGCTCGTCCGGTTGGGCATCAGCGGTTTTCAAGAAACCACCTTGCAGGAAACGCCCTTCCGCTATGCCCTGCGCTACCACCGGGGACCAAAAGAATTCGTGACGTTCGGGCAGGTCGCACCGGCTGTCTCCAAAAAGATGGACATTAAAAACGCCGTCTTTTTCGCCGATTTCAATTTCGACAACTTGATGGAGGCGTTGAACGGCACACGCATACAATTTCAGGAACTGAGCAAATTCCCCGTTGTGCGCCGCGACCTTGCGCTGGTGCTCGACCGGTCAGTTTCGTTTTCTGAAATTCGCCAATTGGCGGCCAAGACGGCCAAAAAACTGCTCCGGGAGGTCAACCTCTTCGATGTTTTCGAGGACGAGAACAAACTCGGCCCGGGCAAAAAATCGTATGCCGTGAGTTTTCTGTTCGAAGACCCGCAGAAGACGTTACAGGACAAAGAAATTGACGCAATGATGCAGCAATTGCAGCAGGCGTTTGAGCAAAAATTAAGTGCCAGTATTCGAAAATAAGGCCTGTTTGTGGCCGCTAAATGCTGTTTATTTTAACAATAAATGTAAAAAGACAATGGATATAGGAATAGGAATTGCCATAGGTTTGGTAGTAGGAGGCATCGTAGCCTACTTCTTCGCCAGCCGAGCCAGCAAACAATCCCACCAAAAGGCGGTAGAAGAAGCCAATCGCCAGGCTGACCTGACCATTCAGGAGGCCCGCCTCGCCGCCAAACGCATGACCGATGAAGCGGCGGTGCAGGCCGAAAAAGTCGTGAACAATGCAGAAGGCGAGAACGAGCGCATCAAGCAGCAAAAGATCCAGGAGGCCAAAGAACGCTATGCCCAGATGCGCAGCCAGTTCGACACCGAAAAGGCCCAGCACCAGATCAGCCTGAAAGAGATGGAAATGGAGGTCGTCAGCAAACAAAAAGACCTCCAGGTGGAACAGGAATTGTTTCAGGGCCGCCTCAACGAGTTCAACACCAAAAAGGCGGACGTAGAAAATAAGGAACTAGAAATCGAAGTGCTGCGCGAAAACCTGGATAAGCAGCTCAAGATCGTTCAGAAGAAAAAAGAGGAACTGGACGCTGCCAATGAGGATCGCATCAAAATGCTTGAAAAAATAGCCCAGCTCAACCAACAGGATGCCAAAGACCAGTTGCTTGAAGCCGTTCGGGCCAAGAGCGAAAGCGAGGTGCTGTCTATCGTCAAGGATGCCGTTAATCAGGCCAAACTGAACGCCAGCAAAGAAGCCAAAAAGATCGTCATCCAGACCATCCAGCGCACCGCAGCCGAGTTCACCATCGAAAACACCGTGTCGGTTTTCAATCTGGAAAACGACGACATGAAAGGCCAGATCATCGGTCGCGAGGGCCGCAATATCCGTGCCCTCGAAGCCGCTACCGGCGTGGAGATCATCGTGGACGACACCCCCGAGGCCATCGTCATCTCGTCGTTCGACCCTATCCGCCGCGAAGTGGCACGCCTGTCACTCCAGCGCCTCACCGCCGACGGCCGCATCCACCCCGCCCGCATCGAGGAAGTAGTAGCCAAGGTGCGCAAGCAGCTCGAAGAACAGATCATCGAAATCGGCGAGCGCACGGTGATCGAACTGAACATCCACGGCCTCAACGCGGCGCTCGTGCGTATGATAGGCCGTATGCGATTCCGTTCGTCCTACGGACAAAACCTGCTCAAACACTCCATCGAGACGGCCAACTTGTGCGCCACAATGGCCGCTGAACTCGGCCTCAACCCCAAGCAGATCAAAATGGCCAAACGCGCCGGCTTGCTGCACGATATCGGCAAAGTAGCCGAAGAGGAAACCGAGCTGTCGCACGCACTCGTAGGCATGAAACTCTGCGAACAATTCGGCGAACATCCAGTCATCATCAATGCGGTAGGTGCCCACCACGACGAGGTCGAGATGAACAACCTGATCTCGCCCATCGTACAGGCATGTGATGCCATTTCCGGTGCCCGCCCAGGCGCCCGTCGCGAAATTTTGGAAAACTACCTCAAGCGCATCGGCGAACTCGAAGACCTGGCAATGAGCTATGAGGGCGTGTCCAAGGCGTTCGCCATGCAGGCGGGCCGCGAACTGCGCGTTATCGTGGAGGCTGATAAAGTGACTGACCAGTACGCCGACGACCTGTCATTCATGATCTCGCAAAAAATTCAGGACGAAATGCAGTATCCCGGCCAAATTCGGGTGACCGTCATCCGCGAAAAACGAGCCGTAGCCTACGCACGGTAGATCATTGGGATTAGAACATGTTTACATTTCAGGAACCGGGCTGCAAGCAGCACTGAAATGTAAACACGTTCGTATTTTCAGGCGCATAAATCGTATTTGCCATGACCACCGCTCCTCCCGACATTGCTGCCCTGCGGCGCAACTACACTCAGGAATCGCTTTCTAAAACAGGGGTAAAAAACGACCCCATCGAGCAGTTTGACCACTGGTTTCGCGAAGCGCTGGCAAGCAACCTGCCTGAACCCAACGCAATGACGCTGGCCTCGGCCACTCCCGACGGTCGCCCTAGCGCCCGCACTGTACTACTCAAGGGTTTTGACCACGCTGGTTTTGTTTTTTTCACCAACTACAGCAGCCAAAAAGGCGCTGAATTGGACGCCAATCCACAAGCAGCCCTCCTCTTCACCTGGCTCGAACTGGAGCGGCAGGTGCGTATCGAAGGCAGTGTGGTGCGCGTATCGGAGGAGGAGTCACGGGCGTATTTTCAAAGCCGCCCCAAAATGAGCCAGATCGGAGCATGGGCCAGCCCGCAGAGTCATGTCATCGAAGCCCGTACAATACTGGAAGCCAGGATGGCCGAGCTGACGAGCACATTCAAACACGACGAGATACTGCCGCTGCCGCCGTTTTGGGGCGGTTACCGGGTACGACCAGATCGCATCGAGTTTTGGCAGGGCCGCGAAAGTCGCCTGCATGACCGTATCTTGTACAGCCGAACTGAACCGGGTTGGAAAATCGAGCGTCTGGCACCGTAAAAGATGAAAAATGTGCCCCCAAAACAAGCCAAAAACAATTCTCCAACAGGCAGGCAGGTCTCGTTTTTGAACATTTTTATGCTTCATTTTCAGCAAGTTAAGGAAATTTGAAAGACTAAACACGTTGATTGCAGAGGTAACAAATACCTGTATTTTGTTGCTCCTTAACCGGAGCCAGAGCTGAACATTTGTACCGTAAAGCAAGTGCAACGGCCTCTCCGGCTGTTCTGGTTTTACAGACTTTCACGAGGCGACAAAATTACGGCGGTGCAAACGAGCACCGCTTTTTTTATGCACGGCCCGTACCTTTGGCCATGCACTTTCGCAATTTAACTAATGCCCGTTGCCGCTGGCGTGCCCTTTGGAACCCCGATATGTACCACGGCTGGGGCCGCCGCCGCCGCTATTTTGAAGGCTGGTATTTCAAAATGGTGAGCGCCGACGAGACCGCTGCCCTCGCAGTAATACCTGGCATTTCGATGGACGAGCGCGGGAACAGCCACGCCTTCGTGCAAGTGATGGATGGCAAGGCGTGCACCGCCGTATACCACCGGTTCAGTGCCAGTGATTTTCGGCCCGCCGAACGGCGGTTTGAATTACAGTTAGGAACCAATTTTTTTTCCAGCAAAAAAATAAGGCTCGACCTGCCGGGCCTTTGCGGCGAAATCCGATTCTCCAATCCAACTCCATGGCCCAAAATGCTTGGCGCTCCGGGCATAATGGGTTGGTATTCGTTTGTGCCGTTTATGGAGTGTTTCCATGGCGTGGTAAGCCTGCAACACGGACTGGAGGGCAATTTCCGCATAGGCGACCGGCTGGTTGACTTTACCCATGGCAAGGGCTACATCGAAAAGGATTGGGGCCGCTCCTTCCCCCGTGCTTATGTATGGATGCAGTCCAACCACTTCGACTCCTACGACCGGGCTTCCATGCTGGCATCAGTAGCGCATATACCTTGGCTAAACGGCCATTTTATTGGGTTCATCAGCGGTTTTTGGCTCGACGGGCGCTTGTTCCGGTTCGCTACCTACACGGGTGCCCGCAAGCACCTCGAAATTGGTGCGGACACGGTGGCGCTTGTATTCAAAAATCGCCGTACAGAACTGCGCATTCATGCTTCCCAAGCGCCTGGCACGGCACTTGTATCACCCATTTCAGGAGAAATGACCGGCAAAATCAACGAAAGCCTGCAAGCAACCGTTCACGCTGAATTGTTCGAAAATGGCCAGCGTATTTTCGAGGGAACATCCCGCACCGCTGGCTTGGAGGTGGCGGGCGAGATCGACCTGTTGCTGGAGGCATAGGGCATCCTCACAACAGCGCCTCTACAATATTCTCCTCGGACACCCTTTCTGCTTCTGCTTTGAAATTACGGACGATGCGGTGGCGCAGCACGAGACTGGCAATGGCCTGTACATCCTCAATATCGGGCGAGTATTTGCCGCGGATGGCGGCGTGGCACTTGGCCCCGAGAGCGAGGTATTGACTGGCACGTGGGCCAGCCCCCCAGGTCAGGTATTCGTTGGCCTCTTTTGCAGCCCGGGAGGTATTCGGGCGCGTTTTGGAGGCAAGGCCGACACAGTACTCCAGGACGTTGTCGGACACAGGTATTTTGCGGATCAGCTGCTGAAAGCCCTGGATGTCGGCGGCTGTCAGAACGTGTTTGAGTGTCACGTCACGGGAGGTCGTAGTGTTTTTCACTACGAGCACTTCCTCGTCGTAGGACGGGTAGTCCAGCGGTATATTGAACATGAAGCGGTCCAACTGGGCTTCGGGCAGCGGGTAAGTACCTTCCTGTTCAATGGGGTTTTGGGTAGCCAGCACGAAAAACGGGGCTGGCAGGTTGTGGCGGTTGCCGCCAACGGTCACCACGCGCTCCTGCATGGCCTCGAGCAAGGCCGCTTGCGTCTTGGGCGGCGTGCGGTTGATCTCATCGGCCAGCACGATATTGGCAAAAACGGGGCCGCGCACAAAACGGAAGTGGCGATCCTCGTCGAGAATTTCCGAGCCGGTGATGTCCGAAGGCATAAGGTCGGGCGTAAACTGGATACGCTTGAACTCCAGATCAAGCACTTCCGAAATGGTGCTTACGAGCAGGGTTTTGGCCAAACCCGGCACACCCACGAGCAGCGAGTGACCATTAGAAAAAAGCGAAATGATAACGGCCTTCACGACCTCGTCCTGGCCTACGATAATTTTTCCGATTTCTTGAGACAGGTCTTTGTAGGCTTGCGCTAATGCGTCAACGGCCTCGACATCCGATTTGAACTGCGACATAATTTGGCGGTGCTTGTGTGTTTTTGTGTTTGGATGAGCTCTTGATTTTGCTCAAAAGAGGCGCGAAGGTAGCACCTCCGCCCCAAAAGGCAAAACTTTACAAGAGCGGTACTTACTTTTGCGCGTTATCGTTTTTTGGGTTTTCCAACAACATGCTCAGACGTTGAACAGGCTATTTTTTATAGGTATCGTTTTCCCTCTTGTTCTGCTCGCCCTGCCGTCGGGTGCGCAAACAGCCGATGCTTTGGCCGCTTTCGACAGCGGCTATGTGGAAACAGGCAATCCTTTCGTCTTGCACCTCAGCGTACCGGAAAACCTTGGCCAGCCTGATGAAGTTGATTTTTCTTCCTGGGAAACGCTGTTGCCCGCCCAAAACAGGCTCCATGCCACGGATTGGCAACGCCGCGACGGGCGTTGGATCAAGGACATGATGCTCGTCGCTTTCGACTCTGCCGATCTCTGGCTGCCCCCGCTCGGCATTTCTCTGGCAAATGGCAACATTGTGCAGACTAATCCGCTCGAAATCAAGGTGTTGCCCTCGCCCGCTCCCGGCGACTTGTCTGGCATGAACGGGATCAAGGACATACAACGCGAGCCAGCCAACTGGCGTGACTTCCTGTTACCGTTCGCCATCATCGCGGCGGGGCTGCTCGTGTTGGCGCTGGCCGTGTGGTGGTTTTTGTTGCGCAAAAAAAAATCGGGACTGCTGGCCGAACACTTTCACCAGCTACTGCCCCACGAACTGGCTCTGCGCCAATTAACCGAACTGGAACTACACCGGTACTGGCAACAAGGCCAGGTAAAAGCCTATCATTCGGAGCTGAGCCACATCGTGCGCGAGTACATAGAGCGCCGGTTTCACGTGCCGGCATTGGAATCGGCTACGGAAGACATTCTGCTTTTGCTGGATGGAAAAGGCTTGCCGAACCCCCTGCAGGTATCGCTTGCCGAGCTACTGCGGTGGGCTGATCTGGTCAAGTTTGCCAAGGCTGAGCCGCCAGAACATTTCCATGCACAAGCACTGCGCGAAGCACGCCGATTGGTGGAACAAACCCGCCCGATGGCACCTCCAACCGATGCCGCAATTGCCGAGGTTGCAGGATAAGAGCATGTTGGGCTTTGCTCGAATTGGCCAAAACAGGCAAGGAACCAAATGCGGACAGAAGCAATGTCCGCGTTTCCGGTATCCGGCTTTACCTTAGCTCCGTTTCCGAGTTTTCTTTGCCACTGACACTAACATCGCTTTCCGTTTATGAAAAAATCGCTCACTGCTTTGGCCCTCTTTTCCGGCCTGTTGTTGGCCTCGCTGCCTGTTGCCTGTTACTACGACAACGAAGAAGACCTGTACGGCCCGCCATTGATCAATTGTGACACTTCCGGTGTGCGCTACAGCGTGGAAATTCGTGAAATCTTGCAGCAAAACTGCGACGGTTGTCACCAGCCTTCTGCATCGTCAACCTATTCGCTCATCCCGTTCGAAACGCACGCCCAGTTCGCAGCAGTAGCCAACAACGGCAAATTACTCAACCGCATAAACAGCCAATCGCTGCCCATGCCCCCTACTGGCCTGCTATCGGCATGCAACCGCGCCAAGATTGAGGCGTGGGTCAACGCCGGAGCGCCAAACAACTAGGACCTTTCTACAAAAACGGCCATGAAAAAAATATTGACAGCATTGCTTGTACTTGTCGTCGTTGCTGGCGGCACGGGATACTATTTTTTCAACAAAAAGGTGCCGAGCATGGCCGGTGAAAAATCCGACCTGGAGGTAGCGGCGACGGCGTTGTACCAAGCCTACGAAGCCGACGAGACAGCAGCACACGCCCAATACGGGGGCAAAATCGTGGTTGTACGCGGTGCCGTGCGAGAGTCATCTTCTTTGGAGGACGGTACACCAAAAGTCGTACTTGAAACCGGTGGTGAAAACGGTGTCCTGTGCGAGTTTGACCCCAACACCAAACACGAGCGAACCTCTTTTCAGCCAGGAGAAACCCTTACGATCAAAGGCGAATGTACAGGCCTGAACTGGGACGTACAGCTGGCCCGCTGCGTAGTGGTTAAATAGAGCGTGTTTACATTTCAACAACCATGAACGACGACACAACACAAGAAAAAGCCTCAGGGCAAGCCGGTTCTTCCCAAAAAATAGACGCGCCCAATGCACCCAAACCCGTGGGCTTGTACCCGCATGCCCGCCGGGTAGGCAATCTGCTTTTCCTCTCCGGCATAGGCCCCCGTGACCCGGATAACGACGGCGTGCCCGGCCTCAAGCGCAGCCCCACGGGAAATTTCACCGAGTTCGACTTTGAGGCACAGGTACATTCCGTATTTCGCAACGTGCGCACAGTGCTTGAGGCCAGCGGTGCCCGCTGGGAAGACCTCGTGGATGTGACGGTTTTTATGACCAATATGCAGCGGGATTTTCACACGTTCAACCGCATTTACGCCGAATACTTCCGCGACAACCAGCCCTGCCGTACTACCGTCGGTATTGACAGCCTGCCCACCCCCATCGCCATCGAACTGAAGTGCGTGGCAGTGGTGGCAGGCTAGGCTGACCGGTTACGGTTGATCGAACAGCCCGTAGTACATTTTCAGCGTTTCATCCGTTTCCTTTTCGCGAATTTCGGTCAGTATACGGTGCAGTTCGTCGGCCTTTGTAGTGTTCTCCATTGCACGGTAAAAATTGCGCAGTTCGGCGATCACCCGAGCGTTGGCGAAGCGGCGGAAAGGACTTTCCTCGGCATTCAGGGCCACCGCCTGTGCTGCGGGCACGGCCTGGTCAATGAGAGCCGAGTCGTTCAGTTCAGTCAGGAATCCCGTGAAATATTCAAAAAACTGGAAGGCTGCCATATTGTCCATTTTTTTGGCACGCGCCAAAAACCACGGGAACATTTCCGGCTTAGGCTTGGAGGCGTATAGCTCAGCCGACGGAAGCACGATGCCTTCGTTTTCGTCGTTTTCGAATTTTTTCGCAAAGGCAAGCGCCTTTTCAGGTGCTGCCCGGCCCAAAGCAGAAAGCGCGACATTTATTACGCTGTACGGCTGATCATCGCCCAAGCCTTTTTCATACACAGGCGCATAAGCCGTATCCTCTGTCTGCATCAGAAAACCAATGGCCGTGGCCCGCACATCGGGCTTCAGGTCACTTTCGGCCAAGCGGGCCACGGTGGCACGCACGTCGGCGTTTTCCATGTCGGCTGCCGCCAAGGCTTCCAAACGGATAGACCAGTGCTTATCGTTAAGTGCGCTTGTGAGTACCTGCTTGGCCAGCGCCGACTTATCGGCTTTCAAGCTGTTGATTGCCTCCGAGCGGTCTTGCCAACGAGGGCCATTGCTGTACAGAAACGCCCACTCCTCGGGGGTGTGTTGGTCATTTTTTACGGCAAGCAGCGCCTTGTCGGCATCCACATTCACAAATGCAGGCTTGACCGGCGCATCAAAAAAGAAGGTCTGGGTGCGCTTGGTCACCCGTATAGTCTCCCGCCGTGCCTTGCCTGAAGCATCGTACAGGTCAACTTGCAGCGGCAGGTCGTACACATACGGCGTTTGTTTGTTGGCATCCTGTGTTTGGGCAATAGTTACACTGGTCTTGCCCGCGTCCTCGTCCCAGTCATAACTGATATCAAGGTTGGGGTGGCCGGAATCGAAGAACCACTGGTTGAAAAACCAGTTCAGGTCCTGGCCGGTCACGTCCTCGAAAGCCAGGCGCAGCTCGTGCGCTTCCACATCGGTATATTCATGGCGTTTGAGGTAGCGGTTGAGGCCGGCAAAAAACGCGTCGTCGCCGACCTGATACCGTAGCATGTGCAAAATGGCCCCGCCCTTGTTGTAGGAGTGGGCATCGAACATACTTTCGCGACTTTCGTAGCCGAAATGGATGAGCGGGTGACCGCCATCAAGGGCCGAGAAAATGTAACCCTGGCGCTCGGTAAACTCGTGGTAGTCGGCCTCGTCGCGACCGTATTTGTGCTCCAGCCAGAGGTATTCCGAGTAGTTGGCGAAGCCCTCGTTGAGGGTCAGGTTGGACCAGCTCTCCGTGGTCACCAAGTCGCCAAACCAGTGGTGGAACATTTCGTGGGCCACTACCTTTTCATTGGTCATATGGTTGTCCAACAGGCCGCGCTTGTCCATCTGCATAAATTCGCCGAAAATAACGGCGGAGGTGTTTTCCATGGCCCCGCTCACATAGTCGCGTACAACCACTTGGGAATACTTGGGCCACGGGTAGTCGTATCCGATTTTTTTGGAAAAAAACTCCAGCATTTCGGGTGTGTGCGGGAAAATATCGCGGGCATACTGCTCAAACTTGGGTTCCACATAATACTCAAGCGGGACGTTGCGCCATTTGTCCTTCACCACAGCGTACTCGCCAATGGCCATCATAAACAGGTAAGGAGCGTGGGGCTTGTCCATTTTCCAATAGTCGGTGCGGGTGCCGTCGGTGTTTTTCTTGGATGACACGAGCGCGCCGTTGGACAGGGTTTTATACTTGTTTTCCACGGTTATGTACATCTCCTGGGTGCAGCGCTCGTTGGGCTTGTCCACCGTGGGGAACCAAAAGGAGTTGCTTTCCGTCTCGCCCTGGGTCCATATCTGGCGCGGCTTGCTGGTGTCGGCTCCGTCGGCGTTGATGAAGTACAGGCCTTTGTCGCTGGTAATAGCGGCGCTGCCTCCGAAGGACTCGCGTTCGTCGGGCTTGGCTGTGTAATTGATCACGATTTTGTACTCTTCCGTGCGTGTGAAGGTTTTGCCGAGGTTGATGAGGATTTTCTCGTTGTCATATTCGTACTTCAGGCTGTCCTTTTTGCCCTCAAAACCGACGTAATGGATATCGAAGTTTTTGGCATCCAGGGTGATCTTGTCGGTGGCGTAAAACCACGGGCGCAGGGTGAGCGTGGCCCGACCGATGGCCCGTTTTTTTGCCCAATCGAAGGACAGTTCCAATTTGGTGTGGATCAGGTCGTGTTCGAAGGTGTGCGAGGGGTTGTAGGGCGGAAGGGTGTCAGATAGCTCCACGTCGGCATCCGGGGTGACGAGGGCCTCGTCCATGAAGGTATATTCGGCTTCTTCTCCCTCGGCATCGGCGTCTTCCGTGCTGTTGGGTTCGGGGTCATCTACTTCGGCACCCACGATGGGTTTCCCGATGGTATCCCACTCCATAGCGGGCATTGGTTTGATGGGAGTAGCGGCTGTTTTGTCAGCGGCTTTGGGTGTACAGGCAAAGGTAACGAAAAGTACCGCGAGCAGGGCCGCCGGCGACAACAGGTTTTTCATGCTGTTCAGAAAATTTGACATAGAGAAAAAGAGGTGAAGAAAAGGAGCACAAGGTTAGCCGCTTTTTTACGACTTTTGGCCTCATTTCGCCCAATAGGGCTTAAAAGTGTGGCTATTGACGCAAACAAACGTTCATGGAACAAAAAACGTACATCCAACAAATCAACGACATGCTCATGCAGTACGGCCCCAAGGTGCTGGCCGCGCTGTTCATCCTGCTGCTCGGACTGTGGGTGATCCAGCGGATCACGCGCACGATGAGCGCCGTGCTGCTCCGGCGAAACATTGACGAAAGCCTGCGCCCGTTTTTCACCTCGTTGGTGGACGTGGCGCTCAAGGTGGCCCTTTTGTTGGTGGTAGCCGGTCAGGTGGGCATCGAAACCACATCTTTCATTGCCGTGTTTTCGGCCATGGCCTTTGCCGTGGGCCTCGCCCTGCAGGGCAGCCTCGGCAATTTTGCCAGCGGCGTGCTCATCCTCCTATTCAAACCCTACCGAGTGGGCGACCTGCTGCAGGTCGCCGACCATTTCGGCGAGGTGACCGAAATCCAGATTTTCAACACCATATTAATTACCGACCACGCCAAAAAAATCGTGATCCCCAACTCGAAGGTCACCGAGGGTGCCATCGTGACCATTTCCAAGGGCAACGCCGTGCTGGCGGAAGTGACCCTGCTGCTGGAAAGCGCTACCCCCCTGCCGCTCGTGCGCGAGGCCGTCGAGGAGGCTGCCGCCCGCTGCGAATGGGTGCTGCGCGACCAGCCGGTGGACGTGGTCATCACGGGCATCAACCGCGACGACATGAAGGTGGACGTGGGCTGGTGGACGCTCGGCGAAAACTATGTGGCCACGCTCGATTTCATCCACGAGGCGCTCCGCGACGCCTTCGAAAAACGGCAGATCCGCTTGGCCAAAGAGCGGCGGCGGGAGTCGCTGCCGGTTTAGGGCCCGCGAAGAAACAAGTGTCACAGAGGCTCGCGGAGTTTACAGAGGCTCACCGAGAAAAAACAAGTTGCACAGAGGCTCACAGAGTTGGAGAGGACATAGAGAAAAAAATATGTTGGCCTGCGCACATTTTCAAATTAGCACTTTTCCTCCCTCTGTGTCCTCTAAAACTCCGTGAGCCTCTATGCAACTTGTTTTTGTCTGTGCCCTTAAATTCGCGGGTAATCCGGCAGGTCGGGCAGGAAGGAAAACGACTCGGCGGCAAAATCCAGGGCGCAACTGAAGGTGTACAGCCCGTTCGTGACCGCGAGGAACGGTGCCCGGAAACGCAGGTTGTACCGCGCCACCTGCTCGAACGCCGCCTGCGCGAGCACCACTTTTGGCGACTTGCACTCCACGAGCAGCCAGGGCTGCAGAGCCGCGTCGAACACGGCGATATCGCAACGCCTCGGCAGGCCGTTCAGCGTGAGGCCGATCTCCGAGCGGATGCGACTGGCCGGATACTTTTTTGCCTCCAGCAGATACAGCAACACCAACTGACGCAGCAGCTCCTCCGGGGTGAGGGCCACGTTTTTGCGCCGGATTGGGTCGAATACAACCCGCCCCTTCGCTGTTTGCGAAAGCCGGAGAGCCGGTTCGAACTGCAAAAAATCGAGTTGGAGGTACATGGGGCAAAGGTGTTGTTATTAAAAAACTTAATGTACGTTTGCCTCCAATCTTTACGTCAAAAACTTCCCGACTCATGAAACGACTAATACAACTTATCCCACCTGCATTTTTGGTAGCGTTTTTTTGCACCGGCTCTTGCAAGTGCGACGAGGACAGATTGCCCGAAGACATTCTCAAGGCTCCTGCCTGCTGGAAGATCACTTTGGTAGAGAATTTCAACCCGGCAACCAATACGTGGGTCAATACCACCTCCACGTCCATAGAAGCCTGCGAATTGGACAATTGTATTCAGTTTCATGCCGACAAAACCATTCGGATCAACGAAGGGGCAACCACGTGTCACCTCAATGACCCGCAAGAATTCCTCGGCGGCACATGGAGCGTCGCCACCGACGGCGACCAAAGCGACTTTACGATAAAGGAGGCGGGCGAGGTGTACACCGGAGCCATTGTGGAACTGAACGATCACAAGTTCGTCTGGGAAACAGCGGATACTGGTTTCCGGTCTCGCGTTACCTACACCAATTAGAGCGTGTTCGGGATTTTTTTCCGGAGGCAAAAACGGTTCTTTGGAGCACTGTTCCCTACTTGCCCATCCAAAAAACCAATCTCAGGGCCGCCGTTCCGAAGGAGATACTTGACACATCTTTTTCCCACCGGTAAACCCGGTTCAGAAAGCGGCCAGGGCTTGGATAAAAGTCCAGACCTTCGACCAAGGCGACTTTCCCTTGGTTGAGGGTCAGTTCGTTTAGCTGCCACTGGGCACGCAAACCCACTTCGATATTGCTGGTAATTGAAAAACCGACACCAAGTCCCAAGGATAAAGCAGTACCCTGAACATCGTTTTTTATGTCAATTCCGTCCTTTTCCACTGCGGCACCACTGATGTCCGTTTGAGCACCGGAAAGGAACCCGGCTGAAAAAAGCGCTTCGGCGTAAAAACTCGGGTCTTCATAATTGTGCTCCAGCCTGCCAATGCGCAAGCCAAAAGGAATGTCAAAATAACTCAAATGGTACTTGAAATTGGCCCCTGCCGGCAAGGTATCTAAACGCGGGTTATTGACCTTGGAATTGGGCAACAGGGCAACCTTCGGATAATGGTTGTTCAGGTTGCCACCGTAGTTGGATGAATAGCCGATCCCGGCGAGCAAACCAAGGTCGCCGCCGCCGGGAAACCACATCAAGTCGAGGCCGACCCGTGCTCCCCAATTCGTTCCGGAGCCTTTTAGCAGGTCGTCGTCCGATAAGAGCCACGACCAAGTAACGCTGCTGGAAAACCCGATTCCAATGTCAGGGTCCTTGAACAGTGTCCAAGGGCAACCGTCCAAGCGCCAGATTCCTTCATCATACGGGCAATTATCCGCTTTATTGGGGATACCGTCGCCGTCGCTGTCCGGGCAACCTTTGAAGGAAGCAATTCCGTGTTCCTTGGGGCAATCGTCATCTTTGTCCCGTATGCCATCGCCGTCCGTGTCCGGGCAGCCGTCAAAATTGGCCGTACCTTTTTCGTCCGGGCAATCATCAATCCTGTCCGGAATACTGTCGCCATCGGCATCCGGGCAGCCTTTGGCACTTTTGGGGCCTTTTTGATTGGGGCACGCGTCCTCGGTATCGCGGATGTCGTCGTTGTCCGAATCGGGGCAACCATTGGTGCTTTTCGGCCCGGGCTGGGTTTTGCACTCGTCATCCGTATCGCGCACGCCGTCGTTGTCCTGGTCGGGGCATCCTCGGGTGCTTTTCGGCCCGGGCTGGGTTTTGCACTCATCATCGGTGTCGCGCACGTCGTCGTTGTCCTGATCAGGGCAGCCGTTGGTACTTTTCGGCCCTTTATCATCGGGGCATACGTCTTCGGTATCTCGAACGCCGTCGTTGTCTTTATCCGGGCAGCCGCGGGTATTTTTCGGGCCAGACAGGGTTTTGCAGTCGTCCTCGTTGTCTGGTATACCGTCGCCATCGTTGTCCGGACAGCCGTTCAGGGAGGCAGAGCCTCTGTCGCGGGGGCACTTGTCCGAGCCGTCCGGAACGCCGTCGCCGTCGGTGTCCGGGCAGCCGTCCGAGTCGATCGAGCCTTTTTCGCGCGGGCACTTGTCCGTGTTGTCCGGTATGCCGTCGCCGTCGGTGTCGGGACAACCGTTGGTTAAGACCGGGCCTTTTTCGCGCAGGCATTCGTCCGTGTTATCGGGTATGCCGTCGCCGTCGGTGTCGGGCAGCCGCCAAAAGAGACCGATCCTTTTTCACGCGGGCAGCCATCCTTGTCATCGGGGGTGCCGTCGTCGTCGGTGTCGGGGCAGCCGTCGAACACCCGTGAGCCAGCCGCGTTAGGGCATGCGTCACGGCTGTCGGCAATGCCGTCGCCGTCAGTGTCGGGACAGCCGTTGGTTTTTCTC
Organism: Saprospiraceae bacterium; assembly: GCA_046153695.1. Classification (GTDB taxonomy): domain Bacteria; phylum Bacteroidota; class Bacteroidia; order Chitinophagales; family Saprospiraceae; genus M3007. Next base: position 22,703 of record JBJXEZ010000218.1, read on the forward strand.
GGCCCGGGCTGGCTTTTGCACTCGTCGTCCTTGTCGCGGATGCCGTCGCCGTCGGTGTCTTTTATTTCGGCCTTGGCCTTGTCAATCAGGCTGTTCAATTCAGGGCATTTGTTCAGGTCATTGCATTCGGATTTGGCGCTCTGCCAGATACCGAGGGCCTTGGTAAAATCCGACCTGTTAAAAGCATCTTGTCCGCGTTTGACGTAAACCGGGCAGCAGTCCTGTGCATGGAGTGTAAGTGGCAGTAGAAAAAGTGCGGTGCAACACCACAAAAGGAGGCGGTTCATGTTGTTTCGTTTCGTTAAGTTTAAAAAAAGCGGAGTACTTATTATAGAACAGTTGCGCTGGCGATCACCTGGAGCCATTTTTGGCCTGTTGACGCAGCGCTTTTACATCCACATCGCTCGAATCAAGGGCATAGGCAGTGTCCAAGGGTGCTACGGCATCCTCGTACCATCCTTTTTCAATAAAGCCCTTGGCGAGTTTGATGAACGGTTTTTTTCTCTGTTCGATACTGTTGATCGAGTCATTGGCTTGAGCCTCGTAGGGGCTGCCTGGATATTCCACGTTAAACCGCCTCCATGCTGGAATCGTGTTTTCGGACAAAGTCCGCTGAAACGCCACTTTTGTCTGCTCAAGCGCCACCCTTGCCCGTTCAGCCTCTTGTTGCTTTTTCCAAAACAGAAAGGCCATGAACACGATCACGCAGGCTGCGGCGATGATACCGGCAAGAATTATCATCCGCTTTCGCGCCGCCCGCAGTTCCTCGGGCAGGCGCACGATCCCGGCCTCTGCTTCGCCGATCATACGCAGGGCCTCGGTATCGTCCGGGCTAATGGCCAAAGCCGTCCGGGCGGCTTGCAAGGCTTCGTAGTAGGCCCGCTTGCGCATGAGGCGATGGGCATCCGACAACTGTTTTTGGTAAGATTCGAGCCGCTCCCTTTCTTCCTTCGCTATTCGGTCCTGCTCTTGAATGCCCTGATCACACTCTAATTGGCGCCGCCGGAATTCCGACGGCTCGCTGGGGAAGCCGGTCTCGTGGCTCTTGATCAGTTCGCCGTACACCAAGCGGGCCTCGCGCCAGTTTTCGTTTTTGTAGAGCCGCTCGGCGTGGCGCATTTTTTCGGAAAAATCGGCCAAACGCTGCTCAAACGCATGCCGCACGAGCATTTGTCCTTCCTGCTTGTCGCACTCGGCAATGCGCTGGTGCATCGTGTCCAAGCTCGGCGAAAAACCGGGCTGGTGTAGCTGGATCGCCTCGAGATAACTGGTGCGGGCTGTGGCCCATTCGCCCTTATGGAAAAGGTGATCAGCGGTGTGCGCCACGGCCTCGAACGCCCGGTACTGGTTTTCGCGCTCGGAGGCTTGGTGGCGATTATTGCTGATTTCTCGAATGACATCGTCAAGTTCGTGGGCAATGTGGGTAAATGCCTCGTCTTGCAAATCATACTTGGTTACCGGCCTTCCTTTTTCTGGCAACACTTCAAGAGTGCCAAGCCGTTCTGTCAGTTTCCAGGCGCAAGGGCGTAGGATGATTGGGATGACCTTGGCTTCCCCTTTATCGTGGCGTTCGAGCGACACTTTCACTTCATTTCCATAAAAATATTCAGATGCAAGGGAATCTGGACTAACCAACAACAAGATGATATCGGCACCGTAAAGGCGTTTTTTGATCTCTGCCTCCCAGTTTTGGCCAGCCTCAATATCATAATCATCCCAAATACGGGCACTACCGTTATTGAGCAGCGGGCTAAGGAACTTCTTGAGCTCGTCCTTGTGGCGCAGGTCGTTGTGCGAGTACGCGATAAAGATTTCAACGGCAAGCATACGTTCGGCGAGGCAGCCTGTTTTAGAGCAGCAAGGCAAATGTAGAACAACAATTTTGAACTGGGTGCAATGTGTTTTCTGCGTAGCAAGATATTCGAGCAGAAGCGTTTTCTGTTGAAAAAACACATGGTTGCGGAGTTCGGAAATCAGGCCTATTTTTGGGGCGGATTATTGCCCCGATACTTACCCAACCAAACTCGTAAACAACCAAGATGGCAAAAGACCTGTT
>JBJXEZ010000223.1:0-7758 GCA_046153695.1 Saprospiraceae bacterium
CCGACGACTGCGGCAACAGCACCACCACCCAGCAGATCATCACCGTGTTGGAAACCATACCACCGGTCATCACCGGCTTTTTGGACACCACACTTGTATGCGAGGTGTTGCCGATCACACCGCCGCCTACCGCTTCGGATGTGTGTACAGGCATCGCTTCCGCCCCGGTTTTGGTCAGTGAAATCATAGACAATCCCGGTTGTGGCGACACGTACACGAAAATTCTGGTCTGGGAAAGCATTGACGTATGCGGCAACGTGAAGCAATTTGCCCAAAACGTACATGTCGTTGACACGGTTAAACCCGTGCTTGTGGGCGTACCCGCCAACACAACTGTAGAATGCAACGCGGTGCCGCCCCCGCCTGCACCGGGTATCGTGACCGGTACCGACAACTGCGACGAGACAGTGGACATCGTTTTTGTGGAAACCCTCGTGCGCGACCCCGATCCGGCACATTGTGCCCATTGGGCCAATTACCTTGTACGCCGCGAGTGGACGGTGGAAGACAACTGCAGCAACAGCCGTACATACACCCAGACCATAACCGTTTTGGACCGAACAGGGCCGACGCTCCTGGCTCAGGATACCGTACAAGTTCCAACGGCGGCGGGGCTTTGTGGCGCAAACGTGCCGGTGCCCGCCCTGCTGTCGGTTTTCGACGACTGTACGGCACAGTCCAGTACCGTCACCCTGCGCGACACCACAGTGCTCACCGCCAGCGGTGTACCCGTTGATCAAGTGCCTGTGAACCCGGTTTTGTTCGTACTGACAGCACCGAATACCACGCCAAGTATGCCCGTATTGGGCAACGCAACGCTGATCATTTCGTTGGACAACGCCGACTCAGAGGACAGTACCGAGACATTCCAGGTTTTTGGGGAAAACAACTACTTGATCGGGCGCACCAAGCGAACCAATGTTTCCTGCGGATTCAGCGACACTACATTTACCCTGCCCGCCACCCTGCTCAACATCTGGCTTGCCGACGGGCAACTGAATATAACCCTTCTTCCGAACGGCTCCGGGCCAAACGCATGCAACGCTTTTTGCTCTGGTGGCCGCGCTCGTGCTACGATTACCTACACATTTGCCACACCACAGTTGCCAGTGGTTGTCACCTGTTCCGTGGATGGTGGCGCGTTCATACCGTATCCGCCTGCGGGTAGTTTCTTCCTAAACCCCGGTCTGCACAACGTGGCATACCGGGCAGCCGACTGTGCAGGCAACACCACGACAGCCAGCACCGCCGTGCGCGTGAGCGATACCGAGCCGCCCGTGATTTTGCCGCCTGCGGCAATAACAGCCTACGTGGCCGCCAACAACTGCTCAGCAATCGTGTCGCTGCCCTTTCCGGTATTGCAGGAAAACTGCGCTTTTTCGGCAAACCTGACCAAGTCGTCGGGCGTAAACGCTGTACAATTTGAATTAGACCCCAATGCTGGCTGGGTACCGAAAAATACCATCCTCAATATATCGGGCCTGCTGCCAAACGCCGTGACCAGCGGCACCCTGACCATCCGGCACAAAGGGGACAATGGCAACCTTGGGGAATTTTTCCGGGTATTGGACGAGCAGGGCATGTTTTTGTCAAATACAAGCCTGAGCGCCAGTGGCCAGTGCAGCTCCGTACACGACACCGTACTCACCCTTTCCGCTGCGCAAATCAACGCCTGGTCGGCAAACGGCTCGGCGGGTTTCCTGCTTCAGGCCAACCGAGACGTGGTGAACTTCACCGACTTCATTAACCCTTGCGGGCCGCTGAACGTGGGCAATTTCGACGGCATCAGCACGGTGGAGGCTGTACTGGCGTACAATTACGCGGTAGTGGATTTCGAGGTGCGCAAAGGCGTGCAAGTCGTGCAAAGCGGCCAGTTGAGCGGGGGGCAGTCCAGCATTTCGTTGCCTCCTGGCAGCTACACCGTTCAGTACAAAACCACCGACAACAGTGGCAACACGGGCACAGCCACCTTTGCCCTTACCGTGCGCGACACGGTGCCGCCGGTAGCCCAATGCCAACCGATCACCATTTTCACTAACCCGCACGGCTCGGTGGGGGTGAACTATATTCTTACACCTCAGGAGGTGAACAATGGCAGCATGGACAATTGCGCGGGTGCCAACCTGAATTTTGCCCTGTCGCAAACTATTTTCTCGTGCAACATGGCCACCCCGCCGAACAACATCTACCCGGTGACGCTGGTGGTGACCGACACGTCGGGCAATTCCTCCATGTGTACCACCACAGTGCGCGTGGAGATCATAGCGCCCCTGCCTACGGTGACACCCGGTGTGTGCGAAGGCGGCGCGGTGCAACTCATGGCCAACCCGACCGCGCCCTCCAGCGGTAACACCTACATGTGGACCGGCCCGAACGGGTTTATTGCCTTAAACAATCCCAACCCCATCATCCCCAGCACAACCAGCGCGGCCGAGGGCACGTATGTGGTGAAAGTGACCGGCCCAACCGGCTGCATGACCACGGGCAGCGTCATTTTGGACTTGACCAACCTGCCCACTCAGCCCGTGCTCACGGTGCCCAACCCGATCTGTACCGGCACCGTGTTGACGCTGCAATGCCAGACATTCGGAGGTAGTACGGTGATCTACTCGTGGTATGCGGGCACGCCCGCTAACCCGACGCTGCTGGGTGCCACGCCGATTCCCATGTTTCAGTTGGCCAACCTGTTTCCCGGCACCTACCAGTTTTATGTGAAAGTGACCTCTGACGGGTGCTTGTCGTTGCCCTCGGAGGTGAAGGAAGTGTTTGTGCAGGCGCGGCCGGTGGCTACGGTAGTTAGCCCAGCCATTTCCATGTGTACCTGCGATGCAATCACCCTTGGCACCAATGTGCAAGGACCAGGCATCTCCTATTTGTGGACTGGACCGGTCGGGTTTAACAGTACTGCCCAGTACCCGCTTGTGACTGCTTGTGCTCAAAATATTCACACAGGCACATACACACTCGTTGTGTCTGTCAATGGTTGTACCTCCTTGCCAGCGACAGTGAATGTGGAAGTACGACCCAAGCCGCCCGTGCCTACGATAAACGGTGATCAAACGGCCTGTGCTGGTGACACCATTTCGTTAGCCTGCACCAACATCCCTACCGCAGCCGAGTACCAGTGGCTCTCGCCGCAAACGGTGCCTTTCATCACCAGCATCAATACGCTGACCATCACCAATGCCTCGCCTGTGCAGCATTCCGGCGGCTGGCGACTGCAGGTCATGCAAAACAATTGCACCTCCGATCCCTCCGACCCGTTCAACGTATTCGTGCAAAACTTCCCCGACGTGGCAGCCACGTCCAACTCCCCCGTCTGCCTTGGCGGCATGCTTAACCTTGGTGCCAATTCGACCATGCAGGTTGTCACATTTGTGTGGAAGGGGCCAAATAGTTTTTCCGCCATCGGTGCCAATGTAAGCACGAACACACCTGCTACCGGCAACTACACCGTGACCGTAAGCACCGTTAACGGCTGCACTAATGTAGCCAATGTACCTGTAATGGTGATTGCTCCGCCAGAGATCACCTCCATGACGCATACCGCGCCGGAGTGCGTCGATTGCGCCACAGACGCGGTGCTGCAAGCCACTATTTTTTCCCAAAATACGCCCCTCTCGTACGCATGGACAGGGCCGAGCTTTTCTTCCTCGCTGCCACAGCCGGTGATCCCGAATGTGTGCGAGGACAACAACGGCACCTACAACCTTGTTGTGACGGATGCCAGCGGCTGCGTGTCCAATGCCAATTCCGTCACGATCAACGTGCAACGCCAGCCCGATCGACCGCAGCTCGGACCTAACCAAGCCCTGTGTACCGGCAGTGCGCTCACCATTGGCGTTCAAAACGTGAGCGTCTACGGCAGCAACGTGCAGTTCGAGTGGCACACGCCCAACGGGATAGTCGTGCAGCCGCAGGCCAACCTCGTCATTCCGGCGGTTGGCCTCCAGCACAACGGCGACTACTGGCTCGTGGCCAAAACGGGTGACTGCTCGTCTGCCCCATCCGAAACAGTGGCGGTAACGGTGCATCCTATTCCACCCGCACCGAGCGTGAGCGCCAATGCTCCTGTGTGCGCGAGCGACACGCTGCGCTTGTTCGCCTCCCACATTCCGGGAGCAGTGTACACATGGAGTGGGCCAAGTTTTGCTTCCAACCTGCAAAACCCGATCATTCCTTTGGCTAATCCGGGTACACACGGCGGTTGTTATTTTGCCACCGTTTCGGTGAACGGCTGTGTGTCGCCAGCGAGCGATAGTGTTTGCGTGGAAATCCGCTCCCGACCGACCGCGCCTGCGATCCTGCCGGTGGCCCCTGCCTGCCTGAGTCAGCCCGGAGGCAGCCTCGTGTTTAACATTGCTCCGGCCACGGCCACGCCGGGCGCACAATACATTTGGTATAACACCACAACTCAGGCACCGCTGGCGCCACCAGGTTTCGCTTTGGGTTTTACCCTCACCAACTTTGCCGGGCTGATGGGCGGGCAAAACGGCTTTGCTGTATACGCGCTGTTGGACGGTTGCCTTTCTGCAGCCTCCGCGACTGTGTATGCGCAGCTCGACACTGTTCCGCTCGGGGTAAGTGCCTTTGCCGGGGACAATTTTTTTGCCTGTGATTCCACTGGCTTCAACTTGCCTGGGATTGCAGCTTCAGCCGCAACGGGACTGTGGTCGCTCGTGGGTGGGCCTATGGTAAACATTGTTGACCAACCCTCCCCGACTTCCCTGGTTTTGGGCGCAGTTGCTCCGAATGTGTACCGCTTCGAGTGGGCATTGTCCAACGGGGCGTGCAAGAATTTCAGCCGCGACACCGTGGTGGTCACTGTCAATGATTTCGAAGAAGCGCGGGTAGTGAACGACCTGACCGTTACGTGTTTTTCCGACACGGTGCAGCTCAGCGCCCTCCAAGGCATGAGCAGTATGGGCATTTGGAAACAGCCTCCCGGACAGGCACTTTTTCAGCCACCCATAACCTTCGACAACCCGGCAAATCCGAACACCGTAGTGCGCAACCTGCCTGCCAATGCCAATACCTTCTTTTTTTACTGGATTCTAAAAGTGCCCGGCTGTGCAGCAGACACCGCCGATGTCACCGTGCATACTATTGGCCGCCAGCCTTTTGCCGGCCTGGATCAAACGCTGTGCATCACCGACTCCTGCACCGTACTGGAGGCTACGAGCCTCGATATATTCGAGACGGGCAAGTGGGTTTACCTCGATTCCCTGCAAAACCCGGGGTTAGTTATCAATAGCCGAAGCACGTCTACCACCGTGGTATGCGACCTCCAGTTCGGAGCCAACCGCTTCCTGTGGGAAACTAACGGCGGCTTGTGCGGCGACCGCTCGCGTGATACTGTCGTGGTATACTACGACCTGGAGCCGACGGCCTATGAGGACAGCATATCCGTTCCGTTTGGCACACAGGTGTCGAAAAACGTGCTGCTTAACGATGTCCTGCCTCCGCAGTTTACCATTCGAGTACTGGAAGAGCCCAAACACGGCCTGTGGTCGGAACCCAGCACGGGCGTTTTTACCTACCTGCCCGATCTCACATTTGCGGGCAAAGACCAGTTGATCTACGAGCTGTGCAACCTCAATCCGGCCTGTGCATGCAGTATGGCTACCCTGTTTTTTGACGTGCAAGAGGCGGGCGAATGCCGCATTCCTACGCTTATTACGCCCAACGGCGACGGGATAAATGATATGTTTGTTATCCCGTTTTACTGCCTGGCTGGAGGCGAAGGCGGGCTTGAAAACGAGGTGACGATCTTCAACCAGATGGGCGATCAGGTATTTACGGCAAAGCCCTACAACAACGACTGGGAAGGAACCTACAACGGCCAGCCCCTGCCCGTGGGGACTTATTTTTTCGTAGTAAAACTGCCCGCCGAGGACAAGCCGAGGTCGGGATTTCTGGTGATTCAGCGGTAGGAACAGGGAGGGGCGTGCTACTCACACTTCCGACGTAAATCGAAATCGCATCTTCGGGAAATTTTCCTGCACCGTTTGCAGTATCCAGGCCGTTTCGGCCAAAAAAACAATGTCTCCGTGGATGTCGCGTGCAATGTCGCGTTTTCGGCGGTCGAGAAATTCCTCTAGCGCCTTGGGTTCGTCGCTGGCAATCCAGCAGGCTTTGTGCAGGCTGACCGGTTCGTAGCGGCATTTGGCGCCGTACTCCGCTTCGAGGCGGTGCTGGATGACCTCGAACTGGAGCTGCCCCACCGTACCGATGATTCGACGTCCGTCACTTTGGCGCACAAACATCTGAGCCACACCTTCGTCCATGAGCTGGTCGAGGCCCTTGGCAAACTGCTTTTGCTTGAGCGGGTCGGCATTTTCCACATACCGGAACTGTTCAGGGCTGAACGAGGGTATGCCTTTGAAATGCAGTATCTCGCCTTCAGTGAGCGTGTCGCCGATCTTGAAGTTGCCGGAATCGTACAGACCTACCACGTCACCTGGGTAGGCTTCTTCCAGCAGGGTCTTTTTGCTGGCCATGAACATCGTTGGCGCAGGGAACTTGAACTCGCGCGCCAGCCGCACATGGCGGTAGTTTTTGTTGCGTTCAAAACGGCCCGAGCACACGCGTACGAACGCGATACGGTCGCGGTGGCGGGGGTCCATATTGGCAAAAATCTTGAATACAAAACCGCTGAATCGGTCCTCTTCGGGTTGTACGATGCGTTCCTCCGTTTCGCGGGCACGGGGTGTGGGCGCGATGTCCACGAAACAGTCGAGCAATTCCTTAACGCCAAAATTGTTAACAGCCGAGCCGAAAAAAACCGGGCAGATGTCGCCACTCAGGTAGGCCGCCTTGTCGAACGGCGGGTACACCGTCACCAGCGTTTCCACTTCCTCGCGCAGGATACGGGCAGGGTTTTCGCCAATGTGCCTTTCCAGGTCGGGGTTGGCCAGGTCTTCAAAAACGACGATCTCCTCTCCGTCCTGCTTGCCATGGGGATTGAACAACACGAGTTTGCGCTCGTACAGGTTATACACACCCTTGAATCGCTGGCCCATGCCGATGGGCCACGATAGCGGACATACTTTTACGTTCAGTTTTTGCTCGATTTCGTCCAGCAGGTCGAAACCGTCGCGACCTTCGCGGTCTAATTTATTGATAAAAAAGATAATCGGCGTGTCGCGCATACGGCACACTTTGGTGAGTTTTTCCGTCTGCGTTTCCACGCCTTTGGCCACGTCCGCGACCACAATGGCAGAGTCCACGGCAGTGAGCGTGCGGTAGGTATCCTCAGCAAAATCTTCGTGGCCGGGTGTGTCGAGGATATTGATTTGCAGGTCGCGGTACTCAAAGCCCATGACCGAAGTGCTCACCGAGATACCGCGCTGGCGCTCGATCTCCATGAAATCGGACACTGTACTTTTTTTGATCTTGTTGCTTTTTACGGCACCGGCAGTCTGGATAGCGCCTCCGAACAGGAGCAGTTTTTCAGTCAGGGTGGTTTTGCCGGCATCAGGGTGGGCGATGATAGCAAACGTACGGCGGCGGTGGAGTTCGTTCAGGAAAGTGGACACGGTGTGGGCGGTGTTTGAGAAGCGCGTTTTCAGAAAACGGGCGCGAAGGTACACAACATTGATCGTTAGAGGCGGTTTCAAGTTGCTGCGAGTAGGCGACTGAATTACTTTTTGAACATCGCTGTAAAATTGGGACATTCCTAATTTTAAAAAACCCGTTTCCTGAACGCCTATAGAGAGGACACAAAAACAAGTTGCACAGAGGCTCACGGAGTTTGAG
>JBJXEZ010000266.1:0-7052 GCA_046153695.1 Saprospiraceae bacterium
GGTTTCACACCGTAACCTGCCCGCCGAGACCCGGACGGATTCTTGCAGAACGACAAAAGCGTTCCCTGTTCACCTAAACATTTTTTGCGATGAAACGAGTAACTGGCATCGGCGGTATCTTTTTCAAATGCCGCGATCGGGAGGCCACCCTGGCCTGGTACCAAAAACACCTCGGAATTCCTATAGAGCCGTGGGGGGCGCAGTTTTTTTGGGGCGATACGCCCGAGGGAGCGGCCAAACCCTACTCCGTGCTGGGCATGTTCAAAGAGCAGACCGACTATTTCGATCCCTCGACTCAGCCGTTCATGATCAATTTTCGGGTAGACGACCTCAACGCGCTTGTGGAGCAACTTCGGTCCGAGGGCGTTACTATCGTGGGCACACCGCTGGAGGAAGAGTACGGGAAGTTTGCCTGGATCATGGACCCGGAGGGAAACAAGATCGAATTGTGGGAACAAACGGCGTGATCCTACACAACCTTGCGTGCTCGCAACCCTACGACTTGGGTCACTTGGCTCCGATGAGTGATTTGCTTTCCTGTTTTGACTTCAGTCCGGCAAACGCCGTATAGCCGCACTCGAGAAAAGCCTTGTACTCGTCCACGTCGGGTGTGTAGCCGCGTGGCTGGTTGAGCAGGGTTTTCCCGTCGTTGTGCATCAGGGCATACCAGGGCTGTGAATTTCGACCGAAGTTATTGATCTGGAAGCTGCTCCATTTTCCGCCAACGGTGCGGATTTTGTCGCCAGTGTGTTTGTCAAGCAGGTACTGCAGTTTGCTGTCGGGGAAGAGGCGGGCCTGGTCGTCCACATACAGCGACACCACCACATAGTTGTTGCGCAGGTGTTTGAGCACCTCCTCTTTGTTCCACACATTTTCTTCCATTTTGCGGCAGTTCACGCAGCCGTAGCCTGTGAAGTCCACAAAAAGCGGTTTGTTTTCCAATTGGGCAATTTTCAGGCCCTCGTCGAAATCGTGGTAGCAGTCTAATTCGTGCGGGCACTCCATGGGGCGGAAATAATTGTAGTGGACAGGCGGCGCAATGCCGCTGAGCGCGCTGAGCGACCGGTAATTGAGTAGCCCGTTGCCGATGTAGGCAGCAAAAAGCAGCGAGGCTGCACCGACTACCACGCGTGCCACGCCCGGTCGGCCTGAAGCGCCTTTCAGTTTGGGCAGCAGGCCGAATTGATACAGGCCTAGCAGCAGAGCACATATGAACCACAGCGACAGGAACAGTTCGAATTTCAGGATGCCCCAGTGGCGCACCATGTCGGCGGTGCTGAGGAACTTGAGCGCCAGGGCCAGTTCCACAAAACCGAGGGTGACCTTCACGTTATCCATCCAGTTGCCCGATTTGGGCAGGCTCTGCAGCCAGCCGGGGAACATAGCGAACAGCCCGAACGGCAGCGCCAGCGCCAGCCCGAAGCCGGTCATGCCCACCAATGGGCGGATGGGCACCATCCCGAAAAGCGCGTCGCCCGCATTGGTCTTGGCCGTTTCCACCAACAGCGTACCCACGATGGGGCCGGTGCAGGAAAACGATACGAGGGCCAGCGTGAAAGCCATGAAAAAAATTCCGAGCATTCCGCCCTTGTCGGCCATTTTGTCGCTCTCGTTGACCCACGAGGAGGGCAACGTGATTTCAAAAAGTCCGAAAAACGAAAGCGCAAATACCACAAATACCACAAAAAAGAGCAGGTTGAAGTACATGTCCGTGCTCATTTCATTCAGGATGGTGGGGCCGAAAATGGAGGTCAGCAAAATACCGATGCCGACGTAAATGAGTACGATGCTGCTGCTGTACCACAGCGCATTGCGCAGGCCCGTGGCGCGGTCGCGGGAGCGTTTGGTGAAAAAACTGACCGTGAGCGGGATCATCGGGAACACGCAGGGCGTGAGCAGCGCAATGAGGCCGCCCAAAAAACCGGCGATGAATACCCACCATATCGAACCGCTTTCCTCCACCTCGGCGGCGCAGGCGTTGACGTACTCGTTGGAGTTGATCGCCCGCTTGGAGTCGAAGAAGCCCTGAAAATTCGCGTCTGCGGGCCGCTCCGGGCCGGCATCGGCGGTTGTAGTCGCGGATGCTGAGGAACTGGTATCGGTCGTTGCAGGTGCGGCACCCGTGTCATTGCCAGAACCACTGCCCGGTGCGGGCGTTGTTGGGTCGGCTTTTTCTTCCGGCTTGGGTGTTCCGGGGTCGGCCTTTCCTGCGGCTGTGGGCAGGACGAACTTGAAATCCACGTCCTTAGGCGGCAGGCACATCTCGTCGTTGCAGACCATGAATGTCACATACCCGCTGATGGGCTTGCTCGCGTCCGATACTTTCACACGTTGGGTGAGAATGGCTTTACCGGAGAACTTGGTCAGGTTCATGCCAAATACGTTGTCGTACTTGGTGTACTTGTTGCCGCTTTCCTTGGCCTTGCCTTTGAGTTGGAAGTGTGCGCCCTCTTCGAAGGTGATAGCGGTAGCCACAGGGCCATCCTCGCTTTCGAGAAACTGGGAGTAGGTGGTCCAGCCTTCGTCAATGGAGGCTGTAAAAATCAGGTCGTATTCACTGTTTCCGGCATCTTTTGGGGTGAATGCCCACTTGACGGGGTTTTGGGAAACAAGTGCCGCGGCGAGCGGCAGGGCCAGCAGGGTCAGAAATAGTTGTCGAAGGTTCATGCCTCGTTTGTTCGTAAAATTAGACTGCAAAGAAACGGCGTTATGCAGCGGATTTTAACGTTTGCGCGGGCCTTAAATCAACTTTAACCGTAAGGTTTGCACGATGTTAACCAAATGGTAAGCAGAGGGGGGCAAGTGTTAAAAAACTTAACCTGTCATCTGTTCCGGGAAGTACGGGTCTACATCCCGCTCCAAACCGGCAAGCGCTCCCACCCCGCCACATTTCCGTACGAGCGTGCCTGCTGTTCCGATCCTCCGTAGATCACCCAGCCGTGCTCCGGCGGGTTGCCGGATATCTTGTTAAAAAAATGGAGGTTTTTGAAAAAACCCTCCTGCAGCGTGCGGCCCGATTTGATCTCCACCGGATACAGACGCGCACCATCCTCAATGAGCAGGTCAATTTCATTGCCCGTGTTATCGCGCCAGAAATAGCACAGGGGGCGAATACCTCGGTGGTGAAACTGTTTGATCGTTTCGACGATGGTGAAATTTTCGAACAAGGTGCCCTTCAAAAAGTGGTTGTCCAACTGTTCCGGCGTACGAATGCCCAACAGCGAACAGACAAGGCCCGTATCGTAGAAGTAGAGTTTCGGCGTCTTGAGCAGCCGTTTATTGTAGTTCCGAAAATACGGCGGAAGGCGATAAAACTGGTCTCCAAAATGGACAGCCAGCGCTTCACGGTGTTTGCATCCACACCGGCTTCGACGGCGATAGCGCTTTGGTTGAACAATTGCCCGGTGCGGGCGGCGCACATCCGGATGAACAACAGGAACTTGCCGAGATCGGCCACTTGCACCAACTGGCGTACGTCGCGCTCCAAATAGTTCTCGATGTAGGACGGGTAAAAATCCCCTGGCTCGACTTGCTGGTCGTAGATGCGGGGATAACTCCCCCGGACAAGCAGCGTCTCGTAATCGGTGGGCAGCAAGCCACCCTGCCGGAGCTCTTCCATGGAAAATGGCAGCAGGTAAACATTCGCCGCACGGCCGGCCAAACGCTGCCCGATACGTGCGCTGATTTGAAAATTTTGCGATCCCGTCAGCACGAATTCGCCGTTGCGCCGGGTTTCGTCCACCCGCACCTGGATGTAGGAAAACAGATCCGGGGCGTACTGTACCTCATCAATAACCACGCCATCGGGATACGTGCGGATGAGGCCTGCCGGGTCGTTTTGAGCAAACGCCCGTTGTTCCAGGTTCTCTAAATTGACATATCGGTACTGCGGAAAAAGTTGCCGGGCCAGTACCGTTTTGCCTGACTGGCGCGGGCCGGCAATGCTGATGACGGGCATCTTGGCGGCCAATTGATGGACTTTATCGGAAAGCAAACATGGTATCATGGAGTAAAAAAGTAGTGCGTTTTTTTACAAATCCGGAATGCCGTGTCGGATTTGTAAAGAACGCTCGCCCTTGTCGCATCGCGGAAATGCTGCCCTGCCGGGGATTTCACTACGGAGCCTCACGTGGAGCTGCTTGCTAAGACTCCAACCGGGCGGAAATTTGTCTATATTTCCGCGTATTCTTCCATGAGTTTCCGGGCATGCGGCGCCTGGAATCCAATGACAATATCGCTTTTGGGAATCCCCCTGTTTACGAGTTCGTCTGCAATGCGCAAATCCGTACCGTCATGCTGTAGCCAGACCCGGCCGGATTCTTTCACGTCAATGTGCACAAAACTGGCATATACCCAGCGGTTATTTTCCCAGCCAACAGAAAACAAAAGGTAGTGCCCATTCGCATCATCAATGATTTTTTGAACCTCTACATCTTTGGAAGAAGGCGAAATAGCGGCTATAAACTCAGCCAACTCTCGAACAATATTTTTGTATTTCAGTAATTTATCCATTGCACAATGCTATTTTTTTCTTCATTGAATACCAACATTTTAACCCAAAAACGTTGTGCTAACCGCAAAAAGAAAGGGTCGTCGAAGAAGCGCTCGTAAAACGCCTCCGGGACGGCTAAGTAAAGCGTCCTTGTGATGTCTTTTTCCTCTAATGCTACCAGGTAAATTAAAAACTGACCGAGGGCATCCTCAAAACTGTCGAGATCAGAAGTGCCAATGAAACTCTTTACCTCAACGGCAATCTTCTCCGACCCTTTTTCGGCAACAATGATTCGTTCCGCTCCCAAGTCAATGTACCCGCGTCGTTTCCCTACCATCAGAAAATAAGGGTCTTCTGTGATTTTCCAGCCATCCTTTTCCAGGGTTTGCCGGACGTTTTCGTGGTATTTGTCTTTAGCCATGATGGTTTTTTTGTGACAAAAATAGGTATCCACCCCTGAAGTCGCAGCAATTTTTTTCTGCTCACCACGCATAGCCTCGCTTGATAAAAATACCAAACGGACCCATCAAAAAAATTATCGAGCCAACCTGTTCGCGTTCACAAAATTATGCCTTTACCTTGGCACTCGAACACTCACCTTTAGTAATCTCTCCTACTAATCAAGTCGGCGTCCGGCAGTTATGCCGGCGGTAATACCTCAGGCGTTTTCGCCTTGTCCGTTTGAGGCAAGGCGGGGCGTTTCTGTATTTGCATTCCGACAAAGGTGTTTTTCCTCAAGACTGGTTCTTTTCCGAGGCGCGGGTAACAGACCTGTGCGCCGAAGGATTTGTGCGTTGTCCGGGCCTTCGCCCGGACGAATGCCGCGTATGTGTAATCAATTTCGAACGATAACCAGTCTTCTCATGCAAAACGTCAACACCAGTACCAAACACAAACTGAGCGCTCTGTTGCTGCTGCTCTTTTTCGGCACCAACCTCTCCGCCCTCGACTACTACTGGGTGGGCGGCTCCGGCGCCTGGAGCGCCTTCAGCACCCACTGGGCCAAAATCCCGAACCCGACGCTGCCGGCGCACTACCACGCCAACGTACCCACCGCAGACGACGACGTGTACTTCGGCGACACCAACGCTGGCACAGCGTACACCGTGAATGTGGACGCGGGCAGCACGGTGCCGAAGTGCAAGAACATGGACTGGACGGGGGTGCCGGCAGGCACGGTGTGGGGCGGCGGCGGCGGGCCGATTGACATTTACGGTTCGACAACGCTCGACCCAAACATGAGCATCACCTTCACTGGGCAGGTGCAAATGCAAGGGATTGCCACCATGCACGACATTGACTGCAACGGCGTGCATTTTCCGAAAGACGTGGTATTCACCGGCTCCGGTGGCGGCTGGAATCTGGTGGGTGATTTTTATGTGAACGAAAACGTGTACCACCAGAGTGGGTTGATTGAAACCAATGGGTGGAAGGTGACGATCGGGGCAAATTTTTATGGCAATTCGCACGTCCCGAATGGGCAATTGCACTTAGGAAGTTCGGAGTTTATCATGTCTGGCGGCCATGCTTTTTTCGCATATTTAGCCACCCAGTTCGATGCGGGCACTTCGCACATCAAAATGTATGGCCAAGCCTATTTAGAAGGCCCGCAGTTTTTCACATCCCCTATCCGCTTTTACGACGTAAGTTTTTTTGGCAATATCCCAAGTGGTCAAGGCGGCTTTGCGTGGGGGCATATTGACGGTACCTTGACGTTTCACCAGGATGGAGCACTCCATGCATATGGCAACATCGTACCGGAATTGAAAAATGTGCTATTTCTGGGCAACGGGACTATTTACAATGCCAATAACTACCACAACTTGACCCTAACCGCTGGAAAAACCTACACGATCAGCGGTTTCTACCCCACTTGGGGCACCGACCAAACCATCCTCCCCGGCGGTACCCTCACCGCCCTCGGCGCGGGCACCTGCTCGCAGTTTATCACGATCAAATCGTGGCAGTACGGCACGCATTTCAACTTCGTGAACAATTCCGGCGCCCAACAGACCGTGCATTGCGCCATCCTCGAAGACTGCCACGCCACCGGCTCCGATCCGCTGGAAGTCATTGACGGCGTGAACCTCGGCAACAACACCGGCTGGATTTTTACCGCTCCCAACCCCGGCCTCGACCTCTACTGGGTGGGCGGCGACGGCGACTGGAACGATCCCGCGCACTGGTCGGAAACCGACGGCGGTGCGCCCGGGGCCTGCCTGCCGAACGGGGCGTCGAATGTGCATTTCACCGCGCTCTCCGGCTTTTCGCCGGGCGACCAGGTGACCGTGACGGAAGATGCGTACTGCCTGAACATGGACTGGACAGGCGTGACGGGCGAGCCGGAGATTTATCACCTGATAGGCGCCGCCGTTAACTTGCACATCTACGGCTCAGTAACGCTGGCGACCGACATGGATTTTAACTTTGGTGGCACGATGCGCTTCCGAACGAACAATATTTCGACAATTAAAAGTGCAAGCAATGGTTTTAAATGTGAGGTTGTGTTCGAGGGTACAGGCACTTGGATGTTGCAGGACTCTTTTAAAAATTTAGATTT
>JBJXEZ010000237.1:0-14635 GCA_046153695.1 Saprospiraceae bacterium
CAAGTTCCGAATCCACACAGGAACCGAGATACATATCATTGAAAATAAGGTGGAATGCTGCGCCGGGTGCCACGTTCAGGCTCGTACCGAATGTGTTGGGCAAGTCCCCCAAGTCGCGGTCGCGCGGACCTTCGTAGGAATCAATATCCGAACAGAGGTTATTTCCAGCAAAGGAGGCTGAAACGGTGTGCAACTGTCCATCACAGACCTTGGTGAAGGTCTCCAGGATTACGTTCGTGCCATCAGCGAAAGTGGTCAGAACCAACGTTTTTGCAGCCGGGTCATCGAACGGACTTGCGCCTGTAATATCGATGGTCATATTGGTCGGAGCATTGTAGTAAGTTCCTGTTATCGTGACGATATAGTTGCCTGTGGAGCGACAGTTATCCGTGATGTCCACGTCCGTAATGTCCAGCCAGCAGGGTTCGTTGAAACGAATCAATCCATTGCAGGGGTCCATGATTTCATTCATCGGCGGATCCAAATCAATGAACCGGGCCATGATGTCGTACGAATCGCCGTCGCATTTCAAATTGGTGAAGCTAAACGGAATATTGGCTGGTGCGCCAGGAATCATGAAGGTCTGACTGTGCGCGATGTTGCCGCTGTTTACTTCGGTAAAGAAAATCTCGATCTTTGCATTAGTGGGTAGTTCACCATTGCCGACCACCAAAGTACCTTCCAGGTTGTAGCTCAGATTACCAAACCCGTCATCAATACAGGTAGAAATCGCCACGTTGGGCGCATTTACGGCCTGTACGTTCTGGAAACTCAACGTAGCCGGCCGACGGCGATTAATCGCGGCGCGGCAGGTGATATCGTCCGTGTCGTACATACGGAAGTACAAGTCGTCGAAACCGGCAATGCCAAATTCGCCCATGTTTACTTCCATCGGAATGAAATGCTCCACGCCATAGGCGAGGTTGATCTGTACATCCACGTCTTCGATCAGATCGAACGGCAATATCTGCTGGATATCCACATTCACGCCAAAGGTGCCGGAACCCATGGTGTTGTCTAATACACCGTTCACATATCGGTCCAACTTAATCGCATACGAGTAAGTGTCATCCGCTGGGTCAGCAGTTCCCTTGTTATTACAAATAATACGCACCATAGGAATAACGGTGCAGATGAAGCCCGGAATAAGGCCCATGTCGAGCGTAAGATCTTCCGCCCCGCCGGAATAGGGGCCGACCATACCGGTCATAAACATGACAGGGTCCACATCACTATCCAGCGCATCGTTTCCGTTTCCTCCTACATCTTGCGTGGTAGGCAGTGTACCAGCAGGCAAATTGGCAGTTGTAATGTCGAAAACAACGTAGTAGTACTTGTTTGGGTCCGGGTTAAGTACCGTGAACAGGTAATAGCCGTCGTTCCCGTTGATGTCCGGAGCAGTATAGGTAGAGTCAATGCGAGTATCATCTCCGTCGCCTTTGGTGTTGTTCATGGATTGCCAGAGGTAGGCTTTTACACCATTTACACCGCGTTCTACGGGGTCTTGCAGACCATTACCGTCAGTACCATCAATCACCAAATCCAGATTGTTATCAATCCACACGTAATTACCAATAGTCAGTTTCGGGATCGAGCACCCCGTCTTGATACCAACTTTTGTGGGTTCGGCTACAGGAATCCTCCTCGGGAGCCCGGTGATCGGGTTGATACCTGCAGGATCTGCCCGTGCGCCTTGGAAGGCAAAAGAGTTCCAGGCTACCTTGTTTTGGGGCGTGCCAACAGGTACCTGCATGGTTAGTTCAACTGAAAAAACTTCTCCAAAATTCAGTGTGAAACCATTGATGAACTCCATTCTTATTGATTTAACTGTGGCTAAATCAGCAGGAGGAGATTCGCTCCAGTTATTAATCTGGGTACAGTTTGCAGGATTGTAAGGGCCGTCTATTTTTATTAATTCAGGCAGGCAGGGATTGCCCTCCGTGGAGTAAGTTACTTTTACATTTCCTATAAAAATTGGATTCAGGAGAATCAGTTCTACCAGAGTGGCGCTGAATTCCGAGCCGCGTGGGAAAGGTGCCGAGACTGCGTTATCGCCTACCGTTGGTAGAATATCAAAAATTATCAAATCTCCGATGGGTACGTTACCCGTATTTTCCAGTTCAAACCGGTATTTGTACTGCTCACCGGGGTATGCCAGTGCAACGCCGTTATTTGGATCGTTGCTGTTCACATCGAAATAGATATAATCATTATTGGGGTAGGTTGCGTCGCAAGAACCCTTCACTCCTTTCCTGGATTCCAATTCCGCTACGGCCGGAATCACCATATCGTAATTACAGGTGTCCGGAGCATAAGGCTCAAACGTATTACCAAGAATTGGGGGCGCAGGAGAGGGATCTACTACGGGATCACCGTTGGGGTGGTTCCCCAAACCAGCCTCATCCCAATCTGTGATAATGCAGTTTGCAATGGTATCCGGAGGAGTACCATCCGGGATACCAACCTCGTAGGTGATCGTATAGACTTCAGAACAAGTATTGCCTGGAGGAGGCGCCGGCACGTTTGTCCATACCCAGTTCAGCACCTTGGACCCGTCCATCAGCGTTGTGACAGTGAGTGGGTTGCCTCCAGGCTGCATGGCGTTAAGAGTTGTAAGGCCAAGCGAGTAGGTAACCTTCAATGGATCGAAGGTGAACAAGGGATCCAAAACATCAAATACTGCCACATTATTGGAAGCGTAGGAACAGTTTTGGAACGTGATCCTGTATTTCCCTGTTTCGCCAGGCCGCACAGTAGTAGGGCCCACAACCGACTTGGTCGGATTGTGGATACCCTCGGGAGGCGTACGCACAATTTGATCCGCATTCTTGTTACAATTATACGCAGTCGGGCCGTTACCGTTGTAACCGGTCACATCCATCTCGGAGTAGATGCAAGTGTAGCCCTGACTCTGGTTTAAGATGGCATTATTGCAACTACCCAGATCTTCCCTCGGTATGCGGGGATTGGCTCCGACAATCGGGTTGCCCAGTTGATCAGTCGTCTCGCGCACTTTGTACCTGATCTTTAAATCAGGGTCAGGGCCAAAACCTGGAAAGATCGTGCCTCTGTAGATGAATGTGAATTTTGTAAAATAGGTACCGCCTGTGGAGGCGAGAGCAGCAGCCAAAGCCGCTGCATTAAAAGATCCGCCAGCGCCGGTTACATACATACCCAGTGTGTCTGTGACGGCATTGTTGTCCATGAACAGTACCAAAACGTCAAGGCCGGGCTGGTTATAGGTCGGCGCAGGAATATTCAACACATCCACGGATACCGGGATGGTGATGTCAACTTTCATCGAATCGAGGCAGGTCTGGCCATTATTAAAAAAACTGGCTTCCAAATCACCTTCCGAACCAACTTGGGTTCCTCTAAACCGTAGATAGTTGCATAAAACTCCAGAAGTTGGATTGAGTGGAGCTGTTAATGTGGAGCATTCATTGTCCGTAAAATTGGGGAGATTCATGCAGGCTATCTTGGGCTCACCGGTCATGTTGCCGCAGGCCTGATAACTCGTACCGGCAGGGCCAGGCAAACAAAAAGAAATCGGCGGTAACTCGAGGAAATTGCCGGGCATTGTCAGCGAAACGTTGCTGTTGTTTTCATTCGACACCCCGAAGTTGTACGTAGCCGTTTTATTGAGCATATCAATGGACGTACAGCCTGGACAAACTATACTGGTAGCCGCCGGGGGCAGTGTAATAACCACATTAACAAAATCGGCGGGTACCCAGCCCGGATCAGCCGTAATGACGGGTACAATTGTCCCTCCATATGCCGGGCAGGAGCCGCACACCGAAACGGAGGATACCAGATTAAGATTCCAATTGTTTTCGCCTTCTACCACGACGTTGATATTGGCCGGTAACCCCGGGAAGGTCAGGATGTTGCCCGGCGACATCGGATCGTTCACATAACCGGTAGAAGCAATATCAAAATCATCCATCGGGCAGGCCAGATTGTTCGGTATTACCGCCGAGACTACTACGTCCCCTGCAGAACCGGAGGGCAGCGGATCAATGAAGTAGATCTTCAGTTTCCGTTTATTGTCCATGGGGTCAATGATAATTTCCGGGTTGGGGCCTCCCCCTCCCGGTTTCAGTGGAAACGCAATGTGGCTCGTTGGCGAAAGCGAGACAAATTGAACCCCTGCCGGAAAATCCACCAGAATATAGGCGCCCTGCAAGGAAGCAACATTACTTATCACCCCGTACGATATCGTAATTGAAAAAGGCTCGCCCAAACGTGGAGTCTCCGATACTACGGTAGTATTCAACCCCAGCGAGACCTGCGCCTTTGCTGTATGGATGTTCGTCAAAAACAGGGCTAACAGCAAGGGAAGTGCTGCTATAGTGCCTACTGGACGTATGCCTGAGAAAGCCCCCTCGGCTGCATACTGCCTCTGCAAATGCCGCAAGAGCCTCCTGATCGGTGTCGGCAAACCAAGAGCAACCAGCATCAAAAACAGCGCAACCCACAAGGCCCTAGAAAAATCGATGGCCGCTAAAGGCGGCAGCACTTCGCTCGTAGCGGTGGCGTTCCAAAACGGGAGGACGAGTAGCCCGGTCACCAGAGCAAATGCGCAGAGCGCGACAAGTAAACGTTTACTTTTCATGTGAAAATGTGCTTATAATTAATGTGGAGAATAGTGTCATTTTATTAGTGACAGGTGGTAATTGCCAACCGGCTATTGCCAACTCCGTTTTTGTAGGATACAGGTTGCAATTCAAGGGCGTTGAATGGGATAGCCGTGCCGCAAAATAGGGCTTGGGCATTGGTGCCCGCCGACGCTGGCTTCGATGCCTCATGGGCAGACTTCTCCTGCCTTTGACACCCGATCGTACAAACCAGAAACACCAAAACCCATCCCGTTGACAGGATAGGTTTTGGCACCGCAGTGGGTTGCATTTTATTTTTAGCGTGCGACAACATGGTTTTTTATCAAATTGATAATCTGTCGATTAAGAGCATTTTCCCGTTGGTTAGTTCTCGAAATTGATTTTTCATGAGAACCCCGCAGTACTCGTTTGTGCCGCAGGAGTCGTCCCGTGAAAATCTCAGTCTTTGAAGGCCGCGTCCATGTGCTTTTCGGGTTCGAAAAGTGGCGCGGCAGGATGTGCGTTTGACCAATTTGGGCCTTGATTAGAATAACTGTATTTCGAAGGCGGTGCCAAGGCAGGATCGCCGGGAAAGGGCAAAAACAGCCGCCACTCCCGCGTGTATTCTTCCAGAGCGTAGTGCCCGGAGGGTATCCAGAGCGAGTCCAATTGCCATATCCTGACCAATTGGGTCGGCAGTGCAAATGACTCATCCACAAGAAAATATTGATCAGAAAAATAAGCCAGTAGTTCGTCTGTGTTGATGTGTTCCTTTGCGAAAAGGAACACCAAACCCTCGCCGGGAACCCGCCTGATGCGGGCCGGGGCATGGGGGCACCGGATGGCAGTGAGTCGCAAGGGCCGGTATGACACCATGCAGATACCATTTCCGGAACAGTGCTTACTCGGCGTGCCGAAGACAACCTCGGCGCGAATCGACTGGTCTGTATAGCCAGCAGCCAGCCCTATTGATGGCGGATTTTGTACTGCTTGAACCATTCTTTTTGGTATCGTTTTGCACCTTAAATCATGGTCACGTCAATATCAATGACTGAGGCGACAAGGGTGCCGCGAGTGAGGAAGGCGGAGGGTTGCTCTACGCAGGTAGTGTTCGGACTTTTCATGACGATTAACTGATCTATTGATTAGAAAAAGCAAATCCGTGTTGAACGGCAGGTCAAAAGTCCGAGCAGACCTGTGTAGAGTCGTTAAAAAAAAGCCGGGTTTTGTAGCACCCAAAGCGCTTACTTTTTGGAACGCTATTCTTTTTAATGCACTGAAAATCAGCACCATTTTTTTGTCACACCAAAGGATGTTTTGGAAAAAAGCAGGCGATTTTGTGTGCCTGTTTTGATAAAAAAACGGGCCAACCCGACCTGCTTTAGCATTCCAGGTTTTGAACCGCCCGCCGCCAAGCCTGAGAAGCAAGGCGGCCAGAGAAAAAATAATAGCAAGGGGAATACATGCACTACTTTTGCTTAGCCTATTCGCGGCGTGCCGCCCATGTGGGCAGGAGGATGCCCTCGTCCGGAGTGAAGACTACCGATGTGACCGCCCGACCAATATGAAGTAACAAGCAGACTTTTTGACCTTTTTGCCAGCAGACCGAAGGGGCCAAATGAGCCGTAATCATTCTACCACAAATTGTTACACATGAGGATAATTTCACTATATTGGCCAGTTTTATGCTCGTTTGTGTTGTTTCTGCCCCCCCGCCAAGCCCTCGCTCAAAATTTTTTGCAAAATACCGACATCCTGTTCAAGGCCCTGACCGCTGCCCGAACGCCCGCCGCACGAACAGAAGCGTACATTGGCCTCACCATTCGGTATGCCCTGATTTCGACTGACAGCGCCCTGATTTTTGCCAAAAAGGCCGTGGAAGAAGCCCGTGGCCAAGCGGATATTGGCTTGTTGGCCAGAGCGCACAACGCGCTGGGTGTAACCCTTTACTCCCGCGCCCAGTACGACCTCGCCTTGCAACACTACTACCAGGCCAAAACTGTTTACGAAAAAACAGGTGATGCCCTCGGCTTGGGAAAGGCCAATTTGAACATCGCGTGTATCTTTGTTGACCACGACGACTACGACAATGCGGCTCAGTATTTTAAAAAAATCCCTCATCCCGGCTCCCGCCAGCAAGCCCGAGCGCCAACTCAACCTGAAAGCCTACGCTGGCCTGATGGGTGCTTTAGCGGGGCTGAAGCAGTATTCGTACGCACTGGACTATCTGGCTCCCGCACAAACCGAGGCGCAATTGGCCAACGACAGCAATTTGTTGGCTCCGGTATTCAAGATGCTTGGTGCCATTTATATGGAAATGGGCAAACCCGACAGCGCCCTGCACTATTTCGAAAGGGCCTATTGGCTGTTCGGCAACCAAGGCAATCTGCGGTTTCAGGCCGAAGTGCTGGGGCTTTCCATTGACTGCCTGCACAAACTCGACCAATCACGCTTGGCCAAAATTCACCTGCAAGCCTTGTCCAACCTAAGTGAAAAAATAAATACCCCAGCGCTGAAAGTGGCGTATTTCGCCCGAGCCGCTGCTCTGGGCCAACGAACAGGTTTTTCTGCCGAGGCCCTGCGCTACGCCAATATCGCCCTCGTTTGGGCCGACTCCACCCGCTCCAACTACTACAAAACGATCATCCTGAAAACCCGGGCCGAGGCCTTGGAATCACTCGGCCAGTCGTCCAAGGCCATCTCTGACCTGAACAAAGTGCTGTCCATCAAGGACTCGATAGCAAACCAGGACAAGGTGGGCCGTTCCCGAAGAATACTGCTTCGGCAGCAATCGGCGCAACAGGATGCGGAACGAAAAGCGCAACTCGACGAAGCCCGATACCAGCAGAACCGGATCGTTTTCGCGTGGGCACTGTCCGGCGTGCTCGCTTTGGCGGCGTTGGCATTTTTGCTTTTCTGCCTGCGGACATACAAAAAAATCGAACGACAGAACGACGAACTCGAACAACTCCACAAATTGAAAGACCGTCTTTTCGGCATTATTTCCCACGACCTGCGTTCGCCCTTGCACAAAGCGCTGATCTTGCTGAACGATCGGCCACCTTGCGCCGAAAACCTTGCCTTGCTCCGCGACACTGTGGCCCGGACGACCCTGATGACCGACAGCCTGTTGGCGTGGGCCAGTGTGCAAATGAAAAATATGGCCAATGGCCAACGAGTAGAAGTGCTCCCGGCTCAGTTCGTCGAAAATGTACTGGAAGCCAATCAGAACGAAATCATTGACAAAAAACTGCACGTCAGCAATGCGGTGGATGCCCGTCAGGCCATCATGGGCTGCCCCGATTTGCTGCAGATTACCCTGCGCAACATCGTATCGAACGCCATACGTCACAGCCCCGTGGGCAAACAGATCATGGTCAAGAGCGAGATCGTTGGAGGCGAGTATCGCCTATCGGTTCGCGACGAAGGCCCCGGCTTTGCGGTAGAGGACGGATTGTTATTGTTCAAGCCCGGCCCATTGGCCCACTCAACATTCTCCGCACAGGCGGGCATCGGGCTGTACCTGTGCCAAGAGCTCCTGCGCAAAGAAGGTGCCCGCATCGAAGTAGCCTCGGAACCGAGTATGGGCAGCACGTTTACCATTTGTTGTTCGGCAAAAAGCACATAAGGAACGCTTTGCTCAAACAAAGGGCCATCCCGAGTTGACGGGACGGCCCAATTGTACTTCATAGGAAAGCGGATCGGCCATCGCCAAATCCAATAGGGGGAGCGTGTTTGCGAAGGAGAAAGGTCAAATTTCGAGTGTGTCGACACCGACACTAACCGAAGACCGGATTAAACAGCGGCACTTGGCCGCTCGAGAGAGTGTAGCACAATTCATGATGATAATGGTTAGATAATGATTGCTGAACACAGGAGCTGCCGCGCTCTCGGGCAGGGATTAAAAAACGGTTGAAACGTGTCCTGCAAATGGGGTCTGGCAAAATGGGGGGGGGCAAATTCTGGTCATCGGCGCGCTAACAGTTCGCGCACCAGCGACCAAAGATCTTCGTATGGTATGATCTCGATCTCGTCCACTTGGTCGGCCACGCGCAAGGGCAATTGTGCCATCTGCTCCAGGTTGCGCTTGGCCTTTCGTTCCACCTCGGCCAAGTCGAACCGCCCGGCGGGGATGTGCAACAGGGCTTTGAAAAAGTTGAAACTGCGCTTCGTCTGGGGGGTATTGATGTAGCGGTAGCAGTACTGGTTCCAAGAGTCGGTCTCGTCGTAGAGCTGGGCTTGCTTGCGTTCGGCGATGAGCAGGAGGAACCGGATGGCCTGAATGGCGATGTTCAGGCCCGATTTGTCCTTGGAGAATATTGGCACTTCGTTGAAAAATTTGCCCGATTTGAACGGGCTACCCTCGGGCACTTTCACTTTGCCCAACAGCACCAAAAAATACAGGTACGCTTCGTAGATGCGCCAGATTTCCTTCACGTTTTCGGGCAAGAACTGGTATCTCGGATGGGTCAGCACTTCGTCAATACGGTCGTAGGCTTCTTGGTACTGACCGGTGTGCATAGCCAATTTCAGCGTCAGCTCCTGGTATTTAAACCAGTTGAACGTGCCGGATTTCAGGTATTTTGCGCATTGCCTGGCGGCATCCTTGCCCGCTTCGAACTGGCGCAGCTGCACATGGCAGATCAGTTTTTCGTACAAAAAAATCTGAACCGGCACACGGGCCTGGTAGGGCTTAGACTGGAAAAAAGAAATGGCCTCGTCGCAAAAAATCAGGGCCTTTTCAAAATTATTGGTGGTGGTGAAACGCATCAGGCCGATCAGGCGACCGTACAAGTGCAAGCGGTAGGAGTCTAAACGCTCCAGCATAGGAGCCAGGTGCCCGTAGTTTTCCTCAATGGCTGCGCTGGCCTTGACTTTGGGTGCACGCGAGTTGATATACTTGGCCACCAACACGGAGTACATCTCTTCCGCCACGCTTTCGGAATCGTATACGTCCCGAAAATGCGCAAACTGTTGGTTGGTTTCGGAAAAACGCTTGTCGTCTCCTTCGCGAAGGGCGTACTGAATGCGCAAGTACGAGGTTATGTCCATGCTCAGCGCAGTGAAATCGTATTTCACCGTTTGCTTCAGGAGCCGTTTGGCTAAGGACATGGCGGCCACGTTTACGTTTTGGCCCATCAGGATTTTCACGTAAAGCCATTGTTTGTGGCACTCGTAGTAGGCCTGCTGGTAGTCGGTAAACGCACCCGATGAGAGATCAAGGTTCAACAGGCTCTCGAGCAGGGTATCGCGAAGCCCCGATTTGATTTTTCTGTACGCGGAATTATCTTCTTTTGAGCCATACAACAACTGCAGTGCGTCCTCGTCGGTCTCCACCTTGCCTTTTGCCAAAGCATGGAAAAGCGCGCCCGGCTTGGTGTCCGCGCCAAATTTGGAAGTATTTCCTTTCAACAATTGTGGGTTGTTCAACGCCACGAAATGCACCAGCTCTCTAATGTCTTGCATCTTTTCTAAAACTTACCTTAGTACACGAAAATACCATAAAAGCAGCCCAAAGGCCGACTTAAAAAGGAAGATCGTAAACGGTATATGGGAGCAGATTATCTGTTGGGAAGCCCAACGCGTGGCGTGAAAAGACGGTGCAAAGTAAAAAACTAAAAAACTAACAACCCTACATTTCAAAGGGTATTTCGAGGGGTACACATTTAGGTGAGAAGAAAAGTGAGTTAGTTCTTTGACAATTGGAAAAGAAAAAGGAAGAGGAGTTTTGTGCTTTCCACAGAACAATCCCCCCTTCCGATGCGCAAAAGCGTTTACAAAGATATTTTAGATTTTCTGGTCAAGGTAAGCGAAGTTAATCCAAGCGGCAACCACCTTCGTCGCCTTCATTTGTTGGCGAGCCTCGTACACGGCTGCGTGAAGCACAAGAACTGCACCTTGGAAAGCCTTAGCCAGCCTTGCGAATCTTACTCAGCGAGCAAGAAGAACAGTTTTCTACAGCAGACGAAGCGTTGGATGGGCAACAAATGGGTTGATTGGGAGACGTTCTTCATGCCGTTTGTCGGCCATTTTTTGCAGATGGCTGCGCGAGGTGGCGAACTGATCTTAGTGGTGGATGGCAGCCAAACGGGGAAGAGGCATACCGGCCTGATGGTCTCGGTCTTATGCAGGGGCTTTTCGATACCCGTTGCCTGGGTGGTCAAAGCGGGCGAAAAAGGGCATTTCCCCGAGCAAATGCATCTCGACGTGTTTCAATTGCTGCTGCCAGTGGTGCCGCCAGAGTGCCGGGTGGTGATCCTGGGCGACGGCGAGTTCGACGGGCTGCGACTCCGAGAGTGGTGCGCCGGGCAGAAATGGGAGTTCGTTCTGCGCACTTCTTGCGACAGGCAGGTGGCCTGCGGCGGTGAAACGGCGCGCATCGACTCCCTATCGCCACCCAAAGGACACAGCACCGTGTTCCTGCCCCATGCTGTGGACGGCGCAAACGCCGTGTGCTGGCACGAAAAACGGTTTGAAAAACCCATTTTCTTGCTCACTAATATGGACTTGGGCAAAATGGCCTGCCGCTATTACAAAAAAAGGTTCAAGATCGAGACCATGTTCAAGCATTTGAAGTCCAAAGGGTTCCAACTCCACAAAACTCAACTTCAATGCCCCGCCAAAATCAGCAACCTCATCATCGTAGCAGCCATAGCATTCATCTTCACATTCTGCATGGGATGCTTCATCAAATTCAACATCCCGGTGGCTGCGCTTGAAACTTTTGTCAGAAAGGACAAATTGAAAAATATGGGATTCATCCACACCGCTCAAAAGTGCTGGGACGAGGCTTTTAACATCGCACTACTTTTCTTTTCCGATTTATCAAAGAACTTCGACTGGGTTTTTACTTGACTAAATGTGTACCCCCTGAAACAAAGGCTTAAACCAACCGGTCGCTGAAGGAAGCGGCCGGTTTTTTTATTTCTCTTGCATTTTCATCAGCACCAACCAGGTGCCATTTGATTAAAAAGACCCGCCCGGCACGCTGCAACGCCCCGCTCAAGCTGAACGAAAAATCCCAGATTGCTTTCGACGGTTTCTTAGAACTTAGCCGCCACAAACGCTACCACCAAGCGTTCTGGAACCTCGACAAGCCCGTCACCGCCATCGGCGTCAACTTTTCCAGCAAAACCAAAAATATCGAGAACGGGCCAGCGGCGGAGGTATAAATGCAACACAGGTCGCCCCGGAAAACCGGAGCGACCCATGTTTAATTTCAGGCTTGCATGCAGCAATTCCGCGAGCAATTCCTTATTCCACAAGAATCAAACGTTTCGTGTATACTTCGCCGCCCGAACGAACAGCCACCGTGTGCAGCCCTGCTGCAATGCCCGCTTGTCTTAGGTTCACCCGCAGCACGGATTCCTCCACTGCCGGTATGCGCTGTTCCCAAACCGTCTGGCCCAACTTATTGTAGATCGTGACAACCGCCGACTCTCCAGCAAAATCGCCGAGTCCAATGTTTACCCAATCGCTGGTCGGGTTGGGAGTCAATTCTACAGTTTTGAGTTTTGAGTTTTGAGTTTTGAGTGCGTCCGTTTCATTTCGATCCACTGCACTATGTTGCGTCGTTGTTTTGCGCTGCGCAAAGGTCACCGGGTCGTTGCTCGGCGGCCCGAAGGTTGGCGCCGGCAGTACGGTGAAGGTTTGCGTGTGCTTCTTGTTGTTGCCGCACACATCGGTAGCCGTCCAAGTACGCGTCACCGTGTAACCCGTGGAGCAGTCGCCCGAAGTCTGGGTTTGCACCAGGGTCACTGTTGCCGAACCGCAGTTGTCCGTAGCCGTCACTACCGGCGGGGGCGGCACACAGTTTGGCGCGCACACCACCGTCACGTTGGCTGGCGTACTGGTAAAGTTCGGCACCTGCGTGTCCTGTACAGTGATCACCTGTGCCCGAACAGTCGAGTTTCCACACAAGTCGGAAGCCCGCCATGTCCGCGTCAATGTGTAGTTGTTCACGCAGTTGCCGTTCGTACGCACCTGGCCGAGGTAGGTAATGCTAACTTGACCTCCGCAGCCGTCCGAACCGATCGGGTTGCTCACCGCTGGCGGGGCCTGGTTGCACTGGATGGTTACGTTGTTCGGGAACGAGGCAAACGTCGGCGCTGTCTTGTCCTCAATCGTGATAATCTGCGCCGCAGTCGTGCTGTTGCCGCACACGTCGGTAGCTTTCCACTGCCGCATGATCTGATAGTTGCCCGGGCATGTTGCGTTCATGTTCCACGCCCCGAGATAAACAATCGTCACCGTGCCGCCGCAAGCGTCGGAGGCTGTGGGCGAGCCTACTGCCGGAATAGTTTGTGTACAGGTCAGTGTCACATTTCCGGGCACCCAAGTGAACGCCGGTTTGATGTTGTCCACCACGGTAATGCGCTGCGAGATCGAACGCGTGTTGTTGCAGTTGTCCGAGGCAACCCAGCGACGGGTCAGCGTGTACGCATTCGGGCACGAGCCGTTGGTTTTCGTTTGCCCCACATACGTGATCGCCACATCCGGGTCGCAGTTGTCGGTGGCCACCGGGTTGTTGGGTGCCGGAATGGCGTTGCACTGCACCGTAACATTGGCGGGCGGGTTTACGAAGTTGGGCTTTTGCGTGTCAATGACCGTGATACGCTGCGTCGCCGTGCGGGTGTTGCCACAGCCGTCCGTCGCCGTCCACTGGCGCAACAGCACATAGGAATCGGTGCAGGAGCCATTCGTTTTTGTCTGACCATCGTACACAATTTGCACCGGGGCGGCACAGTTGTCCGAAGCCGTCGGTGTTCCAGGTGGCGGCACGCTGTTGCACTGTACCGTCACATTGGCGGGCACAAAGGTGAAGGTCGGCTTGATATCGTCCTTCAACGTGATCTGATGCGAGCACGTGGCCGTATTGCCCGAACCGTCCGTGGCAATGAACGTGCGAACCAAACGACGACCAGTCACACACATCATTGGCGGATCCAGGTACACCATGCTGAGCAGTTCTACCGATTGTACCGAGCAGTTATCCGTGGCAGTGGCATTGTCGTTGCCGGGCATGCATTGCACCGTCATATCCGGCGGGCAGGTGATGACCGGAGGCTCTTTGTCTTGAACCGTGATGGTGAATACCTGAACAACCGTCGTACAGGCGTTTATCGCCGTGATCTTGATCGTTGTTTCGCCGAGTTCGAATGTGGAGCCGCTGCCCGTGCCGCTTCCGCTGCTCGTGGTGGCGCCCGTGAACTCGTAAGTCACCGTCAGGTTGCCGGAAGGCGTGGTCACGATGGTGACGTTGTAGTTTACTACTGCCGTGCAAACACCCGGTTCGGTGTTCACCGTGATGTCGGCAATAATGTCCGGCAATGGGTTCACGCAGCGGAAAGTGAAGTCCACCGTCTCGTTCACGTTGTTGTCGTCCAGACCGCCCGGATAAGCCGGGGTACCAGTACCGCTGCCGCCCGCGCCCGGCTCGTTCGTGGGCATGGCGTTTGGCGTGAGGGTCAACGTGTTGGAACGAACGCCGCCGTTCACCAGGCCATCTTGACCGTTGTCGTTGTTGTCACCATTGCCAGCATCAACACCCGGATAACTTTCTTTGCTGTCCAGTGCCGCGCCCAACAGGAAGTTGGAGGCCGGAATGTACACCACATATTGTCCAGGGTACAGGCTGTCGAAGTAGTAGTAGCCGGTCGGGTCGGTGATGTCCGTCATCAACGGTACATCCACGCCGTAGTTAGCTCCGGCCGGGTACAGCCACACGTCAACCAACGGGATCGGCATGTCGCCGACGCTGTAAATTCCGTCAGCGTCGTTGTCCATGAACACGAAATTACCCACCGCCACTTTCTCCAGACGGAAACCGAAGTCCACGGTTTCGTTGACGTTGTTGTCGTCCAGGCCGCCGGGATACTGCGGGTTGCCGCTGCCGTCGCCGCCCGAGCCAGGCTCATTGCTTGGTTCGTCGTTCGGGTACAGCGTGATCGGGTTGGAGGGGATACCGCCGTTGACGGGCGTGTCCGAACCGTTATCGTCGTCGTCGTCCGTGTCGCCGGTGTCCTGACCGGGGG
>JBJXEZ010000244.1:0-4109 GCA_046153695.1 Saprospiraceae bacterium
TGTCGATACTGACGAAATCAACATCAAGCGTGCCCGTCGGCGGTATGCCGCTCGCAAATTGGACGATCACATCTGCTGTGTAAATATCGTCCTCGGAGCAGCTGGTGTTTTGACCGTCGCATTGCCGGTTGGTTTGCTCGATGCCTTGGATGCAATAGTCCGTTTCCGTGACGGTCGCGCTGCCCGACATGAGGACGGTGCAGCCCGATGCGTTGATGGCTACCACGGTGTAGGTGCCTGGCATCACAACAGACACCTCGTTGCCGTTGCTGGAGCCGTAGAAGGTGGAATGGGGGCTGCCGTCCAACAGTAAGTCATACTGAATGGCTTCCACGCCGGACATCAGCAGGTATACTGAAACCGGGTTTTCGCTACAAACTGCGCCGCCGCCCGTGATGTTAAAGACGGTTGGATAAACGAAACCTTCGTCAATGTTGCCGTCGCAGTTATCGTCCACGCCGTTGCAAGTTTCGGTGTTCAGGGCGCAGGAGCAGGAAGCAGGGGCATTGCCCAAACCCGTTTCAGCGTAGTTGCAATCGCTTGAAAATTCAGCCGTCAAGTTGTACGCTTCGCCATCAGCGGTCATTTCCACCCCGTAAAAAGTCCAAGAGGTGACGCAATGGAGTGACACATTGCTGGTCAAGGAGAGGCTCGAGGCGATGGCGGTTCCGTTTCTTTTCAAAATCAAAATGGCGCCCGTCGGGGCGTAGGCGAAGGTCACGGTCACGTCTGCTGTGAAAGTGTCGTCGCTTTCGTCTGTGGTGCCACTGTTGTTGCAATCGCCGACATTGGCTACTTCAATCTGGGTAATGTCGCAGGAAGAAAGAAAGAGCGGTACATCGCAATTGCCCGTGAGGGTAGGCGGGGTGCCGCAATCTGGAGTCGGAGTTAAGGCCGTCCAGCCGGAGCAAGGCACCTGTTCGGGTGTGCCCGGGGCGGAGGCAAGTCGGGCAAAAAAGATATGATGGATTTCCCACTCCGAGCCGGTCCATCTGAGAAAGGTATTGGTGCCAAAGTTGACAGTTGTAAACGCTGGCGCACCATTGACGATGTCATAAACATGGTAAGTTCCATTGCCAAAGGAGCCGCAACTGCCGGTCATGTCGCTGACAACAACACTTTGCCCGGAAAAGTCAGGATTGCTGCAACTGCTTTTGCCATTAAAATTACTGCTGTAAACCAAGTTGCCATTGATGGTGAACCCCGATTCAATAGAAAAAGCATCCGTGCCATCAGCGAAAAACTCCACCCCCACAATCGTGTGGCTCGTGCCGGAAAGTTCGCTGACGGGAATCGAAATCAAGCCGTTCACAAATTTGTCGCTGCTGACCACGAGTTCGCCCGTCGGCGGCACTTCCCCGAAAGAGACGACAATATCTGCCGTCCAGATGTCGTCGGAAATGCAGGTAGTGTTTTGGCCGCTGAGGCAGTCCGTTTCGTTTTCGAGCGATAAATTACCTACGCAGTAGTTGCTGGGCCCGGCTTCCACGCTGCCGTTCATCGTGGCAGTGCAGCCCGATGAAACGTTGGTCGCCAGAACCGTGAAAGTGCCCTCCGTGAAGTATCCGAAAGAAAAGGCATCACCAAAGCCTGCGATGGGGTCGCCTATATCGTTTCCGTCCTGTTTCAGTTGATAGGAGACGCCGGGTTCTGAATCTGACAAAGCGATTTCTGATTCTGAGGCGGTCAAGGCACAGTATAGGCCACCGGTGACATCGAAAACTGTCGGCGGGCCTACCGTCACGCTGCCAGTCATTTCGGCGGTGCAACCTTCCGTAGGGACGACCACGACGGTGTAAGTGCCAGCCATCGTTTTGTATCCAAAGGAAAGGGCGCTGCCCGTACCGCTGAGGGGGTTGCCCTCGTCCACGCCGTTCAATCGCAATTGGTAGTTCATGCCCACCTGCGAGCCGTTCAAACCGATTTCCACGCTGATACCGCTGCCGCCGCAAAAGGTGCCGCTGCCCGTGACGGCAAAAGCCGTGGAAGCACCTGCCGCCACGGTCACAGGCCCCGTGCAAGGGTAATCCCCATAGAAGAAATCATACGTTCCAGTAGGGTCAGGCGAGGCTGTGTAATATGCAAAAGCGTAGTTGCCACTTTCCAAAACCCAGAAAGTAGGGTCATTCCAGCTCACAAAATACAAATTGACGTTGCTGGTATTGCTCGCATATCCACCAACCGATGGCTCATAACGCAAGGCCAAATCAGTGCCGTCACAAAAGGACACGCACAAATTAGCAGGGATTATGGTCACGCTGGCACTACCCGTCATTTCTGCCGTACAGCCGCCCGTTGTGGCAGTCGCCACGACGGTATAGGTGCCTGCTGCTGTTTGGTTGCCAAAATCAATGGCTGAACCCGTGCCAGCGACTGCCGAGCCGACGCTACTGCCGTTATTTTGCAGTTGATAATCCACGCCCGTTTCGGAATTGTTCAGGCCGACCGTTACACCTGTCCCGCCTGAATAGTATGCGCCGCCGCCGGTGACATCGAAGGCTGTGGGCGGAACGCAGCAGGCACCGGTCGATACCGTTACCGAAACCGGGCATGGGTAATTGCTGCCACCTTCGTAATAGACATACGTTCCAGCCGGGTCGGGCGAGGTAGTTTCATACACATAGAAATATTCGTAGTCTTTCCGCAAAACCCAAAAATTTGGGGTTTCCCAAGACACAAAATACAAGGCTACCTCCTCTGCATCGTCATAATATCCACTATACGTTTCGTTGTAACTCAAGGTCAAATACGTGCCATCGCAATAAGCCACGCACAATTCATCGAGGGGAGGAATGCTCACGGAGGCAATGCCCGGCGTCGCAGCAGTACCCCTGCCTGGGAGCAAAAACAGCAAAGCCAGCACAAGGCAGCAGTTTTTGAACACCCGGAGCCAGGATGAGCCGAAAAAGGCCAATTGGGGAAAGGTTGGTAGTTGAATTTTCATTTTATCAAAAAATTTGAAGAGTGAAGA
The DNA here is from genome assembly GCA_046153695.1 of Saprospiraceae bacterium. Lineage (GTDB taxonomy): Bacteria > Bacteroidota > Bacteroidia > Chitinophagales > Saprospiraceae > M3007. The sequence continues at coordinate 2,972 of JBJXEZ010000244.1, forward strand.
ATGAGAAATCTTAAAACCGCCGGGCCAAGCCTCACTTCTTCAAAAAGTCGGTTGAACCGGCGGAGTATCTTAATTTTTGGGGCATAGAAAACCCGGCCCGCTTGTGGCAGGGAGTTTTTCGGAAGTGTATTAATCCTGTTTATTGGAAAAAAATGGTGAGCAGTTTTCAGGAAGGCTTCAAAGACAAACTCCCGGTTTCATGCCTTTTCGGGCGAGCCATCGTTTCAAAATTTGGCGGCTGAAAAACCCTTGAGGATTTGTAACTCCAAAATTTCCGGATGGCCACCAGATTTTTGGACTGCGAAAAGCCCCGGGGTTTTTCAGGCACCAAATTTTATCTTGTCTATTTTTCAATTAGGAGTATATTCTGTCTGCATATTTATCGCACCACCAAAGAGAGCACCGTCATCAGCGCTGGCTGCATTAAGGTCGACATCCTTCAGGTTGGCATAGGAAAAATCCGCCGCAATGATATCGGCATCGTCAAGGGTAGCGCCTGTCAGGTTGGCGTAGGTCAGGTCGGCACCTGTCAGGTTAGCACCATTCAGGTTGGCCCCGCTAAGATTGCTACTGCTCAGCTTAGCATCTATGAGCATGGCCCTACTGAGGTCGGCACCACTGAGGTTGGCACCACTGAGGTTGGCACCACTGAGGTCAACATAGATGAAGTTCCTTTGCCCAGCGGCATACTGTGACAATAATTCTGATGCTGTCATATTTGTTTCGCCCACGCTTTACGCTTTGTTTGGCGGTGATTGCGCCCTACTTTTTTCCCGGAACGGAGGGGTGTTCGGGTTTAAGCCCCTTTTTTGATTTTTTGAAAAACGCCGAGCAAAACCTGCTTTCGCCGTTTTGATGACGCAAAGGTATATGCCCATTTTCCGGCAACTTTTCATGCCGGGGGCTAATTTTAAAATTCAGACGGTCGTCTAGTTTTTTGGGCATGAAACTAGACGACCGTCTAGTTTCATGCAGGGCTTTCCTATAAAAACGCAAAAGGCATTTTTTCAACGCAAGAGGGGCAAAAGGGGCAAGATGGCAATAGCGTCTTCGCTCATGTTCTCTCTGTGCTGAAAGGGCGCTTTTAAATGTAAAATGTAAAATATTAAATGTAAAAGTTGTGTGACGTGCCGTGACG
>JBJXEZ010000246.1:0-6804 GCA_046153695.1 Saprospiraceae bacterium
TATCAAACGCCGGCCCGGCCGCCGATGGCGAAGTGGAAGATTATCGGGTCAACATCGTCAACACCCAGTTCTCCATTGACGACCCGATAGTGACAGAAGGCGACGCACCCGGCACCAGCAACCTCACGTTCCGCATCAGCCGCAGCGTGAACGCCAACGCCTGCTCGGTGAACTACGGCATCACTGGCGGAACGGCTGCTTCTGGAACTGACTATCAGGTATTTGCCAACGGCACGGCCAATTTCACGGCGGGCGGTGCCCTGTTTCAGGACTTCACGGTGACGGTGAACGGCGACAACACGGTGGAACTGAACGAAACGGTAGTGATGACCCTGAACACCCCGGTGAACGCTTCCATCCTCGACGGCAGCGGCAGTGGCGAGATCACCAACGACGACCAGGGCGTGATCACCATCACCAACCCGACCGTGACGGAAGGCAACACGGGCACCGTGAACGCCACCTTCACCATCACGATGAGCAACCCCTCGGACGCGAACGTGGTACTGAACTACGCATCAATGGACGGCACGGCCATGCTCGCCGACAACGATTTCCAAAACACGGCCGGCAGCCACACACTCACGCCTGGACAGACGATGAAAACCGTGAACGTGCCCGTGGTGGGCGACTGCGCCATCGAGCCGAACGAACAATATGTATTGCGCCTCAGCACATTGAACCCAAACAGCCGCAACGTCATTTTCAGTGGCAGCAACCCCACGCTCGATGGCACCGGCACCATCACCAACGACGACGCCCTGCCGGAAATAACCTGCCCGCCAAACGCCGAATACGACACCGACCCGGGCGATTGCAGTGCCCTGATCACCCTGCCATTGCCCACCCTGAACAGCATTTGCGGAAGCAACACGCTGCAATGGCGCGGCCGGCAAGTGGATGAGTTCAACGTGCCGCTCCAAGCATACTCCGGGTATTTGCCCTCCACGAACAGAACGGCTAATTTCAACCGAGGCCGCTTCCAGATCGAATGGACGGTAACCGACGGCTCCGGCACCTCAACATGCAGTTATTTCATCGAAATCGTAGACAACGAACTGCCCGAAATCACTTGCCCCGGCCCGGTCACGGTACCCTGCTCCAGCAATATGCCGCCGGTGAACCTGGCCGATGCCATCGCGACAGACAACTGCCCGGGAGTGGTCAAATCGCACGTCGGCGACGCGACCACCAACATGACCTGCGCCAACCGCAAAACCGTCACCCGCACCTACCGGGCCACGGATTCCTCGGGCAACAGCACCACCTGCGCCCAGGTCATAACGGTGTTCGACAACGTGATGCCGGTATTCACCTTTGTGCCCGCCAACGTGACGGTGCAGTGCAACAGCATCCCCGCCGTGGGCACGCCGACGGCCAGCGACGGCTGCGGCGGCGCAGTGAGTATCGCCTACGACGGCCAAACGGTGTCCAACATCCTGTGCACGGACAAGTACACCCTGACCCGGAAATGGACAGCCACTGACCTGTGCGGCAATACCAAAACCGCGACCCAACGCATCGTGGTCACGGACACGCAACTGCCCAACTTCACAAGCACCCCGGCCAACGTGACCGTGCAGTGCAACGCTGTGCCCGCGGTGTCAACCCCCACGGCCACGGACAACTGCGATGACTCGGTGGCCGTGACCTACAACGGCCAGACCACCACCGCCGGCGCCTGCCCGAACGCCTACACGCTCACCCGCCGATGGACGGCCGCCGACAACTGCGGCAACACCCGCTCGGTTTCCCAGCGCATCACGGTTGTGGACAATGTGAAGCCGGTGTTCACCTCCGTGCCCGCCGACGGCAGTATTGCCTGCTCTGACCCGGTGCCGGGAGTGGGCACCCCGACGGCCTCGGATGCCTGCGGCGGTACGGTCACAATCCTGTACTTGGGCCAGACTACCACCAGCGGTACCTGCCCGAACAACTACCAGATCAAGCGCACCTGGCGTGCCACCGATGTGTGTGGTAACAGTACGGCAGCCACACAAATTATCCAGGTATCGGACGGCGGCGTGCCGGTGTTTACTTCCACCCCCGGCCCGCTGACCATCGAGTGTACCGATCCGCTGCCTCCGTTGGTTAGCCCGACGGCCTCCGACGCGTGCGGCGGCTACGTACACATCACCTTCCTTGGCAACGCAGCTTCAGGTAGTGGTTGCGCGGCGGATTACACCGTCACCCGCACCTGGCGCGCCGACGACTTATGCGGAAACACCGCCACCACCTTCCAGGTGATCACAGTGCTTGGAACAAGTTACGGGCCGCAGGAAACGGAGAACCGTTCTTCGGATGATCCGCTCAAAACGCTAAATCCAAAACTTAAAACGCTAAACTTACAGCCCAACCCAACCACTGATCGTATCTGGATTGACCTGAGCGACTTTGCCGGCGAGGCCGTTACGGTTTCGGTCTTTGGCGACTTGGGGCAGTTGGTTTTAGAGCGGCAAATTACGGTGTTGTTGGAACAAAAACAGTCGTTTAGCCTGCGCGAGGCGGGTGCGGCGGCGGGGATTTACACCGTCAGCGTGCGCGGGGCGAGCGGGGTTTTGAGCACACGGGTAGTGCTGGCGGAGTAAAAATTGCCTGAAGAAATATAATTGGCCCTGATGGAAAGTGATTTGCAGGATTTGTTGAACGTATAGTCTAATCACAGGGGGTGACTCAAATTCCCCCTGTGGCTAGATCTGCTTGTCAGAATAATGGAATTGTGTTCGATTTTGTCAAAATGACAAAGTAGAACTAGGCACAGAATCAAGTATTTGCACACCTGCTTAAGCCTTGAACTTGACATGAATGAAGAAAACCGTTGGGATGCAACCCTATCTTTGCGGGCACCTTCAACGCGATAACACGCGCAAGTTCTTGGTTTGGACTCCGGTATACAAGTTGGCGTTGCTGCTCGTTTGCGCAGCGCCAGTGCCGGTGCTTCGCCAAAAAGCACGTGCTCCAATGGTACAGGTGCAAAAGTTCTCGTTGGAGCAAGGGCTTTCCGACCGCAACATGAACGTTTTTGCAAAAGACAAGCAAGGCTTCCTCTGGATCGGCACGTTCAATGGCCTCAACCGCTTCGACGGCTACTGTTTTCTCAACTACGATGCCCGGCCACGGAACAAGCACAAGATCCGGCATACAAAAATAGTTGCGCTGCTGCCCGACCGGGCGGGCAACCTGCTGATCACCTACGAAGACCCGGCTTTGGGCATTCTGGACCTGCTCGACTTCCTGACCGGGCAAGTCACACCGTTCGAGTTTGACCAAAAAACAGGCTTCTCGGGAGGCTACTTAGCGCATTACCAGGCAGACGACGGGGCTATTTACTTCCTCACTACCCAGGGAAAGCAGGTAGTCGTTCATATTTATGATGAAAAAACTGGGCGTCTTCCGCGCGTTTTTGAAGCCACTAACCCGGGGCTGAACCAGAATTGTGTAGTAAGCTTCCTGCGGTCTGCCGACGGTACGTTTTGGTTTGCCTTTACCTGTGGTGACAAAAACCTCCGGGTAATTCATGCGGACACAACCGGGCATACCCTTTGGTCGTATAGCGCGGGCGTTTTCGCACCGCCCCATCTACCCGTCCCGGAATCGGTCGCCTTGACGGAGACGGCTGAGGGAAAAATTTTGCTCACGCTAAACCAGTATAGTGTGTACGTCATCAACCCCCGTGCGTCATCGGGTATCACCCAGCATCCGCAATTGCCGCAATACGGCTACTTTTTTGCCAAAGACAAGCGGGGTAACTTGCTTGCCTACCAAACGAACCCCGCCGACCCGTCGAAGGGCTGCTACCTCATCACTACCGCCGGACAAGTGGTGGATTACAGCTGGGTTTTTGACCACCAGTCTGTCATAGATCAGGTGTACAGCGACGATTTTACACAAGGGCTGTTAGTCGGATCGGGCGACGGCTTCAACAACTACCAACTGCGCCCTCAGCGGTTCAAGACGTTGTTGGACGAAGATCTCGGTGCTGACCCATACGGCATCAGCATCCGCGGAATCGTGCGGCTGGGCGGCGGCAAGTTGTACATTTCCACCGAGCGCGACGGCCTGTACGAACTGGATGCCCAAACGAACACGCTGACGCGCACCGGCGATCAGTCGCCGAAATTGGCCCTCCTCAACCAATTCAAGTACCCGAAACAATTGCTCGTTCAGGGCGACACTGTATTATGGATAACCGGGGTGGGCGGCGTGTTGAAATATGTGCCCGCCAACGGCAGCCTGCGTTTTTTTGGTACAAACCTTCCAGGACAACGAAGCAATACCGGTGAGGTGTGGGGCATCGGTTTAGGAAAAAACGGCACGCTTTGGGTGGCCGTTCGCGATGGCCGCCTGCTGCACATGGACCCAGCCACCGGTCAAACAACACCCTATCGAAACTCAGACGGCGGCCAGCCCATGGAGGGCGCGCAGCCCAGTTTTGTTTTGTGCGCCAACGATGGAACGGTCTGGGTAGGCACCACCGTGGCCGGGCTGTACCGCATTGACCCAAAAAAACGAGAAAGCAAGCGCTATTCGGCCGATCCGGGCGACCCGTCCGGGTTCAACAGCAACCACGTCACCTGTATCCACGAGGAGGAATCGGGGCTGCTCTGGGTAGGTACTATGGAAAGTGGGCTGCATGTGTTCGAGCCAAAGACCGGCAAGGTTACCGCTATTTATTCGCGGGAGAACGGCCTGCTGAACAACAACACCGTGGGGATCTTGCCTGACGACAAGGGCAACTTTTGGGTGAGCACGTTTATCGGCCTGTCTTATTTCGATACCAAACTGAAAACGTTTCGCAACTACACCACCGCCGACGGCCTTTCGCACAATGAGTTCAACCGCTTTTCGTATTTTTTTGATGCAAAAAAGGGTCGGTACTTTTTCGGCGGTATGAACGGGGTGAGTATATTCGATCAAAAAGACCCACAACCGGGAGCCAACGATGCGCCACTGTTGGTCACGGAACTGGCTGTCAGCGGTTATTATTTCATCGGTACTAAACGTAAAAAAATTGAAGTCAAGCCAACGCATTGCCGAATTGAAGTGTCTTCCGTTCAAACACCACATTCGCAGTACACAAAACACAACCGAATTAAGCATGAAACACACCGCTACCCTTTTCGCCTTTGCCCTTTTTCTGACCCAAACAAGCATCGCACAAGTGATCTGGTTCAATGCCGCCGACCAATGGACATTTCATGTTACCTCCGGCTGGGTTGGGCAGGGCATCGAACAAATCACCCCCGAAAAAGACACCACGGTAGGTGGCGTGGTGTACAAAAAACTGCTTCGCAATGCACAGTTTACTATTGGCGCCTATTCCTCGGATTTTCGACTGATGCGTCAGGACGGGCAAAAAGTATTCGCGCGGACGCAATTGACTGGCGACCCAAACGACGAACTCCTGTTGTATGATTTTTCCAAGCAAGTAGGCGACACCGTCTATTTGCCCCTTTATGGAAGCCATAAGGCAGACCTGGCCTATGTCATTTCAGCCGTAAATACGGTTGACTTAGGCGGCCAAACTCGCGTGCAACAAAGCATTACCTGGTTGAATTCAGCAGTCCAAAAGGGTACCCTGATTGAGGGCATCGGCTGTGTAGAAGGCCTGCATAAAATTGGTGGCGCAGACTGCCTGACCGAGTCATACCTGTTTTTGGACGAACCCTCTGCAGTAGCGGTAGACGGCCCGGAACGCAAGTTTTGCAGTTTCCAATCCGGTTCATTTACGTTTGAAGGGCTGGGTGTCTCGCTGTGTAAAGCGCTTCCCACCCAAACGCACGAGGATGTGCCCGTGTCGGTATACCCAAGTTTGAGTTCGGGCACCCTCTACTTTTCGGTACCGGACCCATCCACTACGTATCAGGTGACGTTGTTCGATCTTGCTGGCAAACAATTGCTGCAAACCACACTAACCGGCGACGGTTCTATCACTACAGCCTACAAAGGCACGGCAATTGTGTTTTTGCAAATGACTTCCGGCACAGCCGTGAAACGCGTGGTACTGTATTAGAGCGTGTTTAAATTTCGGTGCCGAGGCGAAAGCGAGCAAATTTTGTTTCAGGTAAGGCGAAATTTGCAGGCATAGCCGGTTGTCTATGGCGAAAATTTTAACGCAGCATGAAGCAAAATTTGCCGCTTGCAGCCCGACGACTGAAATATAAACACGCTCTCTTAATCCGAAGCCTGGCAACTTGCCATGTGCGTATTCAATAGAAATCGAGAAAATCAAAGCCGTTGAGCGTTCCGGGGCCTTGCCATATTCAGAATGCAGTGCGCCGCACGTTCCGATGCGCCGCCAGTGCCCAAGCGCTGCCGCAACTCCAGGTACCCGACCTGGATTGCATCAGCGTTTTCCGGTTCCAATATTTCCCGAAGGGCGTTTTTCAGCGCTTCGGTGTTCAGGTCGTCCTGAATCAGTTCGCACACTAACGGTCGGTCAAGGATCAGGTTGACCAGTGATATATACGGTACGTTTACTACCCGTTTGGCAATGGCAAACGACAACGGACTGCCTGCATAACATACCACCTGGGGCGTGCCTACAAGTGCTGTTTCCAGTGTGGAGGTGCCGGATTTGACCAACGCCGCCACCGATGATCCAAGCAGGTCGTATGTGTTGCCCCGCACGAGGCGCAGGGTCGGGTGGTTGGTCAGGAACGGTGCATAAAACGCATCAGGCAGCGCAGTCGCCCCGGCGATGACAAACTCAAATTCCGGGAAAAAAGGCGTGACAGACAACATGGCTGGCAGGATACGCAGCACCTCCTGCTGGCGGCTGCCCGGCAGCAGTGCGATGGTCTT
>JBJXEZ010000247.1:0-6202 GCA_046153695.1 Saprospiraceae bacterium
GTAGCGGTCCAAACCCGGCGCAGGTAGCCGATGTATTTGTCGCTGCACGTCTGATCAACCCAGGTGTCAACGCGGGTCAGTGTGTACTGGGCACAGTTTTCCTGCACCAACGGATAAGCATCGAGTATACCGAGCACATTGGACAGATAGACCGGGTCCAGATTCGTAATCGCACAGATTAGTTCGATATCCGTGCAGTAGATCGTGGGCGGCAGGTTGTCTACCACTGTAATCGTTGTTGTACAGAATACACCCGTGCACAGGTCTGTTACCTTCACTACTATGTTTTTGCCGATATGCGAGCAATTCACTTTGTTTCCGATGTTGATGCCATTCACAAACACTTCCACGAGGTACTTGCCATTCGGGATGGTTGCCTCTAATATCATGTCAGCTTCAATTTCGAGCATACCAGTGGAGTCAAGCGCGATCTGCACATTGTCGTTGCAAACCAAGCCGCCGCTGGGCTGGAAAAACAAAATAACCTGATCGGACACCGATGCGCAAGGTCCTGCCGGATCAGCACTGGTCAGCGTGAGTACTAAAGATGGATTTGTACGGTCCGCTGCGCTTGGGACGTATGTCGTTGCACCGGGCGGAAAAGCGTTACCGGGCTGGAATGTGCCGGTGCCACTGGTACTCCAGGTTCCCGAAGTCACCCCGCTGCCATTGGCCTGAATGGACGCGCCCAGTTTGCTCATGTCGAGGTTCTCGTTTTTACAAATCTGGATATCCGCCCCTGCGTCTACGATGGGCAGGGTATTGATCGTGACTAACACCGTGTCGGAAGCACCCGGGCATGGACCAGGCGGGTTGGGCGTAGTGAACGCCAGTTTGACCACTGTCCCGTATTCTGCCGGGTCAGGCGTGTACGTCGTACCCGGGCTGTTCGGGTTGGCAAAGGATCCCAAGCCGCCTGTCCACGTGCCGCTGTTGGCACCACCACCGAGGATGGCCAACAACACGGCATTCTGGTTTTGACAAATTATCTGGTCAAAACCCGCAAACACTGTCGGAAGCGGGTTTACTGTAATAGTAAATTGAATAGGCGTTCCCGAGCAGGCCACGCCGTTGTTCGTGAAGGTCGGTGTGACGGTGATGGTGCCCATCAAGGGCGCGTTTCCAGCATTTTGGGCCACAAACGGCAGGATAGTACCCGAGCCGGAAGCGGCCAAGCCGATGGCAGTGTTGTTGTTCGTCCAGTTGAAAACCGTGCCGGGCACGCTGCCCGAAAAATTCACCGCCGTAGTTGTTTCGCCTTTACACACCAATTGGTTGGCAACAGGCTGTACGGTGGGACTGGGGTTGACAGTAATGGTAAACTGCTTCGGGGTTCCAGTGCAGGTCGTACCGTTGGAGGTGAATGTGGGCGTGACCGTTATGGTAGCCGTAACGGGTGCGTTCGTGGCGTTTGTCGCTGTGAAAGCCGGTATGTTGCCTGTACCGGAAGCGGCAAGACCGATAGTAGTTTGGTTGTTCGTCCAGGTAAAAACAGTTCCAGCCACCGGCCCGGAAAACGTGACCGGGTTAGTTTGGGCACCATTGCACACGGTCTGGCCCGGTACATTATCTACGGCCGGAATCGGCAGCACATAAACAGTCACCTTCTGGTTGATCAGTGGTTGCGCGCAGCCAATGGCATCCTGCACACTGATGGCGCAGTACGTAGTGGTATCTGTTGGTTTCACAAAAATAGTGTCCATGTCCATGTTGGGATTGCCGTCATTGTCAGATGGAATCACTACGTTGAAATACGATGTATCCGTGCTACTGGCCGCACGCACGGTCACGGTGTAGGGTGGCGTGCCGTTCAGGCCCGTGAATTTCAGCGAAGTAGAATCGCCGTTGCAGATTCGAGCAGGTGCCCCTGGGAGCAAAGCCATGGTAGCATCGGCATCACAACAGCCAAACACAATCTCGTCTTCTAAGCAACCAAAACCGGGCTTGCACATGGTCAGAATAACAGCCTGACCCGGTGTGCCTGTTTGCGATGCGTTGAAAACGGTGACACCCATATTGTTGACCACGGTCAGTTCCGCAACAATTTGGCCCATATTATTACCCGTAAGCGCCACGGTTATCGTGTGATTGTTGCCAAGGTTGATGGGCGCGGCACAGTTGGTGCCGCTGCCCGACGGGTTGGGTACGCCGACATTAAAATACAGGGCATCGAAGTTGCCCTGAGCGGTCATCAAATTGACGATGCCCGAGCAATTGGGGCCAAACTGCTCGCCCATCGGGCCTGCCTGCAGGTTGAAAACCATATCGAGGCACCGGTACGACGGCCCTCCACAACAATTGGTGCTCATGGATTGCGAGGTGCAAAACTGCTGGCCCGCAATGTTCAGCGTCGTAGTCGGGTTAATCGTGTACTCGTACCGGGTAGGATTGCCCGTCGGGTTGCACTGTCCCCATGCCTGATCAGAGCTGAAGATAAAAAAGAGCGCCACTAAGCCTGGCAGCCAAAAAAACGCTTGGCACCGCTCGTGCCAAAAATTGGTCTTTGCACACAAGGATGCAGTCGGATTAGCCAGTGCCAGAACTTGGTGCAGTTGGTTTTCAATTCTACCTTTTCTCATAGTTTGGTTGTTTTTACAATCAATTACGAGGCGAAAGTAGAAGGGTGCCCAATAGGGGTATAAGACACCTGACACGCTTTGGGCTAGCAATAAATCAGTTGAAAAAATTTAAAAAATAAAATCTAAAAGTTTGAATTTCAACTTCTTGAAAAATCTAAATATTGAACGAATCAGGACTGCCGAAGTAGTGATCAAGGGCAGTTTTTATCCAAATAATTTGCTCCAAATCCCTCCAGAGTTCTTGGCCTTGCGGGCCTTGTCGAGAAAATCAATGGCGACCTCTTGGTTGGGGTCGCATTGCAACGCTTGTTCACAAAACTGAATGGCCTCGTCAAAATGGTTGTTTTCGTAGGCGATGACCCCGATAATGGCGTAGGCTTCGGCCATGTTGGGATTGTGGGTATAAGCCTCCTTTAGGCAGTTGATCGCCTCTGTGGGATTGCCCTGCATTTTGTGTACCAAGCCGAGGAAGTACCACGCATATGCATAAGTGGGCGACAAGCGTATCGACTCCCGGAAATCCCCTTCCGCAGGGCCATATTCCTCTAGGAAATAGTAGGCGATACCACGAACGGTTTGCATCTCTGGTTGGTTAGGGTCCAGTTTCAGGCCGTGGTCGAGGTATTCGATAGCGTCTCGATAGTGGCCGAGGTGGTACTGGCAAAGCCCGTAACTGCCCCAGTAAGCGGCATTTTCCGGGTCGGCCTGAATGGCTATTTTCAAATCGGCCATGGAGCCTTCGTAATCCTGGGCATGTACCCGGCACACGCCGCGCAGCCCGCAGGCTGTCGTTTTTTGAAAATCTTGTTGAACACATACGTCCAGGTCCTGAATTGCTTGAACGTACTGGCTCAGGTGCATGGATGCAAGGCCTCTGTTAAAGCGGGCCGTGAACAAATCTGGGTCGGCTACAATGGCGGCGTTGAAATCCTTGTAGGCCCGATCGAAGTCGGCCTGCTGATCCATGCGAATATTGCCCCGGTTATTCAGGGCAACGGCAAGTTTGGGGTTGGTATGAATGGCTTCGGTATACCAGTGAATTGCCTCATCCCACAAGCCAAGGGTTTCGTGCAAGGCAGCCAGATTATGTTTGGCTTCCCATGACTGCGGGTTTTTGTTCAAATAGGTTGTCAGGTCGGTCATGGCACCGGAGTAGTCACCATCCTGCATTTTTTGATAGCCTGTTTGCAGCAGGTCTGGTATTTCACCGCTGGCTGCAGAGGGCGTGGGTAGCGGGGCTGTGGAGTCCGTCACCGAAAGGCCCGAAGAGGGCACGGAAGTATTTTGCCGGCCCTGCAATTGCTTGCTTGCCACAGTGATCAAGCGCAGGGTAGAAAAACTGATGTTACTGAAGGTGATGGAGTAGTCCTTGTTGTCAATCAGGTTGAGGCGACTCTGCTGTTGGCACAGATTCATTTGCTGCTGGAGGGCAAACACCTCGTCCAACAGGTCAGCGTCCACGCCTTCCAATAGCGCTGCCAGATCGGCGAGCGCCTCTTCGGTCTCGCTTTTTCGGATCCGGTCTTTTAGGTTTTGTATGGCTATGATCAATTCCATTGCGCAGGTTGGTTGATAAATTGATTGCAAGAAACACGTGCCTCGGCACTGAAATTTAAACACGTTCTTATTCCCTTTGCCAGATAAACACGGCCGCCGGGGTGATGCCAAGTGTCGGGTGCCACTCGCCCGCCACGCCAATTTCCATGCCATTAGCCAACCGGAAACCACCCCCAAGCCCCAAACGGGCAGGTTCGGTTCGGATTCCCGTTCGAAGAACGACCCGGGAAACAGGACGGTATTCGAAACCTATTTTTACTTGTGCCGGGCGGTCCAGGTCTTTTTCCGTTTCAGCCAAAACAGTGAGTGTCGAACTCGGCAGCCATGCGGCACTGATGCGCAGAACTGCGGGCACGACATTTCCCGACAGTTCGGCCTGTACGGGGTTTTGTACTTGTGCGCCTAACCACACCTGCGGGAGCGGGTTGGCCAATATGCTCAAATTGAAAGTAAAACCCGTGGCGCTGCCGTACTCCTGAGCCGAAACGCGCAGCACGTCAGCACTGCCGCCGAGCCACAGGCCGGAACCCAGACGCCGTCCGTATGCAAAACGGAAACGCTGTTCGGAATATGCCTCAACACCCGAATGTGCGATGTCAAACCCAAGTCCGTCATTTGCACTCGTGCGAAAAAAGCCTTGGAAACGAGCGGTTTGCCAACCTCCGATGCCAAAAGGTATTGCCGAACCGAGTAGCACGCCCGAGCGGGGAGCCATGCCGAGGGCAGCGTCGTTGCCCAATCCAGTCCGTAAACCCGGATAAGCTGCCGTTGCGCCGCCTAGTGCAAGCGAAGCAGCGTTGTCAATGGGTCGCATAAAGACCTGACCAATGAGCAGAGCCGGTAAATGGAGCAAGACCAATCCAATAACTGTTCGCATGGGTGAACGGTGTTACTTCAGTGAGGGCTTGTGGAGGCAAGCCTACGCACGAAGGTACGCTGTGCCATATCAAAGATCAACGCCGTTTTGCCCTACAATTTTTTCATAAAAAAGCCCGGCATCGGTCATCGTGCGGTCCATGGTAGAAAAATCTACCCGGACAAGGCCAAAACGGTACGTAGGCCCGAGGTGCCATTCAAAATTATCCCATGTGCTCCAGTGTATGTAGCCGCGCAAATCTACACCGCCCTGAATGGCTTGGTTGCAAACCTGCAAATAGTCGCGCAGCGCCTGAATTCGCACCCGGTCGTTGTCGGTACAGATACCGTTCTCTGTAATAATGATCGGCTTTTGGTATTTTTTCCAAAAATGGTGCAACGCCCAGCCAAGGCCTTCTGGTTTGTACAGCCACATCCTGTCGTGTGGGAGACCACTTTTTTTCACCGCTCGCGGGCGATGGATATTGTCAATGGGCTTCGGATCGAACCGAATGTGGGCATAATAGCTCAGGCCCCAAAAGTCGCATTTTCGAAACGGTCGAGCCGCCCGTTCCATGAACCACCAGCGAGCGAATGCAGCAACGGGTTTGCCGAGGATATTGGCAGCATCGAAGTAGGCCGTGTTCAGGGAAATACCCACCGGAGCACGTTTGGATTTTTCCCGAATCAACATGCGCACGATCACATGTGCCTGGCCCATATTGTCCAAGACACGGTTGGCCATGAAAAAGCGGCGTTTTTTGAAGGGCGGAAAATTGCCAGCCCAAAAGGCATTGTAGGCATACACGTTCGGTTCGTTAAACGTGTTCCAGTAGGCCACATAATCACCGAAGTACTTTTGGCACTGCTTGGCGTAGTTGACGTAGTTTTCGATATTAGCCTCGTTCGTCCAGCCGCCCGATTTTTCAAACCAGTTTGGGTGGCAAAAATGATGCAGGACGAACATGATCGACACGCCCTTTTTTTTCAGGTGTTCAAAAAACGTGCAGTACTCGTCCACCACTTGGGGATCAAACTTAGCCAGGGGTGCAGGCTGTAGCCTCGACCAGTCCACGCTACAGCGATAAACAGAGCCAAAACGCGCAATGTACTCGGCATCTTCAGCCCTGCGTTGCTCGTGGTCGGTGGTTCGAAGGAACCGGTGCCCGTCTTTGGCAGTCAAGCCATGCCACGGGTGATCGCCAGCTGTT
>JBJXEZ010000022.1:0-10213 GCA_046153695.1 Saprospiraceae bacterium
GACTTCAAGTCACCCCGTCACTGGGTTGCCCGAAGGCAACAATGGTCTCGGCTTGCTTCTGCTCGGTATCACTGGCGACGAGGTGCTGCCACCCGATGTCTACCAAAAAATAAAGGACTTCGCCCTTTCCGCTGTGCGCGGCACCGTACAGGCTGATATTTTGAAAGAAGATCAGGCGCAGAATACCTGTATTTTCAGCACAGAATTCTCGTTGCGGGTTATGGGTGATGTGCAGGAGTATTTCATCCAGAACAAGGTCCGCAACTTTTATTCCGTATCAATTTCCGGTTACCACATCGCCGAAGCGGGGGCTAATCCGATTTCACAACTGGCCTTTACGCTGAGCAACGGCTTTACATTTGTGGAATATTACCGCTCGAGGGGAATGAACGTAGACGACTTTGCCCCCAACCTGTCGTTCTTTTTATCCAACGGCATTGACCCGGAGTATGCCGTCATCGGGCGTGTGGCGAGGCGCATTTGGGCGAAAGCCATGAAGCGGCTCTACGGTGCGAACGAGCGGAGCCAGATGCTCAAATACCACATCCAAACCTCGGGGCGCAGCCTGCACGCACAGGAAATCGCTTTCAACGATATCCGCACGACCCTGCAGGCGTTGTATGCCATCTATGACAACTGTAACTCGCTGCATACCAATGCCTACGACGAGGCCATCACCACGCCCACGGAGGAATCTGTGCGTCGCGCCATGGCGATCCAGTTGATAATCAACAAAGAACTGGGCTTGGCGAAGAATGAAAACCCGTTGCAAGGGTCGTTCATCATCGAAGAATTGACCGACTTGGTGGAAGAGGCCGTTTTATCCGAATTCGACCGCATCACGGAGCGCGGGGGAGTGTTGGGTGCCATGGAAACGATGTACCAGCGCGGTAAGATCCAAGAGGAAAGCCTGTACTATGAAACCCTCAAGCATACCGGCGAACTACCGCTCATCGGGGTCAACACGTTCCTTTCGAAAGAAGGATCGCCGACCATTTTGCCCAAGGAAGTGATCCGCGCCGAGGAGTCGGAGAAGCAGACTCAGATTCAGACGTTGAAAAACCTGTACGATGCCAATGCCCTGAAAGCGGGTGCTACCCTCCGGAAACTGCAAAAAGTGGCTGTGGAAAACGGCAATATTTTCGCCGAACTGATGGAAGCGGTAAAAACCTGCTCGCTTGGACAGATCACGAATGCGCTGTTTGCTGTAGGCGGACAGTATCGGCGGAATATGTAGGTTGCTTTTCCAGACGAAAGAGGCGGTCAGTTTCCCTCAGCATCGGCAGTCCAGATTTCCCGGTGGATTTTCCAAGAGCCTCCCTCTTGTCGCCAGACGACCACGAACTTGCCTTTTTCAAAACTGGCACCTTCGTCGTCCAATAACTCGTACGTGCCCGTCTCGATCACGTTGTCGGCATTGCCAAAAATTTCCTCCGCCGTTACTTTCACGGAAAAGGGCGGCGCGTCGGCGGGCGCTTTGAAAAAAGCGATGATATTGCCCATGCCCGTGATCTTGGGCACTCCCGCTGGCATGACCCAGGCTCCCTGGGTGTAGACCGAAGCAAAAAACGCAGGATCGCCTTTAGCCCGCAGGCCGTACGTTTCGTTAGCCTTGTTTATGTGCGTTTTGACAGACTCCAAATCGAACGGTTTTTCCTTGTCAGCGGGCGTTTGTTGTGTACATGCGGCCGCGAAAAAAAGTACCGCCAAGCCAATCTGTGAGTAGAGATTTTTCATAAAAAATGGGTGTTGTGTTGAAAGTCGAAATTGTGAAACACAAACGACCCGATTTGACACAAAAAGTTGCAACGGAACTTTGTGCCGTCTCCGAGTAACCATCTCAAAAAAACCTGCCGCACTATCAGCGGGCATTTCGGGGGACTACACTTTTTTATTATCGAAATCAATCCTGTTGACTGCGTCAATTTCTGCCAAGTATGACAATATTTCAAACGATGCCCTCCACCTCAATCCGTTGACCGGTTCAAAAACTGGTCGAACGGATGCAACGCCCGGAACGCCTCCGCGCAGTGCCGCAGGAAGCCGTCTGACAGCACCTGATCGTCTGTGCAGTAGTGCGTAGCGAGGAAACTTTTGTGCTTCAGCAGCTCAATGGCGGGGTGGTCCGCGGGATAGTCCTTCGGCAGGGTCTTGAGTTTTTCGCCTTCCATCTCACCGAAGTATTTTTTGAAATCCTTGTCGTTTAGGATGCCCATAAACTCGTCGGTGCAATACGCGATTTCCTGCCGGATGGCCTTTAGCCAGGCGCTTTCGGGCACGTAGGCGCCGCCGGCAAGGAAGGTGTCGCCCGGCTCAAGGTGGAGGTAGTAGCCCGCCCGGGTATGGATTTCCGATTTTTTAGGCGCAGGGGTAACGTGTGCGCCGAAGTGGGTTTTGTAGGGCGATTTATCCTTGGAAAAACGCACATCGCGGTAAATTCGAAACACGCAATCTTTGGCCCCATAGTGCGCAATACCGGGGTCGAATTTGGCAATCTCGCCGATGAGCGCGTCGGTAAAGGCAAGAAATTCTTTGTATGCTGCCTCGTAGCGGGGCTTGTTGGCCGTGAACCAGTCGCGGTTGTTGTTCTCTTTCAGTTCCGCCAAAAACTGAAAAGCAGGTAGGCTGATGTTTTTCATGCTTAAGTATGTTTGCTGTACAGGTCAGTGTTCCTCCGGCCGGCCCAGAATCCGCCCTTCGCTGTGTGTTTTTTTCAGCGCTTCCTCCTCTTTTCGCTCTTCGTCAGTGGCGACGGTTTGGCCCATAGTTTCGAGGTCGGGTTGGCCGGCATCCGCCCAGGCGGTGTACCAGGCACAGGCTACAGCGTGTATTGCCGCTCGCAACTGGCGCTCCACCATACCGTCGAGGGCTGTTTGGTAGGCGTTGGCAAAATCGCGGCACTGTGTAATCACGACGGCGTTTCCACGCATATCCGGGCACATTTGGTGATCCTTGGGGAAGGTATGACGCAGGTGACGCTCAATGGCGAGCACGGAGTCTACCATAGTATTGCTGGTCAAAACCATGTCCCAGAAAAAATTGGTAGTGCTGGGTATATAGTCGGGCTTGCCAACAAAGTAATCGTACTGCTCGTCAGCGAAAAGCTCGGGGATTCGGCTTTCCCAAAAAGCGTGGATGCCTGTCTGACCGGTTTTTTGGCCGTTATAATTGCTGGTGGTGTGCAGGGGTACGTGCGCATCGCCGATGTAATGGCCCATATCAGCGCAAAGGCGGAGGATCCGTTTGGCATCGCGGTTCCGGAAAGCGGTGGTCAGATCGCGTTGCATTTTTTGCAGGTGCCAGGGCAAAACGCCGTGTTCGGAGAGGCTTTCACTGAAAAAAGCCGAACGCAGGGCGGGCGGTTCCGTGCCGTTCTGGCGCAAACAGGCCGTGAGCGTGTCGGGGTTCAGATTTTTTTCCGGGTCGTTGAAGAGCGGGGCGACGTGGCGGGCAAAATACCCGCGCCAGTATGCTTCCGGCTCGAAAGGCTCGGCGCGTTCTCCACCGAACAACAGCATGGTGTCGCCCACAGTGGTAATGCCCCAGATGTCGGTGTATTTCAAAAGCGCCTCCGTGAATGTTCGTGGCAGCTCGTCAAAAGGCGGTTTGCCGTGCTCATCAAGGTCAATAAAATGGCGCGGGCCTTCGCCAGGGGATGCATAGCGGCGCATATCGGGATCCGTGGCATGGTCGGAAATCCAGTCAATGTTGGGCTTGAAAAACACCATCATTTCCGGCGGCAAGGTCAGTACAGCCAGCCGGTTGATACGGCGGTGAGCGAAAAAACCCCAAACGGGCTTGGTTTTTTCCACCGATGTCTGGCCCGGCACTATGGATTCAGTGCCGCCGCGGCTCATGGCCAATGTGCCAGCCAGCATGACTGCAGTAGCAAGGAGAACAAGCACTGTTCGCATTGGCGTATTTTTTTTTCGAAAGGTAAGCTGTTCGGCAAAATTTGCAACCCTCACTTCTTCTTGCTTGCCTTGGCCTTGGGGTTAAACTCCAGGCATTTTTCCACCCAAAAGGCGAGGTCGCGGTCGGACTCATAGCCCGCCGGATCAATCATCAAAAAGCCCGGCATGGCCCTGCCGCCGTGGATCATCATCGAAGCGCCAGGCCGTTGGGTCAGATCGACCTCCTCTGCCGGGTCTACCCGTGCCATGATGCCGCCTTTGTAGGTGCCCGTGAGCATTTTGTCATCCACCATAAAACAGTCGCCGCCGAACATACGCTTGTGTTCAAAAGCAATGCCTTTGGCGGTGAGGATATCGGCGATACGTGTTGCTGTGATGTGATTTTCCATATTTATCAAAAAAGATCTTGAGCCAAGGCGGAACAAATTTAGCGGGGCTTCGAGACTTGTTCCGGAAAAAAATTTACGGACTAATACATACACCCCCACACGCCCAGACGTGTCGTTCACGAATTGATCATGTGCATATTTGGGTCTTTTTCGGAATTTTAGCCCCATGAAAGCACTCGTTTGTTTTTGCATTTGTGCCGCTGGTTGTTTTTCTCTCTTGGGACAAAACCAGGAATGGACACTTACTGGCATTGTGCAGGATGAGCTGGGCGAAGCCTTGCCCGGTGCGGCAATCCAGTTGGATGACTCAGCACAAACCGTCACCGGCAATACCGGGCGATTTCGGCTTGAATCGGGTCGCAAACCGCAGCGCATCACCGTGCGGTGCGTCGGCTACTTTGCTCAGCGCGTGGCGCTCGATACTGTACTGACGACAGGGCGCAGCATCAACCTGAAAATTGTGCTGCTGCCCAACATTGTGTCCCTGCCCGAAGTCGCTATTTCCAGCAAACCCATCACGTCTATTTTTGAGGAAGATTTCAAAACCAACCTGCTGGACTATGTTTTTGCGGGCACCGATCTGGTATTGCTCGTACACGAAGGGAAAAAGTACATGTTACGACTTACCGACGACGAGGGAAATCCCATCGCTTCGTTGGAACTACCTGCTCAGGCCGAGCACTTGCACCAAAGTTGCACAGGCGATTTCCATGCTGTCGGCGAAAGGTGGGCCTGGGAGTTTACCCGCTTTGGCCAGCGGCTCGATACGTTTCCTCGATACCCGGCTGCGGATTTTCACCGGATCGTGGAACCTTGCGTGTTGGAGCACAAGGCGCACTACTTTTTTCGCAAGACCGGACCGTTCCGGCAATCAGTGCAGTACACCTACTATGATCCGGAGCACAAACCGCACCTCCTGACTATCGTCCTCGATGAGGTAGCAGAGGCTCAGCTGTTGCGTCGTTACCGGGGCATATTAAATGCTTATATGCGGACGATCTCCGACTTGGACAAAGACGACATCCTGGAGGGCAGAAGCCCGCTATCCGACCCGATTCAAGCGATCAATCCGGACAACCTGACCAAAATGGCCGAAACCAACGAACTAATTGCGGAGATCGGCTTTTTTAGCCAGTTGGCCAGAGACTCGGTGTACGCACCGTTGGCCAAGGTTGGTTCGGAGTTGTACCTGTTTGACCATCAGAACGACAAACTGATGCGCCTCCACGTGACCTCCTGGCAAAGGGATTCAACTCCCCTCTCCTACCACCGTACACCCGGTTGGAAAAAGGAACTGCTGGTAGATGCTGTACTCCAGCGGGCATACGGTCGGTTTCAAGGGCGGGGCGGTTATCTTGTTTTGAAAGAAATAGACCTGCAAACCGGCCTTGCCCGTAAGACATACCGCCCCGACGTGGTACCGTATCTCGCCGAAAATTTCAAGGTTCGTAGTGGTGTGTTGTACTGCATTGGTCAGCCGGACGTAAATGTGCCCAACCGGAAATTGTACAAGACCAATATTTTCAAATTCGCGGAGTAAGGCAATTGCCAGTTTCAATTTCCGAAATTTCGGTTTCACTTCTGCAAATGCCACCCAACCCACTACTTTTGCCGCTCACCCACTCACTTCGCTCACACCGCTCACCCGCTTACACCACTCACACCGCTCACCCGCTCACTTCGCTCACTTCGCTCACACCGCTCACACCGCTCACCCACTAATATGTCCGCCAGTACCAAATTCTACCCACTTCGGGTGCGTGAACTGCGCCGCGAAACCGCCGATACTGTCTCGGTCGCCTTTGAGGTGCCCGACAGCCTGGGCGATTTGTTCCGGTTCACTCAGGGACAATACCTGACACTGCGCACCGTCATTGACGGTGTGGACCAACGTCGTTCGTATTCCATCTGCTCCGCCCCGCACGAGCAAGACTTGCGGGTAGCAATAAAAAAGGTGCCCGAGGGGATTTTCAGCACCTACGCTAACGAGCGCCTGCGGGTCGACGACGAGCTTCGGGTGATGCCGCCGCAAGGGCGTTTTTTTTCTGAACTAAGCCCGCATAACGAAAACCTTTATGTGGCTTTTGCCGCTGGCAGCGGCATCACACCGGTGCTTTCCATCCTGAAAACGGTTTTACACGAGGAGCCGGGCAGCCGTTTTCTGCTTTTTTATGGGAACCGCAGTTTCGACCATATCATTTTCCGAGAGCAGTTGGAGGAGTTGAAAAACCGGCATCCCGAACGTTTGGCTGTTCACCATATCCTGAGCAGGGAATCGCTCGGTGCCGACCTGTTCCAAGGTCGCCTGAACGGCGACAAATGCCGAGCCTACGCCCGCCTGCTGTTCCAGCCGGAGGAAGTAGGAGCGTTTTTTCTCTGCGGACCCGAGGAGATGGTTTTTGACATAAAAAATGTGTTAGACCAGTTGGGAGTGCCTGTTGGTAATATCCACTACGAGCTGTTCACCACGCCCGGCGCCGCTAAAAAGGTATCGGTTTCCGAATCCGTTCGCTCGGTTGATGCCTTTGACGCGGCTATCACAGTACACCAGGACGGTATGCAATTCGATTTCCAACTCCAGTCAGATGGCAGTACCCTGCTGGACGCGGCCATGCGTGCAGGTGCCGACTTGCCGTTTTCGTGCAAGGGCGGCGTTTGTAGCACCTGCAAAGCCAAGGTATTGGAGGGCGAGGTTGTGATGGAACTATGCTACGGCTTGGAACCAGACGAGATTGCAGCCGGGTATGTGCTAACGTGCCAGTCACATCCGAAAAGCCGAAAAGTTGTGGTGAGTTTTGACCATGCATAAAAAAACAGGAGCCGACCAGATTGGAACGGCTCCTGCTTAATACTGCTGTTTATTGTTTTTTGATTGTGAGAGCCTGAAGGTCAATCAAGCGATTGATTGGCCATACTGGCGCTGTTCACCATCATTTGGTACTCCTGCGGAGTAAGGTTGTCCATGCAAAAGTTGATTGGATTGATCGGTCGTCCCTTGAAATGAACTTCGTAGTGCAGGTGGGGAGCCGTGGACAATCCTGTATCACCCACTTCGCCAATCTTCTGGCCCTTTTTGACTCGCTGGCCTTTTTGAACGGCCATTTTATTCATGTGGGCATACCAAGTCTCGTAACCGTAGCCGTGGCTGATGCGCACGCAGTTGCCGTAGCCATGATGCCAGCCCGCTTCCACGACCAAGCCGTCGCCACTGGATTGAATGGCCGTGCCGACGCGGGCAGGGAAGTCAACGCCTTCGTGGAATTTTTTGATTTTATAAACGGGGTGAATCCTGTAGCCGAAACCGGAAAGGATGTTCATGCTTTTTTGCAGCTTGTCCTCCCGAACAGGTTTGATGCTCGGTATGCTGGCCAGCATTTTTTGTTGGTTGTTGGCCAATTCCTGAATCGTATCGAGGGATTTGCTCTGCAAGGACAATTGGCGGCTGAGACCGTCAATTTTTTCTACGGCTTCTCGGATAGACTTGCCGCCGTACTTGAACGCATTCAACTCCGGGTGAGCATCGTGGCCACCGATACCGCCATGCCACACATCCGTGTCAATCGGGTCCATTCCGAAGACTGCCCGGTGGACACCGGCATCGCGCTCTTGTAAATTTTGAAGCACCTGCGACATGACGGCCACCTGTTGGTCAAGTTGGCCATACTTGTCTTCCATTTGATCAATTTCGCGGAGAAGTTCCTTTTCCCGAGGTGATGGAAAATAGGTGTACAGAAGGGCAAGCAAGGCAAATGAAGTGACCAAAACGACGGAAAAAAATCCGAATGCTTGCCAAATTTTGGTTTTGAAGGGAACTACAACTTTCTCGTACGTGAGGGTATGAATGTTGTAAACAAACTTTTCTTTCCTGCCCATACATGTTTTTTTTATCCAAGTCATCGAACCCTCTTCGTGGTGATTGCCACGGATTTTTATCGGGTTGCGGACGATGACGGATTAGGTAGTTTTAATGATAACGGTTTTTTGAAGTTCACTGTAGCGCCCGCAAACGATGCTTGAACTGGTTAAGTCGTTCGGCACTTGCGCCCAGCGACGCACAAAAGTATCAAAGCGTTCAATACTGGCAAAACAATTTGTCAAAAAATGCAATCTATGCGGCCAATCCTACGAAAAACGTTCGATTTGGGTTCATTTTCAAACGTTTTCGGGTTTGACTGTAAAAGGCATGCCCTGTTTGGAACGGTATGTTTCGGACAAAACCGGCTGCGAAGAAACGATAAATGGCATTTGAACAAGGCGCTCGCTGCAGTTTTAACATTTTTTCTTTTTTCGCAAGTAAAGGCCGGCAAAGTTGCTATGTTATTTCATCCGCGTTCCTATGTGGCTATGAGCGTCGATGTCCTACCTTTGCACCGCTCTTATCAACAAAACCTGAGGTTTGAACGAGCCCACCGTCGGGCTCGAAACTCAATTCTCAAAACTCAAAACTGCGAAAATGGCACGCGTAGAACTTGTGATGCCCAAAATGGGTGAAAGTATCATGGAAGCCACGATACTCAAATGGCGTAAAAATCCAGGCGACCGAGTGGAATTGGACGAACCTGTTCTTGACATTGCCACCGACAAAGTGGACAGCGAGGTGCCCTCTCCCGTGGAGGGCGTAGTAGCCGAGGTCTTGTTCAAAGAAAATGACGTGGTACCGATCAATACGCCCATAGCCATCATCGAAACAGATGCCGCCGCTGCGCAGCCATCTGCATCGCCCGCTGTGAGCCAGCCCGCTTCTGGGGCAAACGGTGTCCGTCCCGCGCAGGAACCTGCTTCAGCCCATGCCCCCCAAGTGCCCGCTACGGCTCCAGCCAAGTCCGCAGACTCGGGCCGTTTTTACTCGCCATTGGTGCGCACTATAGCCAAACAGGAGGGCATAGCCCAAACCGAGCTCGAGGCAATTGCCGGTTCCGGGCTGGCGGGCCGCGTAACTAAAAAGGACATTCTGGCTTACGTCGACATCCGATCCACAGCACCCGCGCAAGTACAACCGCAGCAACGAACAGCCGCCGCCGTGGCACCCGCTGTGTCCGTGTCAGGAAATGTGGAAATTGTGGAAATGGATCGCATGCGTAAACTTATTGCCGATCACATGGTGATGAGCAAGCATACCAGCCCGCACGTCACCTCGTTCGTGGAGGCTGATGTGACCAATATGGTCAACTGGAGAAACCGCATAAAAGATCAGTTCAAGAAGAAATACGGAGAAAACATCACCTTCACGCCCATCTTCGTGGAGGCTGTAGCCCGCGCCATTCGCGACTTTCCGATGATCAACGTGTCGGTGGATGGCCAGCGCATTCTTGTGAAAAAAGACATCAACATCGGCATGGCCGCAGCGCTGCCTACGGGCAACCTAATCGTACCGGTCATCAAAAACGCCGACTTCCTGAACCTCACGGGCCTCACCAAACAGGTGAATGATCTGGCCAACCGCGCCCGACAGGGCCAACTGAAGCCGGACGAAATCCAGGGGGGTACGTTCACCCTCACCAACGTGGGCACCTTTGGGAACGTGATGGGAACACCAATTATCAACCAGCCGCAAGCCGCAATCATGGCTACAGGTGCCATACGGAAAAAACCGGCCGTGCTCGAAACCGAGTATGGCGATGTCATCGCCGTGCGCCAGATGATGTTCCTGTCCATGTCGTACGACCACCGTGTGGTGGACGGTATGCTGGGCGGCTCGTTCATCCGCCGCGTGGCCGATTACCTGGAGCAATTCGACCCGAACCGCGAATTCTAAGTTCGACTTTAGCCATTTTAAACGCTCAAAAAAGTGTCTATGAGAGCACAGGAAATGAGTTTTTGACTCGCAACTACCCTGGTACCCACCTTGGGAACAATGGGGTTGCACCGGCGGAACTCGATCTACCCAAAAATACCGCATGCTTTTCAGGC
>JBJXEZ010000270.1:0-42084 GCA_046153695.1 Saprospiraceae bacterium
GTGGTACCAGGGGCCAAACCCGATCCAGGGAGCGAATAATGACACGCTTGTTGTCACGCAACCGGGTAATTACTGGCTCACAGCAACCCCCGAGGAATGCCCGAACTTCGTGGCAGTGTTCGACTCGCAGTTTATTCATGTCATCTGGAGCACCGAACCAGGCTGCTCTGTAGGCGTGTCCGACCCCGTCGCCGATTTTGGTGTTACCGCCTTACCCAATCCGGTTGCCGAAACACTGGCCGTTGTCGCTGAACCGAACGATATGATTCGACTGACTCTGATAAATGCTGCTGGGCTAGTCGTTCGTGAAAACGTGTTTCACCAACGGATAAACCTCTCTGTAGTTGACCTGCCGTCCGGGGTTTATAGTTTGTTGTTGCAAACGGAGCACCAGGGCACAGCGATAAAAAGAGTGGTTGTGCAACATTGAGTACAAATGGATTTGCCGAAATTTAGGAACGTGTAAGAAACGCTTGTTTCTCACACGTTCCTTTTTACATTTGCCAAGTCAATTAAATTCCAACTGCTATGCTCAACCTGCTCTCCATTGTTATCGGCATCGTTTTTGTCCTGCTTTTGTTCAGCCTTTTGGCCACCACTATCATGGAAATGATCGCGGGGTTACTGACCCTGCGCGGCAAAAGCCTCATAAACGTTTTTAAAAGTATGCTCGGGGACAAGCATGCAAGCGCTTTTTCCAACCACATCTATTTCAAACAATTGGGCGAAAAAGCTACCTTCCTTAGTTTCCTCCGCAAAGACCCGCTTCCTCCGTCGTACATCCGCCCCAATACGTTTTCGGGCATTTTGATGGATACGTTTCAGATTAACGGCGACGAGGACCCGAAGGCCGCTATTGATCGGCTCCCAGAAGGCCGGCTCAAGGAGGTGCTCCTTTATTTGTACCGCGAAACAGATGGTGACCTGGTGGCCTTCCGCCAAAAAGTGGAAGAATGGTACAACGAGGTCATGGAACGAGCCTCGGAGTGGTACGTCAGTAATGTTCGAACCTGGCTCGTGGGCGTGGGATTGGTCATCGCTGTGGTGTTCAATGTGGACGTTATCGGCATCTACACCAACCTCAGCACCAACGCCGCCCTGCGTGATAACCTCGCCGACGCGGCCACTGTTTTCGTTGAAAAACAACCCGCCCCAATATCGGTGGACAGCGCTGTGGTCAAAGCTGACCTGCATGGAGCCAAGGCCCAATACGACACCCTGCTCAACGAACATATCGCCGCCATACGCTCACCGCTCGGTATCGGCTGGGAAAACACCCAGTGGCCTACAGAAAACAAAGGCCGATGGTGGGTGTACAAACTGCTTGGCTGGATTACCACAGCACTGGCCATTTCGCTTGGAGCCAAGTTTTGGTATGATTTGCTGCGCCAACTGGTCAACTTCCGCGGCTCTAGCGGCTCAAAAACTACCGCTGCTTCCACAGAAAACGCCTCGGCACCCCCGCCAGCACCAGTCTTGACCAAGCCTGGTTCCGGCCTTTTTGAAAGCACCGGACGGCGAACCGCACGCCCCAAGGACACCAACACGAACGAAGAACCCAAGGGGTAACGATCATTCAATATTCATCATTCATCATTGAAAAAGGCAGATGTACAAAGTTAAATTTGGCGGAAAAAAGGGTAAAGCCATCGAACTGGTTGAAAGCCCGGATATGGTTGCCATCCGCACCAAAGGCAACATAGAAATTAGCGAGGCATCACTCAACCGCACAAGCCAGGCCATTATTGCCGAGAGCCAAGAGGTGGCCTCCTTCCCGGAAGCGGGTATCAGCGTTCGGCGTGTCGCCAATGACGGTGGCGATCTGGAGTCTACATCGTCGGGCACCCGCCAACGTGATGCCGCCCGTGCAACGCTGAAACAGGACGAAAACATCCGTTTTGCCGGGCGAGTACTTCAGGATGCCGGAAGTGGTGAGGTCATGCTGTACACAGAGAATTTTTTTGTCAAATTTTTGGACAAAACACCAGAGTCAGATTGTTTGGCCGTACTCAAAAAGTACAACCTGACGATCAAAAACAAACTCGTTTTTGCCACAAACGCCTACTTCGTGGAGGCATCAGAAGGCACCGGGCTGGAGGTTTTCAATATCGCCGAAAAATTGCTGGAGGAAAAACAGGTTGAGTATTGTCACCCCGAAATTGTACAGGAACGCCGGTTCAAGGGTGTCCACCCGCTACAGTGGCACCTGACCAAAACCACGATCAAAGGCCAAACAGTCAACCAGCACACTAATATTGAGGCCGCTTGGAAACATACCAAGGGCAAGGGCATCACTATTGCCGTCATTGACGACGGCGTTGACCTCAATCATCCCGAATTTGCCGGCCGCATTGTTCACCCCTTTGATGCTTCACTAAACAGCCCCGACTCCAACCCCAAACTGACGGACGACAACCACGGCACCGCCTGCGCGGGTATGGCCTGCGCAGCCGGCCTGCCAAATGGTGCTTCCGGCACTGCGCCCGAAGCAACACTCATGCCCATTCGCCTGCGAAGCGGCCTCGGAAGCATGGCCGAGGCAAATGCATTTGTTTGGGCTGCCGACAAAGGTGCCGATGTTGTTTCCTGCTCCTGGGGACCCACCGACGGCGAGTGGTGGAACCCCATTGACCCGGTACACAACCGCACCACGCCTTTGCCCGACAGTACCCGGCTGGCCATGGAATATGTGCTGACCAAAGGCCGAAAAGGCAAAGGAGCCGTCATTCTGTTCGCAGCCGGAAATGGCAACGAGGAAACTTCGAACGACGGTTACTCCAGCTATCCCGGCGTGATTGCGGTGGCCGCCTGTAATGATTCTGGCAAACGCTGCGTGTACAGCGATTTTGGCAAATCCGTCTGGGTCTGCTTTCCCAGCGCCGACTATGGCTGGCGGGCTTTCCAGCACCCCGCACCGCTCAGTGAAGGCCTGCGGACTACAGATCGCGTAGGCGCAGTCGGTTATTCCCCAGAGAGTTACGTCAATTCATTCGGCGGCACTTCTGCTGCTTGTCCCGGCACAGCGGGTATAGTCGCGCTTATGCTTGCTGTCAACCCGGAACTGACTGCCGCGCAGGTCAAGGAACTGGTACGTCAATCCTGCGTCCGCATTGACGAGGCAGGCGGCGAGTATGATGCCAATGGCCACAGCCAATACTACGGCCATGGCCGTATTGACGCTGGACTGGCTTTGGAAAACGCCCAAAAAACTACCAAAAAGGCAGTCCAACCGGCAACATCGCCCGTTTCCGCTGTTTCGTTGGAAGGTGCTTTCGTGTTCGACAACGGCAAGGAACTGCCCCTTAAACCCGGCACGCTAATCGGCAGTGAACTCAACCCTGCGAGGCGCTTGCTGGGCCTGCGCATGCAGGTTAAACCGGCTTCACCCAATTTGCGCGTCCGGTATAAAGTGAACGGTTCATCGCTTGGGCTTGCTGAAAGCCCCAAGGAAGGTACCTTAGTCGGCGAAGTCAAAGCCGGACAACGCTTAGTCGGGGTTGCATTTTCGTTGGAAGGCTCCGATGCCGGCAAGTACGATATCGTTTACTCGGCCCGCCTCTCGGATAGAAAAAGCCTGGCCAAAGCCAAAAATGGTGCTTGGTGCGGTACAGACAAAAAAATGGGCAAGACTGTGGAAGCAGTTTCTGTAGAGATCAAACCCAGAAAATAGTAGGCTTTGCCAGTCATTTCCAAGGTTCATCAACTCACTACACATTCTATGTTCGGAAACAACCGAGGCGGCGCATCCGCTAAATTGCTCATCGCTCTAGTGCTAGCCGGTTTTGCGGTAAGCAAATACTACTGCAACAGCTCGTTCAACGAACTCACCGGCGAAAAACAACACCTCAACCTGTCGCCCGATCAGGAAATCGCGATGGGCTTGCAAAGCGCACCGCAGATGATCGCTGAAATGGGTGGTGAAATGCGGGGAACCGACTATGACAACCTCGTGCGCCAAGTCGGGAAGCGTTTGGTAGACAACTCCGATGCTGCAAAAACCACCTACCGTGGCCGCTTCGATTTTCATTTGCTGAACGATCAGCGCACCATCAACGCTTTTGCTTTGCCTGGCGGGCAAATCTTCATCACGCTCGCCCTTTTGAACCGACTTTCCACCGATGGCAAATCCATCAGTCAGGACATGCTGGCCGGTGTGCTGGGCCACGAGATCGGTCATGTGGTGGCGCGGCATAGCGCCGAAAAACTAGCTCAGATGGAACTCGCCCAGGGCATAACAGGTGCCGTGAGTATGGCCACTTATGACCCCGGAAGCCCCAATAGCGGAGCCTACATTGCTCAAATGGTGACCAATACACTGCAAATGAAATACGGGCGTGATCAGGAACTGCAAAGTGACGAGCTCGGCGTGCGCTTCATGATCCAGGCTGGCTACGACCCCGAACAACTGATCAATGTCATGGAAGTGCTCAAACAAGCAGCAGGCCCAAAACGTACGCCTGAGTTCCAAAGCACACACCCCGACCCTGAAAACCGGAAGGAGCATATTCAGGAGGCCATCCGAAAATACCGAGGCGGAAAATAATTGCTCCCCGAATATTCGTCAGCGTTCCTCAGCGAACGTGGGCAAAACGCACTTAGAGCGTGTTTACCGTACCACCGTCACATCACCTGTCAACAGCCGTACCTGCCCGTCACGGAATTCGACCTCGGCGTACCAGGTGAATACACCCGGGTTCACTGGCTGGCCACGGTCAGTGCCGTCCCAGCCTAACGACAGGTCGTTCGGCTGGAAATTGTGTTTTTCAAAAACATGGCTGCCCCAGCGGTCGTAAATACGCATCAGGCGGATGTTCCGTAGCCCGTCGCCAGCGAAAATCGTAAACGCGTCGTTTCCAGGACGCCCCGGGTGGATCACGTTTGGCACATAAATGTTGAAATTGTCTACGCGTACAAAAATCCGATCCGATGCCGGGCAGCCGCGCAGGTCAAAAATTTGCACTGAAAATTCCGTGCTCTCTTCGGGTCGAACCCGCTGTTTCAGTGCCATCGGCACATAGTCAAAGCCAGGCGGCTGCCAAACCACCCCGCCGAGTACGATGCCCGGCGGATCGGGCACAGCCACCAAATCAAGCGGGCGACCCAATTGCAGCACCGTGTCGCTGGCAAATAGCCGAACCAGTAGTTGAGTCGGTTCTGTCAGCGTTACCGTTCCCTGCCACTGGCACCCCGATACATCGCGCACACGCAAGGGGTATGTGCCGGGAGGCAAGTCGGGAAAAATATTGCTGGCCGAAAACGTCGCACCGTCAATGCTGTAGCGGTACGGCGGCGAACCACCCGTAACACCCTGAAGTACGATGCGCCCGTCGTTTTCTCCGAAACAGGAAATAGAGTCCACCGCCACAGCGGCCACCACTTGTGCTTCCCAGGCTACCCACACCGAGTCGGAATCGGAGCAGCCATTAGCGGTATTTTGCACCGAATGTATGTACAGCCCCGGCACAAAGGCAGGCACCACCAGCGCCAATGTGTCAAGCAGTACTGTGCTGCCCGCCATTCCGCGCCATCGGTTTTCAAAAACCAACCCCGACGTAGATCCACTGCCGTCAACCAACGTCGAATCGGCTCCGCAGGGCACGGTGATGTTCGCCGAACCAGCGTCGGCGAAGGGCGTTTCCCGGTCTTCGTATACGATTATCGTTAAGCCGGCTTTGCAGCCGAAAGCGTTGGTAGCTGTCACGGAGTAGGTGCCGGGTACGGTTACGGTATGCACAGGCTGGTTGGGCAAGATGCCCTGTGGCCCTGTCCACGCAAAGGATAATTGGCTCTGATCGGGCACCAGGCCTATATTGGCTGATGGCTGTATACAAGTGATCGTATCCGAAAATGGCAATAGGATCGGCGTTTTCCCGTGAGACGGGACCACCGGTGTCAGTGTTTTCGTGCAGCCGTTCCCATCGGTCACGGTGAGGAAGTATGTTCCTTCCGTGAGCGCAGTCAATTCAGGAAGTGCGTGGCCATTTTTCCATAAAAACGTGTACGGCGTTGTGCCTCCGTTGGCCGTGGCCGTCAAACTGCCAGTCGTGAACTCGCAGGTATCGGCTTCCACGGCTATCTGCACCAACAAGGCGGGTGGCTGGCTTAATCCCACGGAAATCATGGCTGTACAGCCCGCTGCGTCTGTGGTCGTAAGTGCGTAAAGGCCGGCAGACAGTGCCGTCGGGTCTTCGGTAGTTTGACCGTTCGACCAGGAAAAAACGAACGGCGCAGTGCCGCCAACCACAAACAAATCAATGCTTCCGTCTGTGCCGCCCGCACACCGGGGGGGCATAGGCGTGGCGCTCAGGCTCGTACCTGGGTGTTCAGGCACGGTAGCCGAATCCGTGCGCGTGCAGCCGTTGGCATCCGTCACGGTGAGTGCGTAGGTGCCGGCAGCGAGGTTTGGCAGGTTCGGGTTGGCACTGCCAGTGCCCCAAAGCAGCGTGTATGGCGCTGTTCCCTGGGCTGCCCCCAAAAACGCTGCGCTGCCGTTGGTCTTTCCGGGGCAGGCGGGCGTCGTAGTCGTTCCGTTGCTGAGCAGGGCACTCGGTTCAGTCAATTCAAAATTCCGGCTGACCGAACATTTGCCGTTGGCAAACGACACCGTGAGCGCGTACTGTCCAGGTACGAGGTTTTGCCTTAGGAGCGAAGTAGCGTTATTTTCCCACAAATACGAAAAGCCCGGCGTGCCGCCTGAAAGCGTAACCGCGATGCTGCCATTGGCTGCGCCGAAACAAGTCACATCCGTCGTGTTATCGGTCAATACGGGTGCCGAGTACTCCGGCACTTGTGTGGTTTGCGTCAGTGTACAGCCGTTGGCATCCGTCACGGTCACGGTGTATGGCCCAGAGATGAGGCCCTGCTGGTCGGATGCGGCACTGCCTGTACTCCAAAGCAACGTGTATGGCGGTGTCCCCTGGGCTGCGCCCAAAAACGCGGCACTGCCATTGGCTTCACCAGGGCAGGCAGCAGCGGTGGAGATACCGTTGGATACAAGAGCCGTTGGTTGCGCCAGTTCAAAAAACCGCTGTACGGTGCATTTGCCGTTGGCGTATGTCACGGTGAGCGCGTAAACGCCAGGGCCAAGGTTGTCGCGATCAGGATTGGTGGTGTTATTTTCCCATAAAAAACCAAATTCAGGTGTGCCACCCGTCAGGGTTACGCTCAGACTGCCGTTGTTGGCCCCAAAGCACGAAACATCGGTACTCGTGGCAGCAACTGCGGGTGGCTGGTGTTCGGGTACGAACACCGATTCGACCACTATGCAGCCATGAGCATCCGTCAGGGTTAGTTCATAGTTTCCTGAAAAAAGGCCTGTTTGAGCCGGGTCAGCGTTTCCTGTTGACCAAAAAAAAGAATACGGCGGTGTGCCTTGGGCTGCGCCCAAAAACACAGCACTGCCGTTGGGCACGTCCGGGCAGGCGGGTATGGTTGCCGTGCCGTTGCTCAGTAGGGGCTCGGGCTGGGTTATCTGAAAATCACGCACGAGTGAGCACTTGCCGTCGGCAAACGAGACTGTCACCGTGTATTGCCCTGGCGCGAGGTTTTGCACATTGGTGGTACTATCGCCCGACGACCATTGGAACCCAAATCCCGGTGTGCCGCCAAAAAGTCCTATGGCGATACTGCCATTGTCAGCCCCGAAACAGGAAATGTGCGTGAGCGTGGTACCGAGATCAGGTTCATTCAGTAACCCGACCTGGGCCACTTCAGTCAGTGTGCAATTGTTTGCATCGGTCAGGGTAAGGGTGTACGTGTTGGGGTACAGGCCAGTTTGTTGGCTGTCGGGACTGCCGTTGGACCAGTTCATCGTGTATGGCGGCGTACCCTGCGCTGCTCCCAAAAACGTGATCGAGCCGTTGCCAATTCCAGGGCAGGCAGCCGATGCAGTAACACCAAAACTCAGCAGAGGCTGCGGTTGGGTTACTTCCCGTTCAAAAACCTGGCTGCATTTGCCATTGCCGAATGAGACGGTCACGGTGTACACTCCGGCGGCGAGGCCAAGCACGGTTGCGGTCGTGTCGTTAGTGGACCAAGCGAAGGAAAATCCCGGCGTGCCGCCGAACAAGGTGACACCTGCGCCGCCGTTTTGGTCACCATGGCATAAAACATCCAGCGTGGCCACAGCAGCATCG
Source organism: Saprospiraceae bacterium (assembly GCA_046153695.1). Taxonomy (GTDB): domain Bacteria; phylum Bacteroidota; class Bacteroidia; order Chitinophagales; family Saprospiraceae; genus M3007. The sequence continues at coordinate 8,136 of JBJXEZ010000270.1, forward strand.
AGCCATGCACCTGCCACCACTGGTGTGGCTGCCGAGACCGTGCAGCCGCGTGTGTCGGTTACCGTTACGGTGTATGTGCCGTCGGGCGGATCGTAGATCGTAGTCGTTGTGTCGGCGTTCGACCAAGCATAGGTCAGCGGGAAAAAATCGCTCGCCCCTCTGGCTGTGACGCTGCCAGGGCTGCCGATACAGTCGCCATTGATGGTGTCAAGTTGAACCAGCGGAAAGGCAGGATCGAACTGGAAAAGATTGTTGAGCCATTCACATTCCGGCAGGTTGGTCACCGGAAACTCCGTGGCAAGATCGTATGGCCTGGGGCGGGAGCCGTTGTCATTGGCTACACCGAACAGCGGTTTGCCGGTTATGCGCGGGATTTTGAAGGCAAAAACAGAGCAAGAATCCGGTGCAAGTGCTGAAGGAATCGGTTGGGCGAGGCCGATCAGGTTGGCGTTTGTGGCAGTCGGGTTGGCATCATAAAACGCCACTGGCGTGCCTGCGGGTAGTGTATCGCTGCCGAGGTTGCACAGGCGCAGGTGTACGACTATGGAGTCGCTCGCGCAGGTTGTCCAAGTGGAGTCGGCAGCAGCATCCGCCACGGGCAGAAAGGGCAGGAAGTCCTCATTCACCTGCGGGCGTTGCGACAAATAGCGGTTTAGTAAGCGGTTACCCGAGCCGGGGCCGGGCAGTTCGAGGTGGTGTAGTTGTTGTTGGGCAGGGATACTGAGGTCGTCGTTTATATTGACAACGAAGTAGTTGTACTGGTTCCAGACATTACGGCAGGGCATCCAGGGGTCGGCATCTGACTCGAATACGCGGAGGCGGCCGCGGTAGTCGGAGGCCGGGCTGTTGTAGCCGGAAAAGGGGTAACCGGTTACAGCAATCTCGGTTTCGCCATCGTTGTCTACATCGGCCACGATGGCGTACTCGTCGGAAGTGATGGACCCGCAAGGCAGTCGATACCAATTGCGCTCGGTGTCTACGCCTGGAGGAAATGGTGCGGCACCGCCGTAGAGGATGCGCAGGTGGTTTTCGTCCCGGTAAACTAATTCGAAGAGACCGTCGCCATTAAAATCGTAAACGGTGGAACCGGTGAAGCCCGAGTAATCGGTAGTGGGCAGGGTCCACCAATAGGGAGCGGCAGGTGTTAGGGTTGCGGCCTGGAGGTTGAAGCAGTTGAGGTTGTAGGCGTTGCAGACGACGATTTCGGGAAAATCCTGTGCAAAACCGGCGGTTCGGTCGTCGAAGAGGTTGGCCACGCAGGCGAGACTGCCGCTTCGCTGATTTCCGGCTGGGTAGGGCAGGAATTGGAGTAACCCGTTTTTGTTCCACACATAAACGCCGTAGTCTATCGGGAGTGGAGCCGTGCCGCGTCGTCCGCTCACGATCACGTCGAGAATGCCATCGAGGTCCACGTCGGCCACGGCGGTGTAGCCGTCGCCGTAAGCGGCATTGGGTACGAGGGTGTTCAGGTTTCGCTGGACTTTGATCTGTGCGCCGTCCCCGTCGGTGGTGATCATGTCAATAGAATAGATGATGGAACCCGCCACGATTTCGAGGCCTTCGCAATCGGGGTCGCCGTTGCAATCGGCCACGCTGAGGATGTCCACAGCCGTGGGGTTGCAGGAGCCTTCGGAGTAATTGCTGTAGTGTGCCCGTCCAACGGCGGCTACCGGTCCGGCGAGTGCTCGGTAGAGAGTAGGGCTGGCGGGGTTGCTAAAATTGAAGCGAAATACATCGTTTCCGGTATAGATTTCCGAGATGCCGTCGCCATCGAAATCAGCGAGGTAGGGGCGTTGGTCGGGTAGGTCAATCTGGTCAGTTGAGGTAACCCACAGGGTCATTGGTGCCGTGAGGTTTTCCGTGTAGTTGCGAAAAACGCGGATGTACCGGTCGTTGCAGGACATGATGAGTTCGGGCGTGCCGTCGTTGTCAATATCGCCGAGCACAGGTCCGGGTACGGGGTAGGCATTGAAGCCCCCCGGCACTGTAAGCACGAACGGGTTGGCGGCATTGGAACCGTCTCCCCGAAAAAACAGGATACGGTTGGGCGTGGCTGCTGTGGTATTTGCTGCCGCACCCACGATGATTTCGGGCATATTGTCCGTATTCGGGTTCATATTGGCCGTCACAGGAGTGGCGGTAATGGATGGCCCGTTTTGGGTGGCTTGCCAAGCGAGGCGCACGCGAAAATCGGAGGGCAGTTCGGTGACCGAGCAGTCGGTGCCGCTGAAGCAGTGGCAGTCGGGGTCATAGCAGTCCACTAAGTTGTCGCCGTCGTCGTCCACTCCGTTATCGCAGATTTCTGCAGGCAGGGAAATGGGTCCGGACTGGGCGAAGCTGTCGACGCAGACTAGCAGGGCGAAGCAGGTGAGCAGAAGCGATTTTGGCAGCATAACTCGAGCACGGCTTTGGTAGACTCGGTGAATGATGGGCCGTTTGGGCAGGCGGATAATGTACGGCAGGTGTAAAGATAGGGCGCGGGGCTTATGTGCTGCTCAACTGACCGTCCAAAAGTTTGCCAAAATCCACCGGGCACTACACTAATTGCGCTGCAGTTGCCGCGCTTCGAGATGAAATAGAGGCTGAACCCGATGTAGCCGAAAGCGCCTGGCTACATGAACGGCTACTTCCATAGGTTGGGAGGTTGCTGACCCGGAGGTTTCTGTTTGAAAGTTTGGCCTGAAGAAGAAAAAGTTTGGTTTCTTCGCACCATGCCTGCTGCCACTATTTTTCCACCTATGCTGATCCGCACAGCCGGATTTCCATTTGCCCGGATAGAGGTACTGGCAGCTGATTGGCAGCATTGTGAAACGGCAATCGGTGACGCACAATCCGCTCTTTCCTCGTGCGAAAATGCCCTTTTAGCGGCTTGCGACGCAGCCTTATCGGACTTGCCCAAGAGTGTTTTGCGTACGCAAGTGTACAACGCGCGGAAAGATTTTTACCTGCGTCGGCGCCTGCCCACTCTGAGCGTGGAGATTCATTTTGAACTAAAAATACCCACCATCGCGAGAGCTATCGAAAGCCTGAGACAGGCTACCCAAATGCTGAACGTCGCGCGTGCTGCCTTCCTTGAGCAGTATGAAAAAACAGTGGAGGCTGGCTACGAACGATTGCAGGCGCTGGCCGCAGAACCGGAATTTCAGCGGGCACTGTTGTTCGCCAGTCACGAGTTGCTGTCCCAATTGCCGCGTTTTTTAGAAAAAAAACCTACACAATTTACCAAAAAAGAACGCCAAACAGCCTTAGCGGTGTTGCAGTACGCCACGCGTATGGCCACGCGAACGGTACCGTTGAGCCGTTTTGCTACCGTGTCTATGTTCCGTATAGACAATAATCAGGAAGCCAGCGATGATCCTGTCCCGGTATTTGAAAAAAGTGTGGTCAGCCCCAACGCAGCGCTCTTGGAGGTTCTGTACACCGTGCTGTTGAGCGAGCCTGTTTTTTACCGGTCGTTGTCGTTCATTCTAAATCCGTGTATTGTAGAGCGGACAGATACAACTTACCGGTGGTTGTATTTCGACGGGATACAGGAAAGTTTTCAGGAAGCACCCGTTAATCCGTTGCTTGACCACGCTGTGGGTGTTTTTTTAGAAAACGACCGACGTATTCCGTTTACTGCCCTTCTGAAAAACCTAGTTGTTTCAGTAGAAGCGGAACCCGGTGAATTGGAGGCTTATCTGTTAGAACTGGCGGATGTAGGCTTTTTGGAATGGGTACTGCCGGAAACAGGCCTTTCGCCCGATTGGTGCGGCGGGCTGTATCGTTACCTCGGTTTTTTGCCTGCCGAACCAATTATTGTGGAAACGGCGGCCTTGCTTCAAACCTTGCGAACAACCGCTCGTGTGCTGCCTTACTTGCCTGTTCAGGAGGCCGCACGTGCCCAATGTGATACGAGTGATCAGGTTCAACGTTTTTTTCAAAAACACAACGCGCCTCTACCGTCTTTGCCGCCAGAGCAGCTGTTTTACGAGGATGTGGAGCGCCCTGTCGGAGCGGGTATTCCGCATGACGTACTGCTTGATCTGCTTGGCCAGATTACCCGGTCAACCAGTCAAGCCAACCCACAAGCCAACCCGCCCCGCCAAGCGCTATTGGCGTTTTTTTTGACCATTTCTCCGGAGGGAAGTCCGGTTGGTTTTCTGGAGTTTGCACGCAGTTTTTTGGAAAACACGGAGAAAGAGGTCAGTCCATTGCAACCCAACTCGCAGCCTCAGGAGGCTGCAAGCCATTCGCTCTTCAAAGGCAAATCTGTCGGCTTAGAGAGTGAAAGAAATCCAGATCAAAACCGCCCAGCTATGCAGGATGCCCCCTTATCCCATTTGCGAGCGGGGTTGCCTCAAGCGGGCGTTCTCTTTCAGTTTTTCCAGCAAAACGGCCAGTGGCAAGCCGTCGTCAATGCCATGTATCCTAGTGGCGGGAAAATGTTCGCTCGCTGGCAACATCTGTTTCCACATGCTGTGAGTACTTGGCTTTACAAGCCTAATGGCGCAATCCCTTTCCCTTGGCAAGGTTATTTCAACGCCAACTACCAGCCTGCTACAGCTGATTCGGTGCTGGCAGTGCCTGGCGGCCGAGTGCGGGCGAAGTCAAACGGGCGGGAATATTTGCTCGGAAACGTTGAGGTAGTGCGCAAACAGGATGATTTGTTGCTGTATGATCGTGTGACCGGGCAATCACTCACCCTGACCGATCTTGGTCTGGAAGCGCCTGAGACGCGGCCGCCAGCAGTGTATTTATTGTGGCTGCTGGGCGTGCCGTTTGTATCGGTGGAGCATCTGTTACCCGAGGGTGGTGTTTGGGAGGAATTAATCAGCGGTGTTTGGCACCGACTTCGTCAGTACAAGGACAACGTGGTAGTGGCGCGAGCGGCGTGGGTGGTAGAGCAGGCGTGTTGGGCAGAGTGGCTGGTTGGGGATGAACCGGACGCGATCTTTTTTCAAAAAATGCGTGCTGTGCTTAGCAACCACGGGGTGCCCCGCCATCTGATGGCGAACTTGGCTGGCCAGCAATCCCGACATTTCGACCGGGGCAGCCCGCTTTCAATATTGCTTTTTCGAAAAATGCTGCGACAGGGCATAGGCAACCTGTTCTTGACCGAATTCCTGCCCGTTCCGGATGCGGTGGCACAGGAAATAGCAGCGGATTCGGTTTAGTGAAATGTAAACACGTTTTAACCCTGTTGCAGTACCCTGAATTAGAAGTGGAACAGGTGGTGTTGTACCTTTGGCGCGATCGGCCGACTATGCCCACTCGATTGCAACGCGCCAATTTTGATTTCCGCTTTAGGTTGGTATGGATCAAAGAGGTGCCTTATCGAGAATTTATACGAACAGGTAAGCCGGAATTAGTGTTAATGGGTATTCTGGCTGATCACGGCGATCAACCCCGGAAGCAGTTATGACCGAAATAGTGGATGAGCTGCGCCGTCTTACACCTGCTGGCTCAGATAGAGACTTGCGCCTACAACAAATTCATATTTTGTCAAATCTGCACGATCTACAACAAATATTTCAAAATATCATGCAAAATATTTCAGAAATTATTGACGAAAGAAAGGATCCGTTCTTTCAAAGTGGAGAAAAAATAGGTTTTGAAAAAGGTATCGAGAAGGGCAAGGAGAAAGGCCGTAAAGAAGGCCTTGAGAAGGGCATTTCCGTGGCAATCGCCAAAGTATTACGCAAGTTTTTACATTTTAGCGACAAGGAAGTAGCCGATATTTTTCCATTACCGATCGAACGTATTGCTGCCATCCGAAATGGCTTAACCAAAACGGAGAAACCATAACCCCGTCCATGCGAATTTTACTTTTTTTACTTGTTTCTGCACTGTTTTATACTTGCTTAAAACCCGCCCCACCACGACCGTTGCCCATCCTCGGTGAACGTGACGTGGTCAACGGCGATACCGTCTACCCCACAGTGCCCGACTTTGAGTTTGTTGACCAAGACAGCCAAGTGGTAACGTATGCTACTTTCGCAGGTAAAATCTATGTGGTGGACTTCTTTTTTATTCACTGCCCGACTATTTGCCCCAAAGTGAAGGCAAACGGGTTGCGCATCTACAACAAGTATAAAAACGATGATCGGGTCATGTTGCTTTCACATTCTATTGATGTGAAAAATGACACTGTAGCCGCATTGAAAAGACACGCCGACAAACTTAGCATCTTGCCGCAGCGTTGGCGGCTGGTAACAGGGGAGCACGACGCTCTCTATGGTATCGCAGACAACTACTTCAGTGTGGCCGTGGAAAACCCGGATGCCCCGGGCGGTTTTGACCACAGCGGGCGGCTCATCCTTGTAGACAAAAACCGCCACGTTCGTTCTTTTTGCGACGGCACCGATGCAGAAGATGTGGATCGGTTCATGCGGGACATGGATATTTTGTTGGCTGAACAATTCGCTAAACGATGACCGTATTTCCCCTGAAAATCGCTGTTTCATTGACTTGTATTGCTCTCCTTTTGGCACGATGTGAGCCTAACACGTACCGAGAAGGCGAACGCCTTTACCAAATTCGCTGTGCCAATTGCCATTTGGATGAAGGCCAGGGCCTAGGCGCACTTATACCTCCCTTGGCTGGAGCAGGCGATTACCTCCGCTTAAACCGGGATAAACTACCCTGTATCTTAAAGTACGGACTAACAGACACCATCACTGTCAAGGGCATTAAGTATGCCGAGTCCATGCCCGGTGTTCCCGAACTTTCAGCCATTCAAATCACAAACATTCTCAATTTTGTCAATACCAGTTGGGGGAATCAACAACCTGTTTTCCAATTGGACGAGGTGCGGAGGATGTTGGACAACTGTCCGAAGTAGTTTTGAGGTTTAGAGCAACGAGTTCATTGCTACTTTTGCGGCCAATGGCACGAAACCAACAACAACGAATTATCCTGGGCCTCAAGGTGCGCCAGTTCCGACAGGAGCGCGGCTGGAACTTTGATGAGCTGGGCAGGCGTACGGGCATCTCGCCGTCGTACCTGAACGAAATAGAAAAAGGCAAAAAATATCCCCAACCCGACAACCTGAATAAACTTGCCGAGGCACTTGATCTCACACTCGATTTTCTCGTTTCGCAAGAACTAACCAAACAGTACGCCCCGCTCGGAAACCTGCTTCAGAGCAACTTTCTCCATGAACTGCCTCTCGACCTGTTTGGCATTGAGGTACAACAAGTCGTGGAAATCCTCGCCCGTGCGCCCGACCGGGTTAATGCTTTTATCTCGGCTATGCTGGAAATAGCCCGAAACTACTCGTTGCTCAACGAAAATTTCTATTTCGCAGCACTCCGGGCATACCAGGAGTTGCACATGAACTACTTCGAAGACATCGAACTTTCCGCTGATGTCTTTTTGCGCCAAAATGGTTTATCCGAAAATGGCGGCGTTTCAGCTGATTGGCTTGCCAACGCATTGACAGAGAAATACCGGTATAAAATTTCCGAAAATGGATTGGACAATTACCCGGAGCTAAGCGGCGTAAGGTCTGTTTATAATCCCAGAAAACGGTTGCTGTTGTTACAGGGTAGCCTGAACGAAAGCCAACGGGCATTTCAGTTGGCAAAAGAAGTCGGTTTCAATGCCTTGCGCCTGAAAACCCGCCCACTGGCTTCTACCTTTTCGCGCGTTCGTGCATTTGAAGAAGTGCTGCATAACTTTCAGGCTGCATATTTTGCGGTGGCCCTTTTGGTAAACCGAAACACCTTTGTTGAAGATTTGCGCGTGTTTTTTGCCAAAAAAACGTGGGATACAAATATTTTCTCCGGCTTTTTGGCTAAATATCAGGTAAGCCCGGAAGTGCTTTTTCAACGTTTCAATGTCCTGTCCCGCGACTTCGATCTACACAAGGTTTTTTTCTTGCGTATTATCCATGATGTGGATCAAAGCAGTTTTGAAATTGACAAAGAACTGCACCTCAATCGGCGACACGAGCCCCATGCATCAGGCCTCAACGAGCACTATTGCCGCCGATGGAAGGCTATTTCCCTGTTGTGCGACTTGCACAAGGAGCAGTCTTGTCAGGGTGGGCAATCCCATATTTTGGTGGATGTACAACGTGCATTGTTTAACGACTCTGGTGAGGAATACCTTTGCTTTGCGGTAGCCAAACCTGGCTACCCAACTGCTGGCAAAAACGTGGGCATCACTTTGGGCATACTGCTCGATGAGCGTGCCCGATCGGTCATTCGATTTTGGGATGATCCTGCTATTCCCAAAACAGTGGTGAATGTCACCTGTGAACGTTGTAGCATTGCTGAATGCAGCGTTCGCGCGGCCGGGCCGTCTGCTCTAAAAAAACGCGAAGCCCGAAAACGCATTGAGGAAACCATTAAAAAATTGACTGGCCAACTGTGAGAGCGTTATTTCGTCCGCGTTCCTAAAAAGGCATCTCCCCGTATTCATTATCATCATCGTCATCGTACCAGTCAAAGTCCTCAAAATCTTCTGGAGATGGCTCAGGGACATCATCCGCCATCTCCCGCCCACGATTGGGGTCGAAAAAGAAGAGCCAGTGCATGGTATCGTCTGCGGAAAAAAATTGGCGCCAACGGTAATTTTCGTCTTCTTCTTCCCAGGGTGGAACGTCGAATGGGTCATCGTCAAGCCATTTGCGCAGTTCTTCCGTTGGCGACGATTTGCGTTGACCCAACGCTTCCAGGTCGTGAGCACTTTCCCATAGGTCAAGGTCGTGACGGGCGCAGGCCTCCAGCTCTTCGCACCAGCATTGGCTGCGGTCGGAGAACGGGCAACCGCCCTCGGCGCGTCGGTCGCAAAAATCCACGGTAGTTCCAATTTCGTGGTTGTAGCGCACCGGGTCCTGTTCCATGCGCTCCACCATGATGGCGTAGCGGCGGCGAGCGGTGAGGCGTGGTGGGCATTCCCAAGCAATATTCCAAGCCCGCCAAAGGGACTCGATTGCTGTCAATAAAGCCGTTATCTGATCTTTGGTCAAGCGTTCGGAAGGAGGGAAAACACCTGCTGGCAGGCTGAAAAGTTCGCACAAGCGAATGTACCGAGTATTGTACGCTGGACCATCCCGTTCGTCATGGTCGTCGAACGGGTGGCGGAAACGGTATGTGCTTGCTGCGGGGGCGTTTCGCATCGCCGTTTCCAGGTCGGCAAGCAAATGTGTCAGATAGCGTTGCATGGCACGCTCCAAAGTTGTGTATTTCCTCCCGAACCGTCCCAATTTTTTTTCAAAAAAAAGATTGATCGTCATTTTTAAGCCAGTACAGAGTGGCCAAACTATTTTTGCACATATGATTTTTTCAAAATTTCTTTCGCTCGCCCGACCAGCCCTTTGCTTTCTGATACTGGGATGCGGGGCGGCTCGCCCCGACGGGCCGTTTGGCTTGCACGCGCCGCCGTCCATGCCCAACTACACTGAGTTGAAAAACTGGGCTGCTCACCCGGACAAACTCGACCCTGCTGATCGCACGCCCTGCCCGCAAAGCACTGACTGGCAAAAGAACGCGCCAGCAGATGTGTTTTTCCTTTATCCCACATCATATTACGGCCGCGGCACACACAGCGATACATGGAACGTCGATGTGGATAATCCCAAGGTCAATGACCGGACGGACAGTACGTCCATGCTCTTTCAGGCAAGCATTTTCAATCGGGCCGGGAGGGTGTTCGCTCCGCGCTACCGCCAGGCACACTTGCACGCTTTTTTTTCCAAAGACAAAAAATCGGCTGAATTAGCCCTTGCATTGGCATATTCTGACGTGTTGGCTGCCTTCGACCATTACCTGAAAAACTGGAACAATGGGCGGCCTTTCATCATCGCGGGGCATAGCCAGGGGGGCTTGCACGGCATGTACCTGGTGCGAGATCGGATAGAGGGCACGCCCCTGCAAAAAAAACTGGTAGCGGCATACCTGGTCGGCTGGCCCGTAAAACGCGATTTTTTCCGCGCCCTCAAACCCTGCGAAACGCCCACAGAAACAGGATGTTTTTGCTCTTGGCAAACCTGGGAACGCCGTTTTGGCCTTCGTAGATCAGTAGACCCGGATATCGTTTGTACCAATCCCCTCACCTGGAGTACCCGCGAAGGCGTATATGCGCCCAAGAGCCAGAATAAAGGTGCTGTCCTGCGCTCGTTTTGTGTCACGTACCCCCAAATTTGTGATGCCGAAGTCAGAAATGGCATTTTGCTTTGCACCAAACCCAGGTTTCCCGGCAGCATTTTATTTACAAGAAAAAACTACCACGTCGGTGACCTGAACCTGTACTACTACGATGTGCAAACAAATGCGCAGGCCCGAGTGGAGGCATTTCTCAAAAGTTTTTGAAACTTTGCATCACTTCGAGCGTATTCATGGCACCTGTTGTCATCTTTGCAACCTGTACTTCTAAATCACACATATATGAAAAAGAAAATCTTGCTCAGTTTTGTCGTTACGGTGCTATTGGCTGCTTGCAGCGAAACCGTCTTCACCGGGCGCAAACAAATGAATTTGATCCCGGTTGGTGAACTTAACCAAATGAGTTTTGCCGAATACAAATCGTTTTTGGCTCAAAACAAGCCTGTCACCACAGGCTCCGATCTCGAATTAGTGCGCCGTGTTGGTAACGACATCAGAGCCGCAGTGGAGGTGTACTACCGCTCGAAGGGCTTGTCGAGTGAACTGAAAAACTTCGCTTGGGAGTTCAATGTGGTGGATGACCCCACGGTCAACGCTTTTTGTATGCCTGGCGGCAAAGTGGTCGTGTACACCGGAATTTTGAAGGTAACTCAAAACGAAGATGCCCTGGCGGTGGTCATGGGCCACGAGATCGCGCATGCATTGGCACACCACGGTAACGAGCGCATGAGTCAGGGCCTGCTCACCCAGATCGGCCTGACCTCCCTGCAGGTTGCCTTGTCGCAAAAGCCTTCGCAAACTAACGACATGCTGCTGGCCGCAGCCGGTGCCGGAGCGCAAGTCGGAATATTACTTCCGTTTAGTCGTAAGCATGAGTCGGAAGCCGATGAGATTGGGTTGTACCTCATGGCCATGGCTGGATATAATGCTACCGCAGCCGCCCCGTTCTGGGAGCGCATGAACAAATCTGGCGGCGCTCGCGCACCTGAATTTCTTAGTACGCACCCAGACCCGGAAAAACGCAGCGAAGAACTCAAAAAACTGGTGCCCAAGGCGCGTTCCTATGCCCAAAAATACCCAGTGCCTGGAAGTTCGAAAAACAAGAAGAAGTAACGGCCCAGCCTATGGCCCCTCCGGGGCCATAGGCTGGATAAGAAAAAAATAGGTAGCCATAAAGGGAGCGCACTCCGCTTAAAAAATGGACTCCTCCGTCCAGGTCGTCAACAGCTCCAATGCTTTCATTCCGCGTACGGAATTGCCGCAATCGTTGATTTCCGGCCCCCAAACAGCGGCTGCCCAACGCCCAGGCATGACGGCAGCAATGCCGCCACCAACACCACTTTTACCAGGCAACCCCACACGAAAAGCAAACTCTCCTGCCTCGTCGTAAAACCCGCAGGTGAGCATAACGGCGTTTAGGCGCTTGGTCTGGCTAATACTCAAAAGCCGCTCGCTAGTGTCGGGGATAACACCGTAGTTGGCTAAAAACAATAACGAACGAGACAATTCGAGGCAGGACATGCTAAGTGAACAGTGGAGGAAATAGGCATCAACGACCTGTTCAACGGAATGGCGGAGGTTGCCATTGGCCTTGAGATAATTAGCCAGAGCAATGTTGGTGAACCCAGTTTGGCGTTCGGACGCAGCCACGGCAAGGTCGTACTCCAAATCAGCGCTTCCGCTTAGCCGACGAACAAAATCAAGCACCGCTTTTTTGGCATCTGGCAAGTGCTCGAGAAGCACATCCGTCACGACCAGCGCACCTGCGTTGATGAAGGGATTTCGTGGAATGCCATGCTCGTATTCCAATTGGACCAAGGAATTGAACGGGTTTCCCGACGGCTCCTTACCGACCCGTTCGAATAATTTTTCGCCCACCAGGCGAATGGCCAGCGTCAGCAAGAACACCTTGGAAATGCTTTGAACTGAAAAGCGCTCCGTTGCGTCGCCTGTGGTGTGCTGACCACCCTTCACACCTGTGAGGGCCATGCCAAAACGATCCGAGGGCACCTTGGCCAGTTCGGGTATGTAAGAGGCCACTTTGCCCGTGCCCGCCAGATCGGCAGTTTCTTGCGCAATACGCTCCAGAATGATTTGGTAGTCCATGACTCAACAGGCTGTAATAATAAAGCCCGTTGAACGGTAAGAAACTTTGACCGGGCTGGCGCGAAGTTCTGTGTTTACACCTGGAAACCCGCTTTCAATTTTCAATACCTTTGGCCGTGATACCTTTTTTATGAAAAAATACGTCGCTGCCATTGATCAGGGCACTACCAGTACACGGTGCATCTTGTTTGACCGAAAGGGCCGGGTGGTCTCAATGGCCCAAAAAGAACACCGCCAACTGTACCCGCAACCCGGTTGGGTGGAGCACGACCCGCTGGAAATTTGGGCGAACACCCTTGAGGTAATGGCCCAGGCCAGGGCCGTTCGCAGTATTGGAATCGACGATATAGCGGCACTGGGGGTCACTAACCAACGGGAAACCACCGTAGTCTGGAATCGAAAATCCGGCGTGCCTTACTACAATGCGATTGTTTGGCAGGACACCCGTACAACAGACCTGGTGCGGCATTATCAAGAACGTGAAATTGACGATTGGTACCGCTCTGCCACAGGCCTGCCCTTGTCCACGTATTTCAGCGCCCTCAAATTACGCTGGCTGCTCGACAACGTGCCAACCCTCCGACGCGATGCAGAAAAAGGCGTGGCCCTCTTCGGCACCATAGACTCTTATCTAATTTGGAACCTGACCGGCGGAACCAAGGGCGGCAAGCACGTCACCGATATCACTAATGCCTCCCGTACGCAGATGATGGGCATTTACAAATCGGTGTGGGACAACGAGATTCTCTACCGGATGGCCATACCGGCTAAAATGCTGCCCGAAATTGTTCCCAGCAGCCGATTTATAGCCACCTCTGCTGCCGAACCGCTGCAGAGCGTTCCCATCACAGGTGTGCTTGGTGACCAACAGGCGGCACTGCTCGGGCAAGCCTGCACCAATCCGGGCGAAGCAAAAAATACCTACGGGACTGGCTGTTTTCTGCTCATGAACACCGGCAAGGATATCGTGAAATCCAAAACCGGCCTGCTGACCACTGTTGCTTACCAATTGGAACACGAGCCGCCTACATTTGCACTGGAAGGTTCGATAGCAGTAGCCGGAGCGCTTGTCCATTGGCTGCGCGATAACCTTGGTATCATCCAGAGCAGCGATGAGATGGAGGCGCTCGCCCGTACCGTGGACGACAATGGCGGCGTGTACTTTGTGCCCGCGTTTTCAGGGATATTCGCACCCTACTGGAACACCCACGCTCGCGGACTCATCACGGGCCTTACCGGTTTTGCCAACAAAGGGCATATCGCTCGCGCTGCATTAGAAGCAACAGCCTTTCAAACATTTGAAGTGCTGCGAGCCATGGAACAGGACTCCGACATCAAATTGGCTTCGCTTCGTGTGGATGGTGGAATGGTCGTAAACGATTTGCTCATGCAGTTTCAGTCTGATATCCTCCAAAAGCCCGTAGTTCGACCCAAAACGACCGAAACCACCGCTCTGGGCGCAGCATATGCCGCCGGCTTGGCCGTTGGGTTTTGGAACAGCCTTGCCGACATCCGCCGAAACTGGGGCGTAGATAAAACCTGGGAACCACAGATGTCCGAAATGGAACGAAAACGAAATCTCTGGTTTTGGGACAAAGCGCTGGACCGGTCCTTCGACTGGGATGAATGAGTATTGTCTTTTAATTCATTTGAATTCAACATTTTACCATGATCCTAAGCCGCGTACTTTCCCTAGTATTTCCACTGATTTTGGCGCTCGAATTGTCTTGCTCCATGGATACTGCCAAACCCGAGAATGCGACTTTTTTTACCGGAGCAGATTTATCGTACACCAATGAAATAGAGGACTGCGGCGTGGTTTTTTTGGAAAACAGCCAGCCAAAGGACCCATACCGGATGTTTGCCGAGAACGGTTGCAATATGGTGCGCCTGCGCCTGTGGCATTCGCCGTCGTGGTACGACACCCTGAACCAGGGGAAACGCTATTCCGATCTCAGCGACGTACGCCGCAGCATTCAGCGGGCTAAAACCGCTGGCATGGTTGTGTTACTGAATTTCCAACTGTCCGACATCTGGGCCGACCCACAACGCCAGATCGTACCTGCTGTCTGGCTTCCTGTGGTGAACAACTTGCCTGTACTGCGTGACTCGGTTTACAACTACATTTTTCAAACGCTTGTTGGGCTGAACGCCCAAGGTTTGTTGCCTGACATGGTGCAGATCGGCAACGAGGTGAACCGCCCAATTCTCTTGTCGCCAGAAGATGATTCAGCAGGTGTTCCGATGGACTGGGCACGCAATGCGCCCTTGTTTATTGCTGGTTTCAAGGCCGTGCGCGATGCAGAAAAAAATACGGGCAAAACGATTCAATCCGCGCTGCACATCGCCGATCCCTCAAAAACGCCCGCTTTGCTGGCCGCTTTCGGTGCCAACGGTGTTACGGATTTCGACGTGATCGGCATGTCCTACTACTGGGCCTGGCACAAGCCGGTCACCATAGCCCAAACGGGCAACGTGATCGAGCAGTTGCGCAAACAATACCCCACCAAGGCAGTAATGATTTTGGAGACGGGATATATCTGGACTACCGACCACAACGACAATGCCAGCAACATCATCAGTGAAACGCACCCCGATTATGCACCGGCAAGCCCCGACGCACAATACCGTTGGCTGGCCGACCTGACTGCAGAGGTGAAGCGCCGTGGAGGTGCGGGTGTGCTGTACTGGGAGCCGAGTTGGGTGTCGTCCCCCTGCTGGACACCTTGGGGGCAAGGCTCGCACCAGGAGCATGCTGCGTTTTTCGACTTCGGAAACAATGTGCTGCCAGAGGGCGGGATGCGTTGGTTGCGAGAGGCAAAGTGAAAGGTGCTTACTGTTCCTTTGCAGGCATGCGCAACAACAGGGTGTTTTCCCCAAAATATTCCTTGAATGCCAGCGCAAACGTACCAGCATTAGAAAAACCGACTAATTCGGAGATGGTTTGTGGCGTGCCCGCGCGAATTTCCAATAGGGAGCGGGCTTTTTCTAACCGCATCTCACGGAGCAGTTGAGCAGGTTCTTTTCCGGTCAGAACGTGTAGTTTTTTGAAAAAATGCTGTTTGTGCAGTTGCATTTTCTTAGCCAGATGGTCGGCCATAAAATCGGGATCACTCAGGTTCTGCTCAATGGCATCCACCACTTTTGCCACGAACGGGTCGCCGACCGAGATACGGTTTTCGGAAAAATACAGGTGCAGGAAACGGGCGAAATCCTCGTGTTGCCGCAGGTGAGCATCCAGCAAAAGCGTAACGGATGCATCGAGCTCGTGGTCGAGTACGGGGCGGGCAAACCAAGCGTCGGCTCCGGCTCGCAGTGCATCCAGTTTGCCTTCATTGCCGGATCGTTCGGTGAGCAGGATAACCGGAATATGGTTGGTACGTTCGGCGAGTTTGATTTGGCGCACCACGTCAATACCCGTTTGGCCGTTGAGTACTGCATCGCATACAATGAGGTCGGGCAGGTGGTTGGACGCGGCCAGCAGACCCTCACTCGACGCGAGAGCGGTTTCAACCTCAAATCGGTCGGCCAGCAGCGATTTCAGGTAGAGTACGATCTGCCGGTTCGGTTCGATGAGCAAGGCTGTCTTATTGGGGCGCCGTTCGCCCGTTCGGATGTAAGCGGCTTGCTCGTATGCAGCGACATCTTTGCCTGACACCGCTATTTCGGTGCTCGTCGGCTCAATATGTACTGCGGTGGAATACCGTTCCGAGCGCAGAAACTCCAGTTCCAGATCGCGTTTGGCCAGGAGTTTTTGCCAGTCGCGGTTGTTGCGGCGATTTAGCCAAACCAGTAGCACAAACAGCACGGCAACAAGCGCACCGATGGCAATCAAGATGTCGCGCTGTACTACCACTGCATCCGAGGCGGGCTGGGGCAGTTCGGCGGTGCGTGCTTGGGCAAGTGAATCGAGTCGTTGTTGAAGTACGGCCAGATCGGCCCGGCGTTCGCGTTCGGCCAAGGTGTCTCGCATGGCAGCTAGGCGTTGCAGGCAAACAAGCGCGTTTTCCGGACGGCCCCAGTCGGAGTAGCCCTCAGCCAGAGCAGCCAACAGTTCTACTTCGCCGCGGGTATCGGTGTGATTTTGGATGCTGACAAAAGCCTCATCGAGAAAAGCGCGAGCGCTTTTTTTGTCGCGATTTTTCCGATAAATGTTTAAAAACAAAGGAACTGCATCGGCAGGGTAGGGGAGGGAACTTGCCCGGAGGTAATCCCGAAGATTTTCAGCATCTACTTGAGCCTGTTCGTAGTTTCCGTCCTCGGTTAGTTCGCCAAGGAGAGCCAGCGCTTGCTCGAGAGAATCTGTACGCGTTTGTGCGGGCAGGAGGACAGTTCCTCCGGCGAGCAAGAGCAGCAGAGCAGTTTGAGCAAATTGGCGCATCGCAAATCGGCGTTGGGCAATGGATGATTGTCGTTGGCAAAGGTAACACGGGTTGGGTAAAAACCGCGCGTTCCCGGCTATTGACAAAAACCGTACCGCGCTAACGGATCTGGCTCGTGGGGTGTTTCCTGATTAGAGTAGGCAACCGTACAAAAAAGGTCTAGCGGACTTGGTTTTTGTTATGTGGCCTGTGAACTCTCTTTCCTTAGTTTAGTTATGGTCGCTGCGGCTGTTGCAATCGTGTTACTTTTGCGGCCATCAAGCCCATCTATCGAAATTCATGGCCACCATTTCTATCAATTTAAGTGACGGCTCTTTCGTCCAAGAGGCCGAAGTGATCGTCGGCATTGACCTCGGTACAACCAACAGCCTAGTGGCCTACATCCAAAACGGACGACCGCATTGTGTACAGGATACTGGCGGCAAAAACGCCCTCATCCCATCCGTGGTGCATTTTTCCCAGGACGGATCCATCTTTGTCGGCGATGAGGCCAAAGCCAAACTAATCACCGACCCCGCCAATACGATCTACTCCGTGAAACGCCTAATGGGCAAATCGTACAGGGACATAGCCGACCAGCAGGGTTTTTTCGGTTACAAAATAGTTGACGACGACACCGACTCCCTGGTTAAGATTCGTACCCAAAACCGCTATTTCACACCAGTCGAACTCAGCGCCGATATTTTGCGAGCGCTCAAGGTTCGTGTCGAGGGTGAATTAAACCAACCAGTTTCCAAGGCGGTTATCACCGTACCTGCATACTTCAATGACAACCAACGGCAAGCAACCCGCGACGCAGGCAAATTGGCTGGGCTCAACGTGCTGCGCATCGTAAACGAACCCACTGCCGCTGCGCTGGCCTACGGCATAGGCCTCGACCCCGATCAGTCCGAAACCATCGCCGTGTACGACCTCGGTGGAGGCACTTTCGACATTTCTGTCCTGAAAATCCAACAAGGGATCTTCGAGGTATTGGCTACCAATGGGGATACGTTCCTCGGGGGCGACGACTTCGATCAGGCTGTTGCAGCATTGTTTTCAGACCAAATCCGTGTTGCCTCCGAAACGCTGGCAGAAAACAAATCCCTGGGGCAGGAGATACGTCTGGTAGCCGAGTCTGCCAAAAAAGCGCTTTCCACGGCGAACTATTTCGAAGGATTGGTAGCCGGGAAACCTGTACGAATCACCCGTTCCGATTTTGATAAAGCCGTTGCACCGTTCGTACAGCGCACACTTGACTGCTGCGCCAACGCCCTGCGCGATGCAGGTATCGGGACGGAGAAAATAGACAAAGTTGTATTGGTTGGGGGTAGCACACGGGTTCCCTTGGTGAAAAACAGCGTTGCCCGTTTTTTTGGAAAAAACCCCTTCGACGACCTCGACCCCGATGAGGTCGTGGCCCTCGGAGCCGCCATACAGGCCGATATTCTCGCAGGTAACCAAAAAAATTTGCTCCTGCTTGACGTGACCCCGCTCTCGCTCGGCATCGAAACCGTAGGCGGCCTCATGGACACCATAGTCCCGCGCAACGCCAAGGTACCCAGTCGTGCAGGTCGCCAGTACACCACGAGCGTGGACGGTCAGAAAAACCTGAAAATTGCTGTTTTTCAGGGTGAGCGCGACTTGGTGCAGCACAACCGCAAACTGGGCGAATTTACTCTGACAGGCATACCACCCATGCCTGCGGGGCTGCCCAAAATTGACATCCAGTTCGTCATCAACGCCGACGGTATCCTCACCGTGCGGGCCAAGGAATTGCGATCCGGTGTGGAACAGGAGATAGACATCCGACCTACCTACGGCATCAGTGAGGAAGACATGGCCCGAATGCTGCTCGACAGTATCTCAAATGCCCCGGAAGACATGCGCGTTCGTGGCTTGCTCGAGGCCCGAAATGAAGCCAATAGCTTGTTGCTTGCGGGCGATAAGTTTCTCCGACAAAACGAAGACTTATTTTCTGAAATCGAAAAAGCAACCACAAAGGAACTTTTGAACGCCTTGAAAATCGCAGCCGAAACCGAGGACAAAGACCTGATCCACCGCGCTATCGAAGAATTAAACGTTTACACCGGACCACTCGCGCACCGGGCGATGGACGAGACGATACGGGGAGCCATGCAGGGGAAAAAGGTTTGATAGGGTCAGAACGGCAAAAGGGCTGTCGATCTATTTTTCAAAAAAAAGTCATCGAACACTGCTTAAATTATGTCACACAAAACACTCCTTCTCGCCATCAGCACGGTGCTGTTTGTAGCCTGTCACACCGTTCAAAAAGCCCAACAGGCGCCGCCACCTGGCTTTGTTTCCTGGGATAAAAAACTGGTAGAGATGGGCACCGTGAAGCGCGGTGAAAAACGCAGTATGGCCTACGAGTTCACAAACACCTCCGGGGAAAACATCCAAATAGACATTGTGGATGCCTGTGCATGCACCAAGGTGGATTTTCCGCGTGGCGTGATCGAGCCGGGAAAAAAAGGCCGTCTGGATGCGATTTTTGACAGCACAGAAAAGGAAAAAGCCGAAACGATCGCAATTACCATCATTTTCAAAAACACCCATGCGAACGGGGTGCCAAGGATTGAGGTGGTGGAATACAAGTTCGACATTACGCCCTGACGGACAACCTTCAACTTTTACTCTCGCGATTTTTTAACTCGTCCCGAATTTTGGCCGCAGTCTCGTAATCCTCGGCATCGAGCACATCTTGCAAGCGGCGCTGGAGGGCATCTATGGAGTAGGTTCCCAACGCACTGAGGTCAACGACCGTTGCAGTGGATTTGGGAGAACCGCTGCGTTTGTTTTCCTCTTCCTGATCGTCGAGTATAACGCCGGCGGCCTCAAGGATGAAATCGTACGTAAAAATAGGACAGTCAAATCGCACAGCCATAGCAATGGCATCCGAGGTACGGGTGTCAATTTCGAATACTTCGCCATTTTTTACGCACACTAAGCGGGCGTAAAAAATGCCGTCCAACAGGTTATTGATGACAACCTCACGCAATTCAATATTAAACGTGTCCAATGTATTCTTGAAAAGGTCGTGCGTGAGCGGCCGGTTTGGCACCATGCGCTCCATGGCCACGGCAATGGCCTGTGCCTCAAAACTGCCGATGACGATGGGCAGCCGGCGCTGACCGCGCCGTTCGCCAAGCACAACGGCGTAATTGTGTGACTGCGTCACACTGTGGGAAAGGGCCACGATATCCAGTTCGATTCGTTTCATTACCGGGTGAAGGTTTCTGGTTGGAGGGTTGAAGAGGTTGGTAGGTTTGTGTTGCAAAAATATCGCACATCATTCATCTGGCATCATTCCCAACTAATTGGTCGCCTTGAATTTTTTTATCGCGGCGGTAAGTCGCGGTACAATGTCGAACAGATCACCTACAACGCCATAGTCAGCGGCTTTGAAAAAGGGTGCTTCGGGGTCTTTGTTGATTACCACAATCACCTTGGAGTTGTTCACGCCTGCCAGGTGTTGGATTGCCCCGCTGATGCCGATAGCGATGTACAGATTGGGCCGGATAGCAATGCCCGTTTGACCGACGTGCTCGTGGTGGGGGCGCCAGTGGCTGTCCGCCACGGGTCGAGAACAGGCGGTGGTGGCATCCAGCGTTTCAGCCAGTTCCTCCACGATACCCCAGTTGGCCGGGTCTTTCATGCCGCGTCCGGCGGACACGACCACATCGGCTTCCGGCAATGGCACCTTGCCCTCCACGGTTTTTACGGTTTTCACCCGGATTCGGCTTGCCGGAACGGCAACGCTTACGGCCTCCACAGTTGCGGCTGCGCCCGTAACCTCAGGTTTCACGGCGTTACCCATGAGAGACAGGACTTTAACGGGGCTGGTGATAGCATATTCGGCGATTGCTTTACCGGAAAAAACAGACCGTTTGGCCACAAAATCGCTACCGCGTAACTCCGGCAGAGCGTTCACACCCGAAACAAGGCCGGCATTCAAGCGGACCGAGAGGCGCCCGGCTATGGATTTTCCAGTGCTGGAATGGCTGAGTATCACGACTGTTGCACCGTTTTGTTTGGAAACTTCTGCTAAAACAATCGTGGCGGCCTGGCTGTCAAGGTTGTTCAAACCGGCATCGGCTACATGCAATACCCGCGAAGCGCCGTAGCGCCCAAGTTCGGCTGCGTTGCTAACATTGGTGCCTAAAACAACGGCTACACAAGGTAAACCGAGTGAATCTGCCAGTTTCTTCCCGAACGTCACTGCCTCGAAACCAGATTTTTTAAACTGCCCGAGCGGGCTTTCGGCATATACTAAAACCATATTGGTAATGCTAAATGTTGAATGATGAACTAATGAGACTATTGGGCGCTCGCTCTTAAAGCACTTTGGCTTCTTCGTGAAGGAGTCGGACGAGCTCGTCCATGTTTTCAGGATCAATCAATTTTACTCCGGCCTTTTCGGGTGGCATGATGAACCGTACGATTTTGACCGGTTCGTCCACGGATACCGGTGCCACGACATGCAGTGGTTTGGTGCGAGCCGACATGATGCCCCGCATATTCGGGATGCGTTGTTCAGCCATGCCTTTGGCAGCACTGACGACAAGAGGTAAATCAGCCTCCGACACTTCCACACCTCCTTCGATGTCGCGTTCGATTGTGGCGGTGCTTCCGTTGAGGTCTAACTTGCTGGCCAGGGATACAAACGGCATGTCGAGGTGCTCGGCAAGCATAGCGCCGACTTCGGCACCATTGTAATCAATCGTTTCCTTGCCGAAAAAAATCAGGTCGAAGTTCTCGGATTTGGCGTACTCGGCGATCTGTCTGGCTGTATAGGCCGCGCTTTTGGGATCGGCATCAATGCGCACAGCCTCGTCAGCGCCGATGGCCAGGGCCTTGCGAATGGTAGTTTCATTGGCTGCCGGGCCGACATTGAGGGCGACGACAGTGCCACCTAGTGTCTCGCGAAGTTCACATGCCCGGACGAGGGCGTACCACTCGTCGTAGGGGTTCATGATGTAGGTTACGCCTGCGCCGTTATACTCCGTGGCATCGGCGTTGAACGACACTTTAGCGGTCGTATCGGGGGTTTGACTTATGCAAACGAGAAATTTCATAAAAAAACTAAGGTCTGTTTTGGTCTTTCCGCACCTTTGCCGCGAAAAGCGGCGCAAAAGTAGCAATCCAAACTGAGTTGTGAGCAGGTTTGACAGTGAACATTGTCGGGCCGTTTCAACAAAGCAACCTGCTTTTCGTTCAAGTGCCTATGTCTCAACGTTTGCACCTTCTGCAACAAATCCTGGAAAAGTCTCCGCAAGACGCATTTGCGCTTTTTGCCGTAGCAAAAGAACACGAAAAAGCGGGCGACCTGGAGCAGGCTCTCGCGTTTTATCTGCGACTGCAAACCGCTGATCCCGGCTATGTAGGGCTGTACTACCATTTGGGAAAACTGTACGAAAAACTCGGACGGCCCGCTGAAGCCATTCAGACCTACCGTATCGGAATCAATGTAGCTCGTACTGCTGGTGACAACCACGCCTGGA
The DNA here is from genome assembly GCA_046153695.1 of Saprospiraceae bacterium. Classification (GTDB taxonomy): domain Bacteria; phylum Bacteroidota; class Bacteroidia; order Chitinophagales; family Saprospiraceae; genus M3007. The sequence goes on from JBJXEZ010000270.1 coordinate 30,219, forward strand.
GCGAACTAAACGGTGCCCGAATGGAAATCGACGATGATGATGAATTTTGACCTAAGGAATATATTCTGGCTGATCGCTGCCTTTTTTTTACTGGTCTCTGCCCGACAAACTTCGTGCAACCGCCGGGCCTCCGACGATGCAATTACACCTGCCACAGCCCCGCGTTCGGTTGATTTTTTGAAAAAACAACTGAGCAAAAACGCGCCAGACGGCATAACTACAATTTCTGCGCACGCCCGCATTTATGCTGAAGGCAATGGTACATCCGTAGAAGCGGGGGCCAACCTGATCTGGATCCGCGACAGTGTGCTGTGGTTGAACATCAAAAAATTCGGTATCGAGGCTGCCCGTGCGCGGATTACCCCTGATTCGGTGATTGTGCTGAACCGGTTGGAAAAAACCGTCGAGGCTCGCGACATGGAACACCTCCAGCGCGAGTACAGCCTGCCAGACGGATTTGCGCTTGTACAGAACCTGCTGCTGGGGGCTGCGTGGTTTGCACCCGATATGCCCTTGCAGGCCGACATCAAGGACAGTTTGCACCGGCTGGCTGGTGCCAATGGGCAGTTTTCCGCAGATTACCGGATTGAAGAGGGCTTATTCCTGCTGCGACAGGCCGTTTTTTTGCATCAGCAGGACGCTAGCGTACTGACCCTACAGTTTGGGCAGTTCAAAAAATTGCCTGGCGCTGGCATGTTTCCGTACATTCGCCGCGTCGAGGCCTATAGCCCGGAATCTGGCGAACTGCGCATCGAAATCGAGTTCACTGATATAGAAATCAACGTTCCGAAACCGTACCGTTTTGAAATCCCCGAACACTACCGGCGCCTGGAGTAGCCGTTTTCGCACTCAACGGCTGTTTTTTTTAGCGATGCTGCTGCTCGCCTTGCCCGTGCTTTGTTTTTGCCAAGGGAAACAAGAATTGGAGGACAAGCGCAAAAGATTGATCCGCGAGATCGAGGTAACGGACAATTTGCTTAAAAAAACCACGCGCAGCAAAGCAGCAGCCCTCGACCGCTATGTGGCCCTTCAAAAGCAGATCGAGCGTCGGGAACGGTTGATCATAACCCTAGGCCTCGAGATTACTGCGTCGGAAGAGGCATCGAGCCGAACCGCTGGTGTAGTACAATCGCTCACACGCGACATCACGACAATGCGAGCAGATTACGGGCAAATTGTGCGCAATGCCTATCGCCGCAAAGAAATGAGCAATCCGTTGCTGTATGTGCTGTCAGCCGATAACCTCAATCAGGCTTTCCGGCGCTGGTTGATTTTGCGCAAGTACGATCGCTATAGAAAAACACAGGCCGAGGCCATCGTGGCTACGCAACGCACGCTTTCAAAAAAAATAGAGGCGCTTGAAACCTCCCGCCGGGAGCAGGAATCGCTGCTTGCCTCCCTGCAGGGCCAGCGGACCACACTTGATGTCGAATTGAAAGACAAAGAAAGCCTGTTGAGCACGCTCAAAAAGGACGAGGGCCGTTTGCGGGATGAACTGAACCAAAAACAGACCGCTCACGAGGCCCTGAATCAGGCAATCGAGCGCGTTATTCAGGAGGAAATTCGAAAAAAAATAGCGGAAGCACGCCGCCCAGCGCCCGTGGCGATCACACCGGTTGTCACAACGCCAACGGGATCAAATCCGCCGGCAGCTCCACCCGAAGTGGCTTCCGTAGATGAAAGTACGGCGAACCTGCGAGAGGACGCATCGACAATCGCTTTTCGACAAAGCCGGGGACGGTTGCCCTGGCCCGTCGAAAAAGGCTTTGTGGCCCGCAGTTTTGGCCGGCAAAAGCACCCAACGTTGCGTAATATCGAGATCACCAACAACGGCGTGGACATCCGCACTGACGAAGACGCTGCCGTACGGGCTGTTTACGAGGGTATTGTAGCCGGTGTGCAATTCATCCCCGGTCACGATTACACGGTCATTCTCCAGCACGGCAATTACTACACCGTATATTCCAACCTGAACGAGACCAAATTGAGCAAGGGCGACCGTGTAGCCGCCAAGCAGATCGTAGGGCGTGTAAGCACCAACCCGATCACCGGTGCCTCCGAGCTGCATTTCGAATTGTGGCATGAAAAGGAACGCTTGAACCCGACAGGCTGGATCAAAAAGTAAGCTGCAATGACAACCACCAACATGCACCAGTCTTTTTTGTCCATCGTTGGCGTGCTTCAGGCAAATCGCCAAACTCGTGACCTTGGTTCGTGGCTAACCGGGTTGTATCGCGAACTGAGCGAGCGATTCAGTGACTACGAATTCGTGTTGGTTAACAACTGCTGCGATCTGGTACTTATTGACGAGGTCGTCCGGGAGTTACCGGACAATTTGCGCAAAAACGTCTTTTTACTCAACCTCAGCACGCCAGTTAGTCGTGACAACGCTCTTCTGGCTGGCCTGGACCGTGCCAATGGCGATTACGCTGTAGTGTTTGATTTTGACTTTGCACAGTCTCCCGATTTGGTGACCCAAATGTGGGAAAAGAGCCAAACGGGTTTTGACATCGTTTACCTGCGTGCTCCAGAGCGGCGCCTGGGGTGGCTGCAACGGCAGATGTACCGAGTGTTTTACGGCATTCTGCACCGCTATTCCAACTTGCGCATTGATCCCAGAGCACACCATACGCGCATCGTCAGCCGGCGGGCGCTCAACTCCCTGCTGCGCTTGCGGGAGAACAGTCACTACCTAAAGGCGATTTACGCGCTGGTCGGGTACCGAACCGCAGCCCTGGACGTAAGTCACCCCCTGTTACCGGAGCCGGGTGCGACCTTCGGCGAGCAGTTCCGCACATCGCTGGTTGCCATTACATCGTTTACGACATTTTTGCGCAGCCTGCTCTGGTGGATTTTTGCGTTCTCGTGCCTCGTCGCCGGAGCAGCCATTTTTAACGCCGTTTATGTCCGGGCGACAGGCGCGGATATTTTTGGTGAACAACACGCAGCCGTGCCGGGATGGGCCTATCTCGTGGTGATGATCTCGGTGTTTTTTGCCATCACCTGTTTGAACTTGTACATCATGTCCATCTACCTGTCCAATATTTACAGCGAGATAAAAAACCGACCTTTGTATATTATTGAATCGGTAAAGCGCTATTAGAGTATGTTGGAGCTGTTACTCAATTCTTTTTGGGTTTGCCCGCGGTGCCGAGAATATTCCGCCGCGATTTCTCGTCCAGCACGGGGTTGGGGCGCGGTGCTTCTTCCTGTGAGTCGCTGAATACTTTGTCCACATATTTCCAGCGGCCTTTTTCCAATTTAAATCCGTCGTAGCTCCCGTCGGGCACGTTCATCATGCCACCGGTGTAGGCGTTCGGATAGGCGATCAGGTGGTCCATGAGGATCATTTTGTACTGCTCGTCCCAGTTCAGTTTTACTTTTGCTTCTACAGAATATTCCAGGATAACGCGCTGTTCGCCTGTTTTTCCCGCACGCTCGAACACCGGGGCACCGAACATGGGCTGCCCTTTGGCATCAAAACTCAGTACGTCCAGCACCTTGCGTTTGTCAAAAAACGAATGCCCGTCGAAGCCGAACAGGAGGTACTTGCGTCCCTCGCGTGTATCGAAGGGGATCAGGTTGTAGTACACGGCACCGTACCAGCGGTTGGGGGGCAGTTGCTCGTGCGTGGGCAGCCCCTGCATTTCGAAGCGCCGGTCTATGAGCGGGAACAACTGGAGTGGGCCGGAATTCATCTGAATGGCGCCGTAGTGGCGGTAGGTGCTGTCGTTCACAAAAAGTTGCCAGGTGAACACGCGGAAACTGCTGTCGGGAGGAGCCAGCATTGATACATTTTTCAGCCGGTCGAACGGGTAGCGGAACGAATTTTCCACCTTGAGCGCCCGTACCAGCGCCGTGATCAGTGTTTTACAGGTCAAAAAACGGGTTTCCGCCGAGGAGTCGTTCACCACGGCATACGACAGCACGGCGAGGGTATCCTCCCCGAGGCGCAGGCGCTCGACCGCCTCGGCGGTCAAATTTCCGGCAGGGCGCAATTTTACCTGAGCGGCCAATGGCAGGGCGCAGGCCAACAGCCCGGCAATGAAAAACAGTTTAAGGAGTCGAATCATGGTTTTTTTAAAAAAAATACGGTTGATCTTTCTTGAAATCGAAAGAAGGCGTCACAGCACCTGGTGGAGTTTTTGGGTGTCACGCAGGGCGTTCGCAACTTTTTTGCTAAACGCAAATCAGCATTAGGCTGGTATAGTAACGGAAATGTTAGGTGAAAATGGCCGGCTCTCCGAAAAGCGTTACCAAAAATAAGTAGAGAAAGTACAAACCCAACACACCCAAAGAAGAATACCCAGTCCGTCCCAACAAGGCGCCCTCACCCGTTTTTGACGGAAATTGCTACCTGATTGACGGAAAAAGTCACTTCATTTTTCACTTACTTGCATTGTAATTTGAACCGTGGCATGAAGCGGGCATCTGTCTTGCCCGGTTTCGGATGCGAGGCTGTGCTTCCATCACAAAAGGAGTCCGCCGAAAATCCTTCAAAGAGCAGGCGCCATCAGACATTCATTGCTGATGCACGAATTACGGGTTCTAGTACTTGGGCTGCTTGGCATGGGCTGGGCCGATTCCCAGTCGCACAGCCCGGAGGTGATCGCCACAGTCGGCGATCATTTCGCCAACGGGAACGCCCAAATGAGCTGGACGCTGGGCGAGCCGGTCATCGAGCGCTACGCTCCTTCGGGGTGAGATTTGACAACTTTAAAAAATTTTCAAATCTTCCCGGCTTCGCGCCATGGAATTACCTGAAGGCCGCTGCTTCTGATTTGGGTTTCGTCACCACCATAGACTATAGTACCGCCCGATTGTTCGCTTAATTTTTTCCAATAGCGCAAGCCTTTAAAAAAAGTCTCAGAGATGGTTTGGCTGGATTTTATTTCCACTGCCTTTTGTAGGATTCCCTTATCTACAATTATGTCCACTTCATTTCCTGTGCTGTCGCGCCAATGAAAAAGGTTGGAGCGTTCACCCTGGTTGAGCCGTGCTTTGAGCATTTCAACTACCACCAGGTTTTCAAAAAGCGCTCCCCGGAATGGGTGCAAGCGCAAGTCTTCTGGCCGGCGGATTCCAAGCAAATAACAAGCCAAGCCCGTGTCGTAAAAGTAGAGTTTGGGTGATTTTACGATCCGTTTTTTGAAATTCTGAAACCAAGGCGGCAACAGAAACACGATATAACTAGCCTGTAAGATGCCCAACCAAGCCTCCACCGTTTTATCGGACACCCCTGCTTCGAGCGCGATATTTTGCCGATTGAGCAATTGGCCAACGCGACCTGCGCAGAGGGCAATTGTTTTTTCGAAGGCGGCAAGATTTTCGAGGTTGCGGATAGTCCGCACATCTCGCTCAACATAAGTGCGGAGGTAAGCAGGAAACCAATTGGCAGCAGGAATACCCTCGGCCCAAAGAGCCGGATACCCACCCTGAAAAATGCAGGTGTCAACATCGTCCAATGCCTTATCCAAGGGCTTCAACTCGGCCAGGGACAAAGGCAGCAAATCCAAATATGCCACGCGACCCGCCAGTGATTGGGTCAGGCTTTGTACCAGCAAAAAATTGTTGGAACCTGTGAGCACGAACTTACCCCGGCGCGGATCATCATCCAGAATTTGTTGGAGGTAGGACAGTATTTCTGGAGTCCTTTGGATTTCGTCAAGAATCGCTCCGTTAGGGAATTGCTGTAGAAAACCTCTAGGATCCTCCAAAGCAAAGCGGCGAGAATCAGGATTTTCGAGCGAGACGTAGGGCTTTTCAGGAAAGGCAGCACGAGAAAGCGTGGTTTTCCCACTTTGCCGAGGCCCTAAAATGGCTACGGATTTGAACTGCTGAGCCAGTTCTTGTACTTTTTCAAAAGATTGTCGCGCGATCATATCTTTGCAAATCTGAATTGTGAATTCGGATTTGCAAAGATATAGGATTTAAATTCAAGATTGCTGGGCAGAAACCTTATCTTTTTGTGTATCGTAACTCAGCGGATTAAAAATCCCGATACTCTAATCTCCACCAACGCGCCCCGCCTCTGTTTCCATCCCTGTACTGCGTTTTCGGGATTTCACATTGTCGTTCCCAAAACGATAACCCAGGCTCAGGCTCAGTCGGCGGCTGTCCCAACGACCTCCGCCTTCAGAATACAGTCCCTTGAAATCAGAGTATCCGTCCCAGCCAGTTTCATAGAAAATATCATCTGCGCTGAGGCGTACATTGAGACGGTCGCGAAGGAATTTGCGCTGCAAACCGAGGTTCAGGCTCCAGCTGGATTCATGTAAAAACACCCCGCCCCAAACGCCTGGGCCGGAATAATATCCGGAAATTTCTCCTTTCAAACCCAGCGGCAAGTCGAAGGTGTGTTGTTGGTATATGCTGTAAGTGAACACTTGCACATCCACCACACCACCATCGCCGTAATCGGCCTGATTGTCCAGGTGAGAGGCACTGGCGTTGAAATAAGCATTCCACCACTTTAAAATTTGCACCGGAACACTGACATTAAAGCCGATCACGGTCTGGTCTGCCAGGTTGGCCCAGGTAATCAAACCGGCACGCGAATCATCGTCGTCGGGTGCGATGAGGCGGGTAATTTGGTCTGTAGTACGGCTGTAGGCCAATTTGAAATTGTAGCGCTGCGCCATGGTATAGCCCAATTCAAGGTTGTTCACAATTTCCGGGCGCAGGAAGGGGTTCCCTTTTTCGAAGGAAAGTTGGCTGAGTTGGTTATAGAACGGATTGAGGACGTGGTAATCGGGCCGATTGATGCGCCGACCGCCGTTCAGGGCGAAGCTGTGTTTTTCCGAAAAATCCCAGGTCAACCCGGCGTTTGGAAACAAGCTCAGGTAATTGAACAATACCGGTGGCTCCTGAAGATCGGGCGAGAAGGCTTGCAGGTCGCCGCTTGCATCGGTTTGTTCTGCTCGAAGTCCAAGAGAATACTTCCACTTTTTACCCAATTCTCCAGCAAAACTCAGGTAGCCGGCATACACTTTTTCGTTGTACTTGAACAGATTAGATCGGCGAATATTGAGCACCGGGGCTCCATTGGGTTCGTCATAAAACAGAAAGGTATTGTCAGAAATTACCTGGCTTAGTTTGGAGCCTGCGCCCAGCGTTCCGCCCCATATTTTCTCTTCGTAGTCAACTTGAAAGGTGAGGATATCAATGTCGCTGGGCGTATCGAAGTTATTGATGACCTCGGTTAACAAAACGTCTTCGGTGGCATTGAAGTAGCGATTGGGCTGATAGCGCTTGCTGTCGTTCTCGTAATTGCCGTAATCCAGGTCCAGGTTCAGGGTACGTCCTTTGGTATTGTCGAATCGGTAGTTGAGGTTGTAGGTTTCCTGGGTTCGGCGGTTGTTTTCAGTGGTGGTGGCCACCAAAATACTGTCGATCGATTCAGGCGTATTGGCCTGGGCGAGCGTGATCCGGTTAAAGCCCTTGCTGGAACGCGTATTGTTTCCCCCGCTGATCAAAAATCCGATGGTGTGTTGGTTTGCCAGGAAAAAGTCAGCGCCGAGCCGGTAGTTGTTGTTGTCCCAATCATTGTTTCGTCGATTGATCTCGTCTTGCTCAATGCCGTTGAGCAAGCTGTAGAAGTCCATGTTGTTGAACCCTGCGCCCTGGCCGATGCTGCCTGTGCCAAAAATATTCATGCGCTTGTTCCGATAATTTCCACTTCCGCTGAGGTTGGCGCGGTGATAAACCCCTTGGCTGTAGGTGGTGTTCAGGGAACCATTTGCACCGAGATTTTTATCTCTTTTTAGCCGGATATCAATAATGCCGGCATTCCCTTCGGCTTCGTATTTCGCTCCCGGGTTGGTGATTATTTCGATGCGGTCGATCTGCTCGGCTGTGAGATTTTGGAGATAGCTGGAAAGGTCCTCGCCCATCAGGGGCATCCGTTTGCCGTCCACATAAAGCAAAACCCCTGAGCGGCCTAACACGCTGATATTGTCGTTGTTGTCCACGGTCACGCTGGGCGCTTTTCGCAACAGCGTAAGCGCGTCCGAGCCTGTGCTGTTGATGGTTCCCTCTATATTAAAGACCGTTCGGTCGGGCTTTATCTCAACCATGACCCTGGATGCGCTGACGGTCACTTCGTCCAGTGTTGTACCAGAAGCCGTGAGGATCAAAACGCCGAGATCCAAGCGCTGGTTTTCTTGCACCTGGATGCTTGGATGTTCCAAATTGCCAAATCCCAGGGCGCTTGCTTTTAATAGATAAGTGCCGGCACTGATGCCTTTTATATCAAAAATGCCCGCTTCGTCGCTGGCTCCGGCTTTGTAGAGCTTGCCATTTTCCGCCAGGTACAAGCCAAGACTGGCAAAAGAAACGGCCTCTCCAGCTTTGCTTTGCAATTGTCCGCGAATGCTGGAACTTTGAGCCGATAAGGTAAGGGTGGCACTAAGCCACAACAGGGTTGTTACTATTTTCATGCTTAATATTTTGTATTAGGAATGTGCACCTAGCAGACAGCAAAGTGGGGGCATGGTTGTGGTCACGGGCGAGTTTTTCGACCAAAGAATATACCTGAATGGTTGAATTGCAGGGATCCCTGTAATTGTTGCTTCTGTATTTAACGCGCAATACAAAACTTTAAAGTTTGCAGCGTACGAGTACCCTGTTTTAAGGATAGGAAATAAAAAGTACAATTGGAATGGTACCCTACACTCAGATCGACCTGGGTTGGCCAATTGCCATTCTGATCCTTCTTTCCTGGGGCAGGTAATTGTTCAAACGGTTCGGCAGGATTTTGAGCCAGCCAAGGTTCATTCCTTCATAACGCGCAAGGGCCCAGCCTATCTGCGTGTTGAACGGCAGATCGAAAGTTTCTTTTTTCAAAAACAACAGAGCCTGGTCGCGGTTTAGTTCTACTGCAGGCAACTCAGTCTTGGCCCAATTACTTAGGGCTAAAGCATGGCTGGGGATAAAATCTTTGCCTTTGAATTCGCCGATGTTCACTCCAAACCACTTGGTTTTCAGGAATTTATCTAGCTGTAAATATTGGTTTTCCAGGTTTGCCGGCAAAGCCAGAACCTCTCCTGAAGGGCTTAGGAAAAAAGATGCCTCGAGCTCAGCTGATAGCCATGCCGATGCTTGAGGCACCAAACTTTTGGGTAGCGGTTTGATGCTTTTGAAAGTAGCAGACAGTCCGTGTTTTTTAGATTCCGTTCCATTTTTACGAAATGCTGCCAGGTAAAACCCTTCGCCCTGCACTTTGTGTGGATAAAACTGACAGCCAAATTCTGATTGGACGATGCCCCAATCTTTCGGAATATCCAAGGAAACGGGCTGAATATCAAAAGTTTTGGCAAGCCAGGAGGCGTTTTCATGATTCTCCTGGGCATTGTAGGTGCAAGTGCTGAACAGCAAAACACCTCCTGGTTTAAGTGTGCTGACAGCAGCCTCCAAAATCCGTCGTTGGCGGCCGGCACAGAATTCGACTTGTGGCAACGACCACTCTTTCATCGCATCGGGGTCTTTGCGGAAAAGCCCTTCTCCACTACAAGGTGCATCAGCCAGCACCACATCGAACCAGTCTTTTAAGCCGGCATATTCTTCTACTTCACCGCTCGTGATGGCCACATTCGGGGTTCCCCAGCGCTCGAGGTTTTCCCGGAGCGGGCCTGTGCGCGGACGGATATTTTCATTGGAAACAAGCAAGCTGTCCGGGCTGATCATATCTGCCATCAAGGTGCTTTTTCCACCTGGAGCAGCACATAAATCAAGGATTTTCAAGGGTTTGGAAAAGTCAGTTGTTTGCCGCAAGGCCTCATAAACAAACATAGACGAAGCCTCCTGGACATAATATGCCCCTGCATGAAAACGGGGGTCCAGGGTAAATACCGGGCGGTTTGAAAGGTAAAAACCGTGTGGGTGCCAAGGAATAGGGGAGGGTTCAATGCCCAATGTCCAATGTCCAATGTCCAACAACCGCTCTGCATTGGCCTGCAATTTTCTCGTATTGACCCGAATGCTCACCGGTGGCTTGGACAGGAGCGCGGTTTCAAGCAGGGCCCACTCTGACCCGAGCAGTGCTTGCATCTGGCGAATAAAAGGCGGTGGGAGTGTTGGCAACATCTTTGTAGCTGTCTGTGGACAGACAAGTTTGGGCAAAAGTCAGTTGAATATCTGAGAAACAAGGAATGATGTCTATTTTTACCCCGCAAAGTATTCTGGCAGTGTGCAGAAAAGTGTGCCCCACTTAGTTGAACACTTTCAGTTCTTCACAACCCACCATTCTGTAAGGCGATCTCCATGCAAGCAAAAGAGGCCATTTTGCTCACTATCAATCAGGTAGCTGACCTGCTCGGTCAGATAGAGCCCCATGAATACCGTCAACCTTTACCCGAATTTGACGGCAGCAGCCTGGGACAACATTTTCGACATTTGCTCGAATTTTTTATTTGCCTGGAGCGCGGCATCCCCTCCGGTACGGTTGACTATGCTTCCCGCGAGCGAAATTTACTTTTTGAAGACGCTCCCGGCATGGCAATGTCGGCATTGGAGTCTTTTGCCACAGCGCTGGAAGCCCTTGAGCCATCGCTTGCATTGACACTTAAGGCAGAATTTGGCGGGACGGACCGCCCCTGCTACCAAAGTACAGTAGGCCGTGAACTGGCCTTTGTTTATGACCATGCCATCCACCATTTGGCCATGATAAAGGTTGGACTGCGATGTCATTTTCCGCACATACAGATCGACAGGGATTTGGGCGTTTCGCCCTCTACGATAAAAGCGAGGAAGGTTATTGGTTGATTGGTGATTGGTTACTGGTTATTGGTTGATTGGTTACTGATTGATTGGTTATTGGTGGGAGAGTCATGGAGGGGGGGCTCAGAAAACTGTGGCGCACCTAGCAGTAAAGCATTCGCTATCAAGGTGATAAAAGGTGTGCCACACTTTGTTGAACACTCACACATAAGTTTGCTCAATCAACCAGTAACCAATCAACCAGTAACCAATCAACTAATCACCAATCAACCACCCCCGACATACTGCCCAAATGAGTTCGTTGCCTTCAGGGAGTATTAATTTGCTGAAAATCAATTGATAATCTTGCTGGATTGCCCCTCTTTTTACTTCCCCTGTTCCTGTGCCATTTAGCCCGTCCCACCGGATACTGCTTACAAGTATGTTTTGCCGAAAATCCAGGGCTTTCAACCCATAGGCTTTATATAGGCTTTCTTTGGCCGTCCAATACAGGTGGAGCAGGTCGAGGTGTTCTGTTTCAGGACGGCTTTCTACAAAATCATTTTCTGCTTTGTTCAGGAATTTAGGCGCAATAACAGGCATTTTTGGTGTCAACACCTGGATATCGCATCCAATTGAATGATTTGCCAGGAACGCTGAACGATGTGCGTCAGACAATGAACCGGGAGCGTTTGAAATTAGTGCCCCCACATTGCCTTTTGAGTGACTAAGTGAGCAGGCGATTTCTTGATTTTCGGGAAAAAAAGGCTTTGCGAATGCATCTTTTGCAAGGGGCAGCCGTTGGGGAGCCTTTGTCAACTTGTGCAAAAGCCAGCGTCCGGCCATCCACTCGAGCCGACGGATCGGGTTTCGGTGTTGTGCCAGATCAGACTCCTCCTCCGCCAAAAGGGGCAGGTCGGTGCGAAAAAACACCTCGTTTTCGGTAATTTGCCAAAGGCCGAATGTGGTGTCGGGAAATGGGTGAATGGTGAGGAGAAGTGGCATATTTGCAAACGATTAATGCTGCAAAGGTTAGCAACTCAAACCAAACAAGCAGGCAAAAAAACAGCTGCACCTTTTGGATGCAGCCGTCTTTATTTCACCCGTTAAAAATTACGCGAGCCAAGGTTTTTAGCGCAAACCAATGCCGATGCCCGCGGTGAGCATTGGT
>JBJXEZ010000276.1:0-3326 GCA_046153695.1 Saprospiraceae bacterium
GCTCGAACGCACGGATGCAGGCAGATTGGAACTGACCACTGTTTTTTCCGGTGCAGTTTCCGGACATCCTTTTTCGCTTACCGGTGTTCTGAATTCCACCAAACCCTGGGAAGCGACACTAGAGCAAGTTTCCATTGCTGACGTGTTTACCCTGTTTCTACAAAATAAGGCAGTTTCCCCCGCCGACTTTTTTGAAAACACGGTTATTGCTCAAAAATTTAACCTGGTACTGCAGGTTTATTTTCGGGATCACACCGATGCGCAGGGAGAGAGACTATTCCGGCCAATAGTTTTGTGATCAACCTTGATTCAGGTACAGGCGCTTCTGTGGGGGCGAGCCTGGCGATGGAAGCGTTGGGGTTTCGGTTTGTTCCAAAAGCGGACGACCCAAGCAAAAGGGAAGTCTTCTTTGTCAGCCAGATTACGCTTGTGTTGGACGGAAAAGCCAACACACTCCAACTCAAAGCCAAGATTCCCGAAAATAATAAGGATTCCATGCACTTTTCGGGAGCACTGGAAATGGATCCGGGGTTGCCCGTCGGGAAGTTTGTTAATTTCCTGACCAGCAAGGGCTTTGGTGTAACATTGCCAGGCAGTTTGGAAGACTTTTCCCTGACGGATATTGGATTTTCGTTCGCGCTCTCTCCCAAGGAAAATACAACCGAAAAAGACAAGGAACTCAATTTTTCCTGTGCTGGCACGCTGCCCCTCGACGGCGGACTCTCCCTCGACCCGGCTGTAGATTTTTACTACAAAAAAGAAGCGGGCAAGTCGGAAATAAAAGTACACGGGCAGTTGGTTTTGGAAATTGAGGCTGAAGCAAACGGTACGCCCGCGCAGCAGGTGGTTCTTGATTTGGCATTCGCCACCGACCCCAGCGATAAATCATTTTCCGGCAGCCTTTTTGTTCCGGAGAACAATCCGCTTACCCTGAAGACGATCGTCGGGCGATTCGACCCTGGTAGAGTAGATTCCTTGCCGGATTTCACTCTCCCGGTACCGGGCTTTTTTCTGGCCTACACCAAAAAGAAACCAGCGCAGGGAGCACCAGCCACACCGGCGCCGAAAGGCAAACTCGTACTCGGTATCCGCCCCATTGCAGGTTTGCGTTTTTCCGACCTTCCGATGGTTGGAAACGTGTTGCCCGCCGACATGGAAATCGGAGTCAACAACCTGATGTTCTTTTACTTCGGCGACACATTCACTGCCGACGAGATCAACAAAATAAACGGATTGCTTCCTGCGGAATTCCGAATGACAAAAACGGACGAGCAGCCCGCGCAATTTGAAAAGGGGATACTGATCACCGGAAGCGCCCAACTTGGGCCGAAAGAAATCGGACTTTACTTGCCTGTCGGCAAAAAAAAGAGTGCAGTACAACGGCGTGGTGCGGTGCAGCCCGCCGAATCGCCCGAACCATTGGATACACCCAAAAAATGGTTCAAAGTAGCCAAACGACTCGGCCCCTTGTACGTGTCGCGGGTAGGGTTCGCCTTTCCCGAGTCACGGCTTACCCTTATGCTGGAGGCTGAACTCACCCTTGGTCCACTGACGCTTGCCATGTATGGTTTCTCCATCGGTTCACGCCTCGACCGGTTTGAGCCGGTGCCCGGGCTGGAAGGTTTCGGGTTGAGCTTTGTGAAACCACCCGTGGAGATCAGTGCTTTATTTCTCAAGATCGGTGCCGATGCGCCTACGGGCGCTCCGGCCGGGGTGATCGTCAAAGACCGGTTTGCCGGCCTGGCTGTCATCAAAACTGAAAAATTATCCATTTCGGCCATCGGGGAGTACGCCTCCACCAACCGCGGGCCTTCGTTTTACCTGTTTGCCTACATCGGGTATCCGCTGGGCGGGCCGGCATTTTTCTTCGTGGAAGGGCTGGCACTGGGCTTCGGATTCAACCGCTCGGTGCGGTTGCCGGAAGTGAGCGAGATCAACCGGCACCCGTTTGTGGCCGTCGCCATGTCGCCCGATGGCAGCCTGCTCGAACTGGCCGAGTCGCTTATCAGCGGAAATTTTGTGCCGATTACTCCCGGTTCGATTTTCCTGGCGCTCGGTATCCGGTTCACGACATTCAAATTGCTCGATTCGTTTGCCCTGTTGGTGGCGGTATTTGGAAACAACAATTTCCGGCTCAACCTGCTTGGCGTGTCCAAGCTCGTGCTGCCACCGGGCGCCAAGGAGGCCGGAGCGCCGCCGTTGGCCGAAATTACGCTCAACCTGCGCGGGGCATTTGATACAGAAGAAGGCTTTTTCGGCCTCGACGCGCAACTGACTTCGGACTCATACATTCTGTCCAAGAGTTGCACATTGCAGGGTGGTTTTGCCTTTTATACCTGGTTTAAAGGCGATCATGAGGGCGACTTCGTACTCACCCTCGGCGGCTATCACCCGCGTTATAAAAAGCCTGCGCACTACCCGGACGTGCCGCGCCTGGGATTCAACTGGCAGGTAGGCAGTACCGTGGAAATCAAGGGCCGGATGTATTTCGCGCTCACACCCACAGCCGTTATGGCCGGCGGACGGCTGGAGGCTACCTGGAACAGCGGCAATCTGAAAGCCTGGTTCATTATCGGCGCCGACTTCCTGATCTCCTGGAAGCCGTATTTCTATGACATCAACTTGTACCTACAGTTCGGAGTGTCCTACACCTTCTGGTTCTTCGGACGGCATACACTTTCGTTGGAACTTAGTGCCGACCTGCACATCTGGGGACCGGAATTTGCCGGCACAGCCTCTATTGACATTCGGGTCACCAGTTTCACGGTACATTTCGGCGCAGAAACCACTCCGAGCCAGGATGCATTAGATTGGCTTACCTTCCGGGAATCGTTCCTGCCCCAACGCGTACTGGGCATGACCATTTCGGAAGGCCTCATTCGGGAAACCTCCGACGGCTCCTGGCTCGTGAATCCCGACCGCCTGGTATTTGAAGTGGAATCGGCGGTGCCGAACAAAATAATAAATATCGAAGGGTCGGCCCAGAACATCGGTGTTGTGCCCGCCATCGGTGCCGGCCCGATGCTGACCAGCCTCCTGGATACCGAGATGCATGTTGCCCTCGATGAACTGGATGCCTCGAATTTCAACGTCACGCCCATCCGGAAATCCGTTCCGGCGGCATTATGGGGCCAAGCGACCAGCATAAAACCGGAGGTGAACCCAACCAAGACCTTGATTCCCGATGTTCCGTCGGGCTTGCGTTTTGCGGTGAAGCCGCCCAATCCACCAGATACCATAGCAAGCATCCGTGCGGAGTTTTTGGCGTTCAATGAAGACGAGCATGGCATTGTGGACAAATGGATTAGTTTAAACACATTTCAGCC
>JBJXEZ010000283.1:0-21180 GCA_046153695.1 Saprospiraceae bacterium
GATATGGCGACTGAAATAATTTTTGAACATCGCTGTAAAACGGGGACATTCATAAATTCAAAGTAACTGTTTAGCCTGAAAAGCATGCGGTATTTTTGGGTACATCGCGCTCCGCCGGTACAACCCCACCCCCATCCCCTCCCCCGAATGGGAGGGGGGCTTGCCCTCAAAAAAGGTAAAAATTAGCCACAGGTACTTTGGCTTTTCAACTTGATGAGACGGTGTTGGAACCCGCGATGTGCCCCCTCACCCTCGGGGGAGGAGATGGGGGTGGGGTTGTACCGGCGGAGCTCGATCTACCCCATTGTTCCCAAGGTGGGTACCAGGGTAGTTGAGAGTCAAAAACTCATTTCCTGTGCTCTCATAGACACTTTTTTGAGCGTTTAAAATGGCTAAAGTCGAACTTAGAGCGTGTTTAAATTTAACATTTCGGCGTCAGGTCGTCCAATTTTATCCTGCTCTGCGTTATTATTTTCGCCGTATTGCCCACATACGCCTGCAAAAAATGCCTTGGCCAGGATAAAATTGAATCGCCCTGCCATCCGAATGTTAAATTTAAACACGCTCTTATTTTTGCACAAAAAAACTCAATCACATGTACATAGCCAAGTTTCTTTTTCATTTCGCCTTCTGTTTCACAATACTCACTACCGGTTTTGGGCAAGAGGCATTCACCAACTGCTCTGCTGCATTTTTGAACGACAAAATAGTAGTGGATGATTACTCCCCCACTGGCACGTGTTCCCTGCCCGGCACAGCCACTGGCGAATTGACCGTTTGTACCGTTAACCTGTCGCCTGAGAGTAGCACACCGATGGACAAGATCGGGTTCAAAATTGCGCTGCGAGACAATACAACAGGGACACTCACCATGTTTTCCAATAAGACCTACAACCAGGTGGACATTCAGGCGGTACTGTCGCGCTGCAAAAAAGGCGACCGCATCGTACTCATCACCACAAACGAATTGTATTCCCTGCCGCACAATGAGATTTTGGTGAAGTAGATTTTGCGCCGACAGCGGTACATTTGCACCCATGCCGTACCTCTTTTCTAGAAAAACAGCCTTGCCGGCCAGCCTGCTTCTGCTCGGCCTTGCGTCAGTTTTTTTTGCCTGGCGTGCCGCGGCCAGCAGCCCACATGGCGATATGCCGCCGTCTGAAAAAATCAATCTTGCCCTGCGCCGAACGGCCCACCAATTGCTGACAGAAGCGGGCGACAGCACCTCCCGTATTCCTCCCGTACAACAAATAGCCCAGGGGATTTGGCTCGTCCGCCTCGAGCGCACGTTCAATTACGACCGCTTGCCGGAACTGTTGCAGGCATCGTTCGATCTGCACGGTGTCGGAACGGACTATGATGTGGCCGTGTTGCGCTGCTCTGACGGCGAACTGCAACTGGGCTACAATGCTGTGGATGTTGCAAAAGACAGCACGGTGCCCTGCGGCGGCCGCGACATAGAAGCTGGCTGCCGCAACCTGCAAGTCACCTTTGCTTCTGAGCCTGCGTCAAGCGGCATGCCCGTCGGTTTAGCATGGGCATTTGGTGTAGGTAGCCTGCTCGCAGCCGCTTTCTTTTTTTGGAAAAAAAATCGCCCTACCCCACCCGACCCTGGCGGCATCGAATCGCATTGGCTGGTGTTCGGCAACTCCCGCCTCGACGTAGCCAACCAACTGCTTGTTTGTGGCTCCTCACACCATGAATTGACCTACCGCGAAACCAAACTGCTGCATCTGTTCGCCAATCAGCCCAACCAACTGCTTGAGCGCAGCCATATTCTCCAGCATGTATGGGCCGATGAAGGCGTGCTCGTGGGCCGCAGTGTGGACGTTTTCGTGTCGCGCCTGCGAAAACTGCTGCGCGATGACCCTTCGATTCGGATTGCGGCGGTACACGGGGTCGGGTATCGATTGGAGGTGGATCGTTTGCAGGGATTGGTTTGAGGTGGCATTACACGCCGTACTTTTGCCGCAACATGATGCACACACAACTGAAACAAACCATCGAAGCCGCCTGGGACGACCGTTCTCTGCTGCAAAACCCGGAGGTGCAACGCGCCGTCCGGGAAGTCATCGCCCTACTAGACAACGGTACCCTGCGCGTGGCCGAGCCGCGAGCCGACGGCAGTTGGGAAACCCACGAGTGGGTGAAAAAAGCCGTCATACTGTATTTTCCTATCCAGACGATGGAGACTATTGAGGTGGGGCCGTTCGAGTTTTACGACAAAATTCCACTCAAAAAAGGTTTCGCCGAAAAAGGCGTGCGGGTGGTCCCACAGGCCTTGGCCCGTTATGGGTCCTACATCGAACGCGGTGCCATTCTCATGCCATCGTATGTCAATATCGGTGCGTGGGTGGGCAGCGGCACTATGGTGGACACCTGGGCCACTGTCGGTTCCTGTGCCCAGATCGGGCGCAATGTCCACCTCGCCGGAGGTGTGGGCATTGGCGGTGTGCTGGAACCCCCGCAGGCTACACCCACCATTATTGAGGATGACTGCTTCATTGGTTCTCGCTGTATTGTGGTGGAGGGTGTGCATATAGAGCGGGAGGCCGTGCTCGGTGCCAACGTGGTGCTTACCCAGAGTACGCACATTATTGACGTAACTGGCCCGGAAGCCGTGCTTTACAAAGGCCGTGTGCCCGCGCGTTCGGTTGTGATTCCGGGCACGTATGCCAAGGTATTTCCGGCTGGTACCTACCAGGTTTCGTGCGCCCTCATCATCGGGCAGCGCAAGGAGAGTACCGACAAAAAAGTGTCGTTGAATGAGGCATTGCGGGAATACCAGGTGGCGCAGTGATCGACCTTACAGCATAGTGACAAACTGATCGAACAAATACCGCGCATCGTGCGGGCCGGGGCTGGCTTCCGGGTGGTACTGTACCGAAAATGCGGGTTTGTCTTTCAATCGAATACCCTCCACGGTGTTGTCGTTCAGGTTGATGTGTGTGGCCTCCACCACGCTGGGTGAATCGTACACAGCCTGTTCGAGCACACCGAAACCGTGGTTTTGGCTGGTGATCTCGCCGCGTCCGGTGAGCAGGTTTTTCACCGGATGGTTGATCCCGCGGTGGCCGTGGTGCAGTTTGTAGGTGGGCAGCCCCGCTGCGAGTGCGAGAATTTGTTGCCCAAGGCAAATACCGAACAAGGGCTTGCCGTCGGTGAGCATCTGGCGGGTCAGGTCAACGGCGTAGCTCATGGAGGCCGGGTCGCCGGGGCCGTTGGACAGGAAATAGCCGTCGGGGTTCCAGGCTTTCACCTCCGAGAACGGCGTTCGGGCCGGAAAAACCCGCAGGTGACAGTCGCGCTGGACAAAACTGCGCAGGATATTTTTTTTCACACCAAAATCCATGACGGCGATACGGTACCGGGCCTCGGGGTTTCCAATCAGGTACGTTTCGGTGGTAGTGACGCGGCTTGACAGTTCCAGTCCGTCCATGGACGGGGTTTCGCGTAAGCGTTTTTGCAGTTCGGCCAAGTCGTCTGTTTCAGAGGAAATAATGCCGTTCATGGCTCCTTGGGTGCGGATATGCTGCACGAGTGCGCGCGTGTCCACATCTTCAATAGCGACGAGGTTTTCGGACTCGAAATAGTCCTGGATGCTTCGCTCTGCCCGGATTCGGCTGTACGGTACGTTGAAATTCCGGCACACGAAGCCAGCGATTTTGATTCCCTCGCTTTCTATCTCATCGTTTTTGATGCCGTAGTTGCCGATATGGACGTTGGTGGCCACTAATATTTGGCCGAAATAGGATGGGTCGGTGAAGATTTCCTGGTAACCGGTCATACCGGTGTTGAAACAGATTTCGCCGGTTGTGGTGCCGATTTTTCCGGCAGAGCGGCCACGAAACAGGGTGCCGTCTTCGAGGAGGAGGAGTGCGCTGGGCATTTAGTATGTTTTGGGGCACAAAGGTCGTTTGCCGAGTCAGGTTTTCCAAGGGAAAAAAACAGCGACACCATATTCCCGAAATGCACCTTGGGGCGGGCCGCATTTGTTTTTACATTTGCCCGTCTTTCGCGACAGTGGCACCGGCCACGCCGCGTTTTATTAGACAAGACTTACCGGGCTAAACGAGCGTATGCGACTAAAATCCTTGGAAATCAAAGGCTTCAAGTCTTTTGCCAACGAGACCGTCATTCATTTCAACTCAGATGTGACGGGGGTGGTCGGCCCCAACGGGTCGGGCAAGAGCAACGTGGTGGATGCCGTGCGTTGGGTATTGGGTGAGCAAAAGAGCAGCCAACTCCGCCTGGACAAAATGACCAGCGTCATTTTCAACGGTACCAAAAAACGAAAAGAAGGCCAGATGGCCCAAGTGTCGCTGACGTTTGAAAACTCCAAAAACATCCTCCCTACCGAGTTTCAGAATGTCACCATCAGCCGCATGCTGTACCGCAGTGGCGATAGCGAATACCGCCTCAACGGCGTACCCTGCCGGCTCAAAGACATCACCTCCCTCTTTCTCGATACCGGTATCGGTGCTGATTCCTATGCCATCATCGCCCTTAATATGGTGGAAGACCTGCTCAGCGACCGCGAGCAGGCCCGCCGTCGTATGTTCGAACAGGCCGCTGGCGTGAGCAAATACAAGGCCCGAAAACACGAGACACAACTCAAACTCGAAGCCACCACAGCCGACCTCGACCGTGTGGAAGACCTCCTGTTCGAGATTGAAGACCAACTCAAGAAGCTCGAAAAACAGGCCTTGCGCACCAAAAAATTCTACGAATTAAAGGACGAATACAAGGGGCTGAGTATCGAATTGGCAGTACAGAACCTCGCCCGCCACCGCAAGGATTACAAAGAACTCGAAGCCCAAATCCAGCGCGAAGAAGACATCTACCGCGGTGCCGAGGCCAAAGCCCGCCAACTCGAAGCAGAAATAGAAGCCCTGCGCAAAACCCACACCGACAAGGAAACCTCCCTCAGCGAACAGCAGCAGGAGGTGAACCGCCTGACCGGGCGTATCCGCGGCAAGGAAAACGAAAAAAATATGCTGGCGCAAAAACGCTCTTTTGTGGAGCAGGATGCTGCCCGCCTCGACGACCAGATCGCCCGCGCCGCCGATACCATGCGCCGCCTCGAAGGCGAAATTGAGGGCTACCAAACCGACCTCAACTACGAAAAACGCATAGAGGCCGACCTCGAAACCGAGTTGGAACACGCCAAACAAGCCCTGGAGAAAGTTCGTACCGACCATAACCTGCTCAAGGGCAACCTCGACGAATTCGTGCGGGAGCAACAAGCCATTGAGCGTACGCTTGTGGAATTTGAAAAACAAAAAGCCGTACAGCAAAATCAGATCGAAAACCTGCGCCGCGATGTGGAACGCACCCTCGCCGACGTGGCCCTCCGCCGCACGGAGATGCAGGGGCTGGAAATTAAAATAGCCGACCTCGATAAAAGCGCACACGAGCAGCAGGACAAAATCGGAAAATTAGATGCCGCCGAGGAAAAACGCCGCACCGACATTGCCAGTGCCGAGCGCGACATCGAGGCCATGACCAAAAAACTGGCCGACCACAACCGTATCCTCGATGCAAAACGCAACGAGTACAAACTCACCAAAAGCATGGTGGAAAGCCTGGAAGGCTTTCCCGAAAGCATTAAATTCCTCAGTCAGCAAAAGGATTGGGCCAAAAACTGCCCCTTGCTCAGCGACTTGATCTATGTGCGGGAGGAGTACCGGGTTATTATCGAAAACTACCTCGAGCCGTACCTGAATTACTACGTGGTGCCACACGCCGCTGCAGCCGTGGAGGCCATCCATCTGCTCGGCAGGGGCCAAAAAGGTCGAGCCAATTTTTTTCTGCTCGATGCTTTTGCCCAGTATGAGCCGCTTCTCGTCCTAATGCCTGCTGGCCAGCAGGCCATTGACCTCGTGGAGGTAGATCCTCAGTACCGCGCTCTGGTGGCGTATTTGCTGGAAAATGTGCTGATCGTGGACGAGGATATGCTCAGCCTGCCAGCCAGAAACACCGATCCTGACGGCCGCGGGCCGGTTTGGCTTTCCAAGTCAGGCACATTTATACGCCGCCGGTTCAGCCTAAGCGGCGGCTCGGTTGGGCTTTTTGAAGGAAAAAAAATCGGGCGCAAAAAAAACCTCGAAATCCTCGACATCGACATCCGCAAACTTGAAGCCGCAGAATCAGACCTGAACAACCGCCTCGGCACCCTGCGTGCCCACCTGCTCAGCCTGAAAAACGCCGACCAGTCCGCAGTGCTCACCCGCGAGCGGGAAACCCTCGGCCGATTGCAAAGTGAGCAGGCCGGTTTGCGTGCCCGGTTGGACAATATCGCCACGTTTGTGCAAAATTTTGATGCCAAGGCTGCCGAAAGCGGCGGGCTGATCGAACAGCTCGAGGCCAGTAACATCGCCATCGAAACACAATTGAAGGAACGACAGGCCGAAGCCGCCAAACTACGCGACCGCCTGAGCAATGCCGACGGCTCGTTCCGCGAAGTGGCAGAACTACTCAGCCGAAACAGCCACGAGTACAACCAAAAAAACATCGAGTTCATCCGCCAGCAAAACAAAGTCAACGGTTTCCAGCAAGAACTTGCCTTCCGCGAAAAAAACCTGACCGAACTCCGAGCGCAAACCCAACAAAACCAGGCGACTAAAATTAAAAACATTGAAGAACTCACCTTCGTCACAGCCGAAATAGCCCGGACCGAAACGGAACTGAGTGCCGGCTACGCCGAAAAAAAGGCCCAGGAGGCTACCCTCAGCGCTGCCGAGCAGGTTTACTTCAAAGCCCGCAACGAAATACACGAACGCGACAACCTCCTGCGCGAACTCTACCGAAAGCAACAGGACTTGCAAGGTGCCATCAACCGTATCAAGGACAAATTCACCGACGTGAAATTCGAGATCACGGCCATTGGTGAACGCCTGCGTGCCGAATTCGGCATTTCTGTGAATGAGGTCATCAATAATGATCCCGACCCCAAGTACGACCGCGAGGCCCTCGAACGCGAAGTCGGCAACCTCAAACGCCGCCTCGATACCTATGGCGAGATCAACCCACTGGCCATTGAGGCTTACAACGAAATAAAGGAGCGCTACGACAGTATCGCCACACAGCGCGACGACATCCTCGCCGCTAAGGAAAATTTGCTGCAAACCATGAAGGAAATCGAAGAAACGGCTACACAACGTTTCCTCGAATCGTTCGAACAGGTGCGGGTAAATTTCATCAAAGTATTCCGGACCCTGTTCACCGAAGACGACTCCGCTGACCTCCTGCTTTCCAATCCGGGCAGCCCGCTGGAGTCTGACATCAATATCATCGCCAAACCCAAGGGGAAGCGCCCTCAGACCATTGCACAATTATCGGGAGGAGAAAAAACACTGACAGCCACCGCTTTGCTCTTTGCGCTGTACCTGCTCAAGCCTGCACCATTCTGCATATTCGACGAGGTAGATGCCCCGTTGGACGATGCCAACATCGAGAAATTCAACCGCATCATCCGGGAATTTTCCAAGGACTCGCAGTTCATCGTTGTCACCCACAACAAAGCCACGATGGCTGCTGTGGACACGATCTACGGCGTGTACATGCCCGAGCAGGGTGTGAGTGCAGTGGCCCCGGTGGATTTTCGGAAGTTGAACCACGAGGCGATGGTATTTGAGGCGGGCTAAAGTGCTGATTGCGTTGCAGAATCTTAGTAAGGTTGTAAAAAACAAGTTCACTTTTTGGGGCATACACCTCAAAACATGAGCGTATTCTTTCATCGGTACTTATCTGAAACAAAATTTGCTCGTTTTCGCCTCGGCACTGAAATTTAAACACGCTCTTAACTATCCGGCAAACTATCCATGTACTGCCCGGCTATCGCTTCGTAATCGGGCCGGTCCCAGGCGTGCGCGTGTACGAACGAATGAATAACCGCGCCCTTGTGCAGGACAAATACGCCTGGCATTTGGAAGCCGTCGCCGAGGTTTTCGTTTTGGTAAGCAAAACCATGTCCTTCAATAACGCCCCCCTGAAAGCCACGTATCCAGTTCATAAGTCCAAAAAGTTGACCTGGTGTACCTCGGTCAAGCCCGAATGCACGGTAAAAACGCTTTTCAGGGTCCGAGACATGTTCAATGGGATGGAGCTTGTATTTTTTGAAAAACTTTTCTGCCTCCTTGGGCTCCGGGGCCATGTGGACAAAAACTATGCGCAGTCCTTTTTTTTCCAGACGGCCGCGCCGTTTGGCAATGTCGGCCATAGCCTCCCGGCAAAATGAGCAACCAAAATGGCGCAAAAAAACCAGGAGAACGGGGGTTTCGTCGGCCAGTTGCGCCACAGATTTGCCCGAGTTCTGGGCGATCATGTCGCTCCAGAACTCAGGTGCTTGTTGTTGAGCAGGACGGGGTGTTTCAGGCATGAGCGAGTTAGATCAGGTTCATAGCGTTCAGCGCCTCCACTACCTCGCCTACTGCGGCGGCAGACTTGTGCAGCAGATCGCGTTCGCCAGCATCCAGTTTAAGTTCGATGATGGTTTGAATGCCATCGCGACCGAGTTTTACCGGAGCGCCCACGAAGAGATTGTTCAGGCCGTACTGCCCATTGAGCAGCACACAGCAAGGGTAGATTCGGTTTTCGTTTTTCAGAATGGACACGGCCATTTGCGCCGCTGCGGCACCAGGTGCATACCAGGCAGAGGTGCCCATGAGGTTGACGAGCTCGCCGCCGCCGGATTTGGTGCGTTCGATGATGGCGTTCAGTTTGTCGGCGGCTACTAATTCGGTCACAGGGATTCCGCTGACCGTGGTGTAGCGGGGCAGGGGCACCATCGTGTCGCCGTGGCCACCCATGAGTACTGCCGAAATATCCTTGGGCGAGCAGCCGATTTCCTCAGCGAGGAAAGCGCGGTAGCGAGCGGTATCGAGCACGCCAGCCATACCGAATACGCGCTTGTCGCTCAACCCCGAAGCTTTCCAGCAGGCGTAGGTCATCACATCGAGCGGGTTAGATACGACGATGATGATCGGGTTGGGTGTATGTTTGAGGATGCTTTGGGTCACCGACACCACGATCTTGGCATTGGTGCTGATGAGGTCGTCGCGGCTCATTCCGGGCTTGCGCGGGATACCGGCGGTGATGATGACGATGTCTGAATTAGCGGTCAGGGCATAGTCGTCGCCGCCGATGACACGGGTGGAGTAACCGTCCACGGGGGCCTGCTGCCAGGTATCGAGGGCCTTACCCTTGGCCATGTTTCCCTGGATGTCAATCAGGACGATTTCGTTGCAGATGTCTTCGTGGGCGAGGACGTTGGCACAGGTAGCGCCGACGTTCCCGGCACCGACGATGGTCACTTTGCTCATTGCGTTATGGCTATTTGATTGAATGAAAAATAGATGGTCGGAACGTGGCAAATTGGGTTTGCCGCGCAAAAGTAGGTAAGAGCGTGTTTAAATTTCAGTCGACGGGCTGCAAGCGTCAAATTTTGCTTCCTGCTCCTTGAAATTTTCGCCATAGCAAACTACTATGTCTGCAAATTTCGCCTTGCCTCAAGCCAAATTCGCTCGCCTGACGGCACACCGTCAAAACGTATTCGGTATTGCCACCGATTTTTCGGACACGGAATAGCCCGAGAAATTGCCCAGGCCGCCAATGATATTGTTGTACAGCGCATCGGGGTCATTAAGCGGAAAGTTATTGCCTTGCCGAGCCAACGAGAGGTAGTAGCGGTAAAACTCTTCAGATAAGGTGCGCCATTCAACAAAAATCCGGCGCGGGAGTTCGGTTTCCGGATCGAAGGGCACAATGGCATCCAGCACGAGGGCGGTACGCCCGTCGCCCCAGTAGTTTTCGTTGATCAGAATGACTTGTTCCGGTGTATCGTACACCAACGCGAGCGTGCGGCCATCGGCCAGAAATTTGGTCGGAACATCGTAGTACTCATCCGGAACCGGTTCGCCATTGACTACTTCGAACGACTCGATTTCATGGCGGAGGGCAAAGGCAAAATAGCGTTGCTGGTTCGGCAGGGTAATCAGCGGAATTTCCAACGGCACGCGAAGTACACGCCGCCCGTCGTCCAAATCGGTCACGCGCATCTTGCTTGTATCAATACGCACATCTAATATAGAAGCGTGTTTCGGCGCGGAACTGGTGGCCTCCACGGTTTCTAATCCGCCGATACGCACTCCGAGGGAGTATTCTGTACCGACTTGTACCAGGTCCCGGCTCTGCCAAAAAATCCGCCCATCGTCGCCCTTGACGCGGAAAAGTTTGTCCAAAAACTGCCCGCCGACGGCGATGGACACATCGGCATTGAATGGAACAACGGGATCGCCAGCATCGGTCAGTTTTTGGCTGAGCGAAACCTCTACTTTAATGGGTTGGCCAACCGTAAAATGGCTCAGCGCAACGATGCGCGTCGGCAGGTCGGGCAAATCTACATCTGCCTCGCGTACGCAACCCAAGGCGGATAAAAGGAAAAGTACGAAAATAGCGGGCTTGGGCATTTTTGATTAGTTCACTTGTTTTAAAATTTCAACGAGTAGCGGAACGAAGGTACGAACGGCAACAGGGTGTACTGAATTGCCTTGGCATTGGTTCCGCTACCGCTGTCTACATACAAAAAAAACGGGTTGAACCGGTTGTAGGCATTGTAAACGCCCAACTGAACAGTGTGCTTAAACCTGCCCGCTCCAAAACGCGCATTTAGTGCGGCATCCAGCCGGTGGTAGGGCGGCAGGCGGTAGCCGTTCACATCGGTGTAAACAAAGACATTCCGCTCGATCTCCCCGTTGGGTGTGTGGTGCTGGTATTTCACTCCCGACAGTGTAATGGGGTTTCCTGTAGCGTATACCCAGGCGAGCGTAATGTCCAACCACGGTGCGAGGTGTTGCTCCACCGTTATTTTAAAATCGTGTTGCCGATCGAATCGAAAGGGGAAAACCCGGCCCGAGTTAATCTCCGGAAATTGCCGCTCGGAACGCGACCAGGCATAAACGAGGTTGATGGAGGTACTAGAAAATCGCTTCTCAACGATTGCCTCTATCCCGTAGGCAAGCCCTGTTCCGGCAGCGATGCGGTCTTCCCAGCCGCTTGCGTCTTCTGCGCCGCCCGCGAAAAGGGCCGTGCTGGTTGAAAGGAAGGCCAGTACCCGTTCCAGTCGTTTGTAGTAGCCCTCCACCTGAATATTCCAGCCCGAACGCCGCAGCCCTACGCCCGCCGACGCCTGCCACACATGCTCGGGTGCTACTCGGGCGGTCGTCGGCACCCACAATTCGAAAGGCAGGCTGATATTGAACGAACCGATCTGGTGTAAAAACTGGGCCGAGCGGTGGTAGCCAACCCATGCCCGCCATTCCATATTGCCGCCAAACTGGAGTCTCAAGCGCGGTTGCGGTGCCCGAAACACACTATTCCGCACCTGAAACGAAGCTAAATTAAAACCCGCCTCCAGCGACCAATGTTTGCCAAACCGCCAATCTGCTTCCACGTATAATTCACTCTCATCGGCACCAAGTCGTTCGTTGTTGAGCAGCGAATTAGACAACGAATCAATCGTGAGCGACGACTGGCCCGCGACCAAAAAGTTGACCGACAAAGCCCCCGGCTGAAATGCGTGCAGCGTGTAGGAAAAGCCCCAGCGCACGTCGAGGTTGTTTTTGGGAAAAAAACTGAAATCCGTTTTCAGTGAAAGGTCTTCGATAAGCGTCTGGTAAATTTGGCCGTAATTGGCTACTAGCGATTCCCGCCCTGTTGCCCCCAAAAACGTGGAAAGCAAGGTCAATTTGCTTTCATAGAAAAATCGGCTGAAGCGGACGGTCGTATTGGTGAACAGGTTGTTTTTCAGCAAGTAATTCCAGCGCAGAGCCGCTATGGAATTACCCCACTCCGACCCCAGCGTGTACTGGTCGGTTAGTTGGCCTTCCAAATTATCAAAGCGCTGCGAAAACCCATTTCGGAACACATCTCCACCCTGGTAATAACTCAGGTAAATCCGGCTTTTTTCCGAAAAAAGGTAATTCAATTTGAGGTTGACATCATAAAACCGGTATGCGATGTTATCCCCGGAGAAAGCGAGCAAGTTGTCGCGCTTGCTGAAAAAATCAATCCACGGGCCCAGGTAGGTGGTCCGCCCGCTGACGAGGAACGAGCTCGTGTCCCGTTTTATCGGCCCCTCCACAGTAGCGGATGCGGCAAAAAGGCCCGCCGACAGTTCTACGTTGTGTTTGTGCAGGTTGCCGTCGCGGGTGCGGACATCTATCACCGAGGCCGTTCGCCCGCTGTATCGGGCCGGAAAATCGCCTTTCCACAGGCGGGCACTGCTGATAGTTGCAGGATTGAACACGGAAAACAAGCCCAGCGCGTGGCTGGGGTTGTACACCGGCACATCGTCCAGCAAAAACAGGTTTTGATCGGCATTGCCGCCGCGCACGTGCAGGCCGCCAAGCCCGTCCACACCCGTTTGTACACCCGGCTGAAATGCGGCCATGCGCAGCAAGTCAATCTCGCCACCCGGCATGGGCACGCCATGCGTGGCCGAAAACGGCAGGTTGTGCTGGCCGCCTGATTGGCCGCTATTCGATTCGGAGGGTGTTGGAGCCGAAATCACTACTTCTGGCAACGCCGTATTGGGCTTCAAATCGAAGATAAGTACCCGGTCGGAGTCCAGTTCCAACAAGTAGGCATCGGTTTGGTACCCCAAACAGGCCACGGCAAGGCGATAGGCACCGCCTTCCAGTTCCATGCTAAAAAAACCGAACTCGTTTGTGATGGCTCCTGCGCCACGCACCCGCACACTTGCTCCGATGAGGCGTTCGCCAGTTTCGCCATCCTTGACATAGCCACTCAGCGTATAGCGCTCGATCTTTCGAAAAACAACGACCTGGCCGGCACTCCAGCGGTATGTCGGGCGTGCACAACCGGCTATTTTTCCCAATACATCCTCCATAGGTTCCTGCCGGGCGGCGAGCGTTACGGGTGGACAATCCCGGAAGATAGTCGTGTTGAAGGTAATGTTGATTCCGGTCTGGCGGCTCAGCCGGGCGAGTGCATCAGCTGGCGAGCAAGCCACGCAGTCGAAGTCAACCAGTGACCGGCGAAGCGAGTCCTGTGCCGAGGCGGTACCCGTGCAAAAAAAAACCAGGAGAAATACCGTAACCGAAACGCGATTAGCCATACCGTAAATGCTGTACGGGCGCAAGTTAGTACGGGAGGCAATCACACCGGCGCGAAGTGGGGTAATTACTTTTGTCGAAATTGAACGATCACCGACATGTGCCGCCGGCAAGACGGTACTGATTGGGAGCAAATTTGGTTACCTTAAACTCGTAGATGAGGGCAAAACTCTCCAGTACCTGTTCGATATTTTGTTTCTGGATGTGGGCGGAATAGGGGCAGTTCCCCATTCGTTGATTTTGCAGTTCGATACGCACGTCATAGTATTTTTCCAAATCGGGCAGCACCTGGCGCAGGGGCGTGCTGTCAAAGTCCATCTGGCCGGTTTGCCACGCCAGTTCATTGAGATTGGCCACTTCGGTCAGGCGCATTTTTTGGATTTTCCGGTTGAAAACGACCCGTTGGTTGGCGGTTAGCACGGTGCCTTTGGGTTCTCCATTCGGCGAAAAGCGCACCTTACCTTCTCGTACGAGCACGCATATCTCGTCGGTGCCGGGTTCTGCCCGCACATTGAAACGGGTACCCAGCACCTCGACCGATTCACCGTGTTCAAGCCCTACCCGGAAAGGTTGACGATTCTGGTGAGCCACTTCAAAATAAGCCTCACCGGCCAATTCCACACGCCGCTCAGAAGAAGAAAACACTTCGGGATATTGAATTTTGGCATTTTGGTGCAGCCAGACTTTGGTTCCATCGGGTAGTTCAGCCAGTTTACTGCCTGTGGTCTGGTTGTTTTCCACAAATACTGTTGGTACCGGGGTGGTCAGTTCGCGGTAGCCCCACATTGCTACAAGCAAAAAAGCCACCGCTGCCGCTGCGCGCAACAACCTGGTGCCGAGGGGGATAATTTTGGCTGGCGGACGTTGTTCCGCTGTATTCAGGCGGGCAAGCAGGCGGCCAAACTCCGCGTCCATATCCAATTTAAAATCCGTTTTCCGGGGTTCGGAGGCTGCTGCCCAAATCTGCGCGTACTCCTCTGCGAAACGGGCATTTTGGGGCGAGGCCTCCACCCACGCTTCCAGTGCAGCGGATTCGTCCGGCGTGATTTCGCCAGTGATTCGTTTGTGCAGCAACAAAGCTATGTCAAGTTCTTGCATGATAGTCTGTTTTGGTACCCGGCACTTCCAGATTGTAAAAACCTGTAAAGCCTCGTGATCATTCATTTTTCGAGTCGCCCTAAAGACAACAGTCGAGGCCAACTCCCCTACCCTCCCCAGCAGTATTTTAGTGTCCAAATGACAACCGGAGACAAATGGCGAAGTTCATGCAGGGCTTCACGCAGGAGGCGCATGGCCTTGGTTATTTGGTTTTCAATGGTTTTGGTAGAAATACCGAGTTGTTCGGCGATCTCCCGGTGTGACATCTGTTCGAAGCGGCTGAGCGAAAAAACCAGGCGGCACTTTTCGGGCAGTTGTCCGATGGCCCGGTGCAAGGCATCTTCCATACGTTCCTGCTCGTGCTTATGGCCGATGTCGAGGGGCGAGTTGTCCGCCGTGTCCTGCCAGCCCGCACCGTCTTCCAGCACCGTTCGGCGGTTTGATTTGATGTAGTTCAGGGCGCGGTTAATGGCTGCCCTGCGCAGGTATGCCCGCAGAGAGGTATGAATATCGAGGTTTTCGCGTTTGCGCCACAACTCCACGAACACGTCCTGAGCCAGGTCCTTGCAGGCTTCTTCGTCGGGCAGGTAGTTGTACAGGTCGCCAAGCAAGAGCGGAAAGTGCAGGTCGAACAGACGCCGGAGCGCCCCGGTATCGCCACCGCGCAAGTGCTCCAAGTCTTGTTTTTCCGAAACTTCCGTCAGGTTGTTCATTAGTGTTGGATAAAAAAAATCAGTTTTTCAAAAAAGCCGTAGGGGATATGGTTGGGCCGCCTGTCTTATCACTGAACACAAAACAAAAACACACTACTGCTCAATCTAGAATTATGGACATCAGAATGACCTTGCCGATTTTCGACAGCAACCCGCTCTTTGCGGTGTTGGCACCGGAAGAACTACTTCTGCTGCAACAAACTGCCACTGTTCAGGCTTACTCCAAACACCATGTTCTTTACAAGCCGGGTCAAGCCGCAAATAAACTCTATTTTTTGTTGAAAGGCACCGTGAAAGTGGCTGTACATGCAGAAAAGAAAGATATCATCAAATATGTAGTACGCTCCGGCAACCTGTTCGGCGAGTCTTGCCTGACGGGCGAGGCACAGCGCCGCGATTTTGCCTACGCTATGGAAGACAGCGTTGAAGTGGTTGAACTCGATGCCCAGGCACTGTTGAGTATCATGCGAAAAAACTTCGCCTTCGCCCAGTCACTCCTGCACTTTCTTGGCGAACGCCTGCGCTACACCGAGACCCAACTGGAAAAAGTGGTGCTCAAGGATTCCAAAAGCCGCATCCTCGAATTTCTACACCAAATGGGCGTGGAACAGGGCAAACGCATCGGTTTTGAGACCCTGGTCAAGCACAACATGACGCACCAGGACATCGCTGACCTCACAGGTACCAGTCGCCAAATGGTGACCGCAGTGCTCAACCAGCTCAAGCGCTCCAATGTGCTGTACTTCAACCGCAAAAAAATACTGTTCCGCGACCTCAGCGCTATGCTGTGAGCGGAACCGCCAACCTCAATTGGCAAACAGTTTTGCTTCATACGATAGAATGGGTTTTGTTCGGCGGCGTGCAACGGCACGCCGCTTTTTTTTGTTTTCTGAGCATGCGGGTCTGCCAGGTTGTTCAAACGCGCTCTAAATCCAGTAGTTTGGAAAGCGCCTGTTACAGCACACAAACGCTTCTTCGCGAAGTTCTTTTACGTTTAATTTTTTCAATACCCGCTATTTGTGAAGTGCATTACCGACAAAACCCGGAAATTCGGCCGTCGTAAAAAATTTACCAACCATGGCACTACGCATACGCCTTCTCCTCGCCGCATTTTTAGGCACGTTTGGCCTTTTCTCCCAAACGGAAACTGATCTTCCACGCTACCTCACCGAGACCGAAAAGCACCTGCTGCAAACAGCCAAAAGCCTACCCGGTCAACCCGAGGGCCAAGCCAGTCCGCCGCCAGGCCCCGTGCGTGCCATGGGCGAGTGGGAAGAACTCCAGGCCCTTTTGGTCACCTGGCAGGCTTCGTCGAACGCCCTGCGCGACATCCTGACGGAAATCGTGCGTGCCGCCCGAGTGGAGTGCCGGGTAGTGGTGTGCTGTAACAACCAAACCGTGCAGACCACCGCACAAAACTACCTAACCAGCAAAGGAGTGGACCTGAGTTCAAATGTCGAGTTCCTCATCGTGCCCAACAACTCCATCTGGATCCGCGACTACGGCCCCAACTGTGTGTATGCCAACGACGTGGATTCCCTGTACTTCGTAGACTGGCGCTACAACCGCCCACGCCCCCTGGACGATACCCTCGCCAACCGCGCTGCCCAGCACCTCGGCATTCCGCTTTTTGGCACAACTACAGCGCCGGAAGACCTGGTACACACGGGCGGCAACTTTATGTCGGACGGTCTCGGTACGTCCTTTTCATCCCGCCTTGTTTTGGAGGAAAACGCCCCCGGCAATCCCTACGGCGTGACTGTAAAAACCGAAGCCCAGATCAATTCGATTATGGCCGACTACATGGGCGTGGAGCGCTATATCAAGATGGACGTATTGCCTTACGACAATATCCACCACATTGACATGCACATGAAACTGCTGGACGAGGAAACCCTCCTCTTCGGGCAGTACCCTGCCGGTGTGGCCGATGGACCGCAGATCGAGGCCAATATCCAGTACGTTTTGAACAATTTCAAGACACCGTTCGGCACACCGTACAAATTGGTGCGCGTACCCATGCCGCCGCACAACGGAAAGTACCCCGATACCGGCGGCAACTACCGAACCTACGCCAACGCCATTTTTGTGAACAAGTCCGTGCTGGTGCCATTTTACGAAACCCAGTTCGACACCACCGCCCAGCGCATTTGGGAAACGGCGCTGCCGGGATACACCATCGTTGGCATCAACTGCAACGCCATTATCCCGTCGCTGGGTGCGCTCCATTGCATCACCAAAGAGGTGGGCGTGGCCGATCCGTTGCACATCGTACACCAGCCAGCCACCTGTTTAGACAATGGCCAGTTTGCCCAATATCCGGTTTGGGCAAACGTGAACCACAAGAGCGGTATCGCTTCGGCTCGCATTTTTTACACCACCGACCTGGGCACACCATGGACTTCTGTACTCCTGCCCGAATACCTGCCGAACGACACGACCTGGAGCCACCGGGGGTATATCCCCAAGTTTCCAGCCGGTACCACGGTGTACTACTACATTGAGGCCACAGCCAAAAACGGCAAGACGATCACCCGCCCGCTGACAGCGCCGGAAGGCTATTGGAAATTTTGTGTGACCGAATCTTCTGTGGCCGCACCGGAAACCGCCGCAGTAGAGCTGTCCGGGATTTACCCGAACCCGGCTTCCGCCATTACCGTTGTGCCTGTGCAGGCTGCCGTCTCAGCACACGGTATGTTGCGGCTGATCAATGCATTGGGCCAATCGGTGCATACTATCTTCGATGGGGTTATACCCGCTGGCACGACAAATTATTTCCTCGACGCATCCCCGTACCCGCCCGGTGCGTACTGGGTGGAATTGCGCAACGGCGAACGGACAATTGCCCAAAAACTGATCATCCGGTAAACTCGTTTTTACACACCCTCAAAGCGCCGCCACCAGAGCCGCGCCCGGCAAATAGCATCGGTTTGGCCTCTCGTAGCCACTTGGGAAATAATAAAAGCCCGAAAAGCAATGAAAGTGTACCTTTGCCGCCGAAAAAATAATTTACAGTCCGCACATGAGGCAACTTAAGATTACAAAGTCCATTACCAATCGGGAAAGCCAATCGCTGGAGAAGTATTTGCAGGAAATTGGTAAGGTGGACTTGCTAACCCCGGAAGAAGAAGTAGATCTGGCCAAACGTATCAAACAAGGTGACCCCATTGCCTTGGAAAAACTGACCAAAGCCAACTTGCGCTTCGTAGTTTCGGTAGCAAAACAATATCAAAACCAAGGACTTAGCCTTTCTGACCTGATTAACGAAGGCAACCTCGGCCTGATCAAAGCCGCGCAACGTTTCGATGAAACACGCGGTTTCAAGTTCATATCCTACGCCGTGTGGTGGATTCGCCAATCCATCCTCCAGGCCCTGGCCGAACAAAGCCGTATCGTGCGCCTCCCGCTGAACAAGGTCGGCTCCCTGAACAAAATCAACAAAGCGTTTTCGGAACTGGAGCAAACGTACGAGCGCGAACCCAGCCCCGAAGAACTGGCCGAAATGCTCGAAATCACGTCCGATGAGGTGGAAACCACTCTCGGCGTCGCCGCCCGTCACGTCTCGATGGACGCACCTTTCGTGGAAGGGGAGGACAACTCCCTGCTCGACGTGCTCGAAAACACGGCCATGCCCGGCACCGACCAGCACCTGGAATACGCCGACTCGCTGCGCCGCGAAATTGAGCGCTCGCTCAGCACGCTGACCGACCGTCAGTGCGATGTCATCAAACTCTACTTCGGCATCGGTGTGGAACACCCCATGTTGCTCGAAGATATTGGCGACAAATTTGGCCTCACCCGCGAACGGGTGCGCCAGATCAAGGACAAGGCCATCAACAAATTGCGTGCTACCAGCCGCAGCAAATTGCTCAAATCCTACCTCGGAGCATAGCCTAAAATTTGTACAGCACGCTTGCCTGCACCAGCGCCGCGTCGAACAATGGTTTCGATGCGGCGCTGTTTTCTAGCCAGTCCACACCAGCCCGGAACACCCAGTCGTTAGTCTCGTGCTCTGCGGCTACGCCCATGCGCCACAACCCGCTGATATTTTGCCCGGCCAAGGACGCTGCAATATAAATAGGTGGTTTTGGCGGTTGTGGGCCTGGCCCCCCGTGCTGGTCTTCCTCGAAAACGTAGCTGTACACTTCGGGCGATTTTCGCGCCCATGCATAACCCACTTGCACCGAAGGGCGCAGCCAAAAGCGCAGCGGCAGCACATAGCGCAAGCCTACAGTATACAATTGCATCCGTTGGTGGCCGGTCACTTCCAGCAACGGGTGCTGGTGCCCCCCCGGTGGTGGTTTGACAACCTTGGGCTGGGGCGCGTGGAAAAACGAAGGCGGAAGGTATTCGGTAGTTTTCACGTCGTACGAAAGCCAGTCTGCCGAAACGGAGGCCCAAAAGTTGCGCACGGGGCTGTATTCGGCCAAAAAGCCGGCGCCAGTGAGCGCAGAAATGCCTTCCGGCGTGGGGTTGGCACTCGCGAATAGGCCTTGTACACCCAGACGAAAACGACCTGCTTTTTCGCGGTACGGGCGTGTTATCGAAAACGGAGCCATGACGGGTGCTTGCGGTTTGGAGGCTGCGTTTGGCAACAAAATCGGGGGTATTTGCGGTAGCGGGTCAACAAGTGCGGTCGGGGCAGGCGTTTTTTCAGGCGAAATCACCGACTCTGTCACGGGGTTGATCGGTACGTCCGCTGAGCGATCTGCTCCCGGTTCGCTTTCGGTTTTTACTGAACCAACAGCGACTTCCGTTTCGGCTGCTGCCGATTTTGAAGGAATAGCCGACAGCCCGGAGGGGTGGTCAGTCATTTCTGCGGCAGGGGTTTGTTTGCTGAGTTGCTCAGCCACCGGGGTACCGACAGCCGGCGCTGCCGAGGGCGACCGGAGCGAAGCCGGATTATTTTTCTGGCTAATTTGATTGGCCTTCCCGCTTGGCTTGCTCCAGGAAATACGAGCAGGCTCGGTCGTCGGTACTACTGCTTTGGCACCATCGGACGACAAATTCGGAACACCACCAGGCTGATGGTCTGACGGAACAAGATCGCCGGGCATTACGGCAGCCGGTTGCATATTTATCTGCCGCTGCTCGAGTTGTTCGCGCAGTTTTTTGTTTTCTCTTTGCAAGGAAACCACGTTCCAGATCAATAAACCCGATACCAGGGCAACGCCGAGGCTGGCTAGTTTCCAGTATTTCAACACCGCTACAGCCGTGGCCAAAGCTCCTACACCAGCAACATCCAGCCGCCGGGAAAGCGCCTTCCAGTTTTTTTCCCGGAGAGGGAATTCGGAGTCCTCATTGAGCCGTTCGGCAAAAAACTTGTCAAAATCGCTCATGGTTATTTCTTTGTGAATTCAAATTCTTCCGACAACATCGTTTTCAAGTGTTGGCGTGCTCGTGAAAGGTTGGACTTGGATGTGCCAACGCTGATCTCCAGCGCTTCGGCTATTTCTTCGTGCGTAAATCCGTCTACCACATACAGGTTAAAGGCTGCCCGGTAGGCGGGCGGCAGGTGGTCGATCAGGGCGAGGATTTGTTCACGGGTCAGGTTTTCCACGATCCCGTTGTCCGTTTCGGAATCGTGCCAGGTTTGCAGTTCGAGAGACGGGGGCGTGTTCATCCCGCTGCGAAACCGGTCAATGGCGGTGTTGATGACGATGCGCCGCAGCCAAAACCGAAACGGCATCGTGTCCAGGTATTGGTCAAATTTGGTAAAAACCTTAAAAAACGAGTCGTTGACCACCTCCTCGGCGGTTTCGATAGTACCGCAGTAGCGTCGCGCAATGGTCATGGCATAATTGTAAAAGTGGCTGTACAGCCGGTACTGGCTGGAGCGCTTGCCCTGGCGGCATCCATCGAGCAGTTGGTGTAAGTCCAAATCTTCGTTTAAATCACCCATTACGGCAAATGGCGCAGGTTGGTTGCGTTGTCGCCAAAAGCACCGCAAGATGTACACCCTGGTGGTATTTTTTTCATAAACGAGGATAGACTTTCCGGGTTTTCAAAACCTGATTTCAAAGGGTACACATTTTTGTTGGCAGACAATAAGCCTGGTTATATTCGCTCAAAAAGACCTCGGAGAGGTCAAATATTGGTAGAAAACAGGTTTGTCATTTGAATTACGACCTCGGAGAGGTCGCATGTTGATTGGTGATCGGCACCAATATTCGACCTCTCCGAGGTCGTGGGAATTCTCCGTGAGGGGATTTTTCTACCAATATTTGACCTCT
>JBJXEZ010000300.1:0-5921 GCA_046153695.1 Saprospiraceae bacterium
TCGTAGACCGGCAGCAGAGCGGTCAGGTTCTGGTTCTGGGCGTAGTGCTGCACGATTTCGGGCATACCCCCGATCAGCGCGTAACGGTGAAAAAGTTGGAGCAGTTTTTCATGGGCAAAATCGCGCAGCGGCACTGTTTGGTATTGCTGCAGGGCGGCTTGTTCGCCCATAGCGGCCAAAAATTCGCTGAACGAAACGGGGCGGAGCACTCGGTACTCCACCCGGCCCACGGGCACCGACACCTCCTCTCGCATAATGGTTTCCAAAAGCGAGCCTGCTGCGATGACGTACAGCCAAGAGAAGTCCTCATAAAAATACCGGAGCAGGTTAATGGCCTCCGGTACGGCCTGTATCTCGTCTATGAACAGGAGGGTGTCCCGCTCCTGGATGTTTTTGTTCTTGACAAAAAATATGGCTTCGACGAGCGTATTGAAATTAGTGTAGCCAAGAAACAAAGCGGCATCCTCTTTTTTTTCCAAATTGAGGTAAACAAACTGTTTGTACCGGTCTGAAAACAAGTTCACTACCGTCGTTTTACCGACCTGCCGCGCGCCGCGCAACACTAATGGTTTGCGGTTGGGAGCGGTTTTCCAGCGCTCCAGTTCTAGGAGGATATTGCGAAAGTACATGATGCGCCCGCATATTTATGGGGCAAAAATGAATATTTTTTGTAACAAAAAGGGGGATAATTTCAACTTATTTTGTAACAAAAAGGGGGCATCATTAAGTGGAGGCAGGTACTCGCCCGTTCATTACCCGAAACCACAGTGGCGGCACCAGGGCCAGCAGCACACTGGTCGGGTAGCCGAAGGGCAGCTGAGGGCTGTCGTCGAGGTGGCGGAGGATTTGGAACTTGCGGGTGGCCTTGAAGTGGTGGTCGCTGTGGCGGGTGAGCTCGTACAGAAAAATACGGCCTATTTCGTGGTCGCTGTTCCAGGAGTGGGTAGGCGCGACCGGCTCGGGACGGCCAGAAGCCAACAGCTGCCGGCGCAGGCCGTAGTGTTCAATGTAGTTGATGGTTTCCAGCAGCAATATGCCGATGATAGCGATGGCCAGTGCGCTCAGGAGTGCTTTCCAGCCCAAAATAAATGCGATGCTGGCCAGCCATGCCGTTTGCCAGGCCTGAAAACGCATCATTTCGTTTTGTGTACCCCAGAGCGGCTGGTCGACTTTTTTCAACCGCTCGCTTTCGAGCTGCCATGCATCGAGCCAACCGCCAGTCACCGAACGGGCCCAAAATACAAACACCCATTCGCCCTTTCGAGCGGATGCCGGGTCGAGGTCAGTGGCCACGTTTTTGTGGTGGCCGCGGTTGTGTTCAATGAAAAAATGCTGGTATAGCGCGGGCAAAAGCATCCATTTGGACATGGTCTGCTCGAAACCCGACTCCCGGTGCCCCAGTTCGTGGGCGACGTTGATACCCACCGACCCGACCACGATGCCCGTACCGAGCGTCAATCCCAGTAGTTCCGATACCGTCAAGGTTTGATATTGTACGGTGTACAAAAACCAGAAAACGATGCCGAACAGGATGGGCAGGTTGAGGTACAGCATTGCATCGAACAGCAGCCGACGCGAACGCGGCTCCTCGTTTTCCGGCGATACGTTTTCAACAGACTGCGGCAACCAGGTTTCCAACACGGGGATAATGCCGAAACTCAGCACCAGCGTGGCCCATGCCCACGGCCCCTGCCAACTCAAGGACAGAGCGGCGCTCAAGGGAAGCACGTAAGCAACGAGGTATTTCAAGTCTTTCATGCTCTCGACAAGGATGTGTGGCACAAAGGTGTGCCCCGCAAAACTATGACTTATCTGCTAGAAATTGCCGCTTCCAGATCGGCGATCAGGTCTGACACATCCTCCACGCCCACACTGAGGCGGATGAGCGAATCGGTCAGGCCCACTTTCAGCCGTTCCTCGCGCGGAATGCTGGAGTGCGTCATGCTGGCAGGGTGCCCGATGAGCGACTCTACGCCGCCCAGCGACTCGGCCAGCGAGAACAAGTGGGTTCCGCTCAGTACCCGGTTAGCGGCCTCGGGGGTATTGTCCAGGAGGTCGAATGAAACCATTCCGCCAAACATGCGCATTTGTTTTTTTGCTATGGCATGGTTGGGGTGGTGGGCAAAACCGGGCCAGTACACCTTGGCCACTTTGGGATGTGCGGCCAAATATTCGGCGATGGTCGCAGCGTTTTCGCAGGCACGCTGAACGCGCAGGTGCAGGGTCTTTATGCCGCGCAGAATCAGGAAACAGTCTTGCGGACCGGGCACGGCACCGGTAGCATTTTGGATAAAATGCAGGCGCTGCGCCAGTTCAGCATCGCGTACGATCAGGCAGCCATGAACCACATCAGAGTGCCCGCCAAGGTACTTGGTGGCTGAGTGCAGCACGATATCGGCACCGAGGTCGAGCGGATTTTGGAGGTAAGGCGAAGCAAAGGTGTTGTCCACCACCGACAGGATGCCGTGTTTGCGGGCCACAGCACAAACGGCTTCTATGTCCACGATGCTGAGCATGGGGTTGGTGGGCGTTTCGATCCAGAGCATCCGGGTGTCGGGGCCGATGGAGGCTTCCACCGAAGTGGCATCGGCCATGTCCACATACCGGCTTTTCAGGCCCCAAGGGCCGTACACGCGTACCATTTGGCGGTAGGAGCCGCCGTAGAGGTCGTTGACGGAGAGGACCTCGTCACCGGGTTTCATCAGTTTCATCACAGCATCCTGAGCAGCGAGGCCTGACCCGAAACAGATGGCATCGGTACCGTTTTCGAGCGCAGCGAGGTTTTTCTCCAAAGCCGCACGTGTGGGATTTTGGGTGCGGGCGTACTCGTAACCCTTGTGGTCGCCCGGAGCGGCCTGTACATAGGTGGAGGTTTGAAAAATCGGGGTCATTATGGCCCCGGTAGAAGGATCCGGCTCGATACCGGCGTGAATAACCTTGGTGGCAAATTTCATGTGTATGTGGAAAAAAGGTGTAGCAAAACGGACGGCAAAAGTAGGGGAAATTGCGTTGTTGCCGGAAGCCGTTTGCGAGCAATAATTGCATCACGCCAAACCGAGTCCGTGGCTGTTTTTCCGCTGTGCGGTCATTGTTTCCACGTTGCGCCCATTAGTTCGAGGTAATCTTTTATCGGCCCTAACCCTACTGATTTTCGCCGCTGATCCAGGTTAGCGGGGTCTTCAACCGGATACAGGACGAATTCCTTTGTCACCGGGTCGGTGTGCATTTGACTGCCATAGCGCTGGGGCTTTCCCTGGTTTTTGAGTACGCGATCTTCGAGGTAGGCCAAATCCTGGGATTTGGCTTTGCCCTTTTGCACGGCTTCTCGCATGACGGGCAGCCATTTTTCCTGCCCGGGCAAGTTCCGGTCGGCATGCTGGAGCACCAGCCAAAATGCTCTTGAGGCGTATTCCGTCACCTCATCGGGGCCGAGCCAGCCGTGTTGCTCGAGTATTTCGTTCACCCGTAAATAGTTGACCGAGTCTTGCAGCGTCCAGCGTCGCATCCAGTCTTGCATTTCGGGCGATTTCAGGTTGTGAAACTCCAGTACGCTGTCCCGCTTTACCCGGTAATATTGGTCGAGGAAATGAATTTGCTCCAGTTCGATCGAAAGCGGGTTGGATCGGATTTTTTTCAATTTCTCCTGCTTCATATTCCATTGGGTTAGGAGCCGTTGCCAACCGAAGTCGTTTTGAATCCCGGAGAAGTCTGGCTCCAGCATCCAGTTTTCTTTGGTGTCCAAAAAATCAGTTTTATCGAGGAGACGCTGCAACTGAAAAACAGCCGAATCTGCGACACCTGCCCGCGACCAGGCCCGCGCTGCTGTAAACCGGTCGTCGGAAAATCCTCGCCAACCGAGTACCTCAAAGGCTTGTGAAAAAGCCGACGCCGAAGCGCGATACTCGCCGGTACGAAACAACGAATCGGCTTGACGAACGTGGAATTGGTATTCGGGGTCTTGCGCCAAAACCGGTGCGGCGAAAAGCAGAAAAATCAAAAAAAGCGCGTGCATGGCTATATTTTTTTTAAAAAAAGCGAGGCAAACAAGGGTTTCCGCCCACACTACCGGACATTTTTGTTTTCGTGTACCCAGACCTTCCAGGTTTGTCAAACCTGGAAGGTCTCATTCCAAAAATGTCCAGTAGTGTGGTTTCCGCCACCCGCCGCCGGGGCCAAAATTGCTTAATTTGCCTCTTGCTGAAAAAACCTTAACCAAACGTTATGCCTTAAACCAAAATAGTTGCTTGGGAAATCGGTTAAAAGGCCCGCAATTTTGCCCGCACACAAAACAAATCATGAAAAAAATCACACCAGTTTTTCTCCTCCTGTTGCTCCCCATCTTCTTTGGCAGCTGCGACACCCTGCAACAAATCGCCAAGGAAGTCCTTGACGAGCCCTCCCTCACCGAAATCGGCCAAGGCCTGAAGGGCGCCCTTGACAAGGGCGTGGCCAAGGGCGTGAATACGCTTTCAGCACCGGACGGTTATTTCAAGAGCATCTACAAAATCCAGCTGCCCGCAGAGGCCCGCACGGTCACGAGCAAACTCAAGGTGGTGCCCGGTTTTACCAATTTGGAAAACGAACTGCTCGAAAAAATCAATCGAGGTGCAGAAGATGCCGCCAAAGAAGCCGGGCCGATCTTCCTCTCAGCCATCAAGGGCATGACGTTTCAAGACGCTACAAACATCCTGATGGGGGCCGACAACGCTGCTACTGCGTACCTCAACAAAACGACTTACCAGCAGTTGTACGACAAGTTCAAGCCAAAAATCGGGACTTCGTTGGACAAGATCGGTGCCAACAGCCTATGGAAAAGTGCTGCCGATGCGTACAACCAAGTTCCGTTGGTAACCAAAGTAAATGCTGATTTGGGCGATTATGTGACCAAAGAAGCGCTCAAAGGACTCTTCGCCAAAGTAGAGGAAGAAGAAAAAAACATCCGCCGGAACACGACGGCTCGCACTTCTACCCTGCTGAAAAAGGTGTTTGCCAAGCAAGATGCTAACCGCAAGTAACCCAACAGTATTTCCTCAAGCCAATAACCATTCACTCAACTATTAGCACAAAAATGAAAAAGATCGCACTGACATTATTTTTGGTCAACTTCGGGTTGGCCGTTGGTTCTGCCCAATTTTTGAAAGACCTGCAAAAAGGAGCCAAAGAAATTCTCGGCGGCGGAGACCTCAGCAGCGCCGAAATCGGTAAGGGCCTCAAGGAAGCCCTGTCGAAGGGTGTTGAAAACGGCGTAAGCGAGCTGTCCGCTACCGATGGCTACTTCAAAAGCGCAGCGTACAAAATTTTGCTGCCCGAGGAAGCCCAAAAAGTAGTGAGCCGCCTCAAAGCGGTGCCTGGCTTCGCCAATGTAGAGGCTGACCTGATCGAAAAAATGAACCGCGGAGCCGAAAATGCCGCAAAAGAGGCCGCTCCGATATTTGCC
This sequence comes from Saprospiraceae bacterium, assembly GCA_046153695.1. GTDB lineage: Bacteria > Bacteroidota > Bacteroidia > Chitinophagales > Saprospiraceae > M3007. The sequence goes on from JBJXEZ010000300.1 coordinate 5,438, forward strand.
AGCGCTATCACCGGTATGACCATCCAAGACGCGATGGACATCCTGATGGGCGCCGACAACTCGGCCACTGCCTACCTGCGCAAGTCCACGTTTGAGCAGCTGTACGGCAAATTCAACCCGGTGATCGTGAAGGCTCTTGATGATATAGGGGCAAATGACCTTTGGCGCAGCGCCGCAAACGCGTACAACAACATCCCGTTGGTTTCCAAAGTGAACAATGACCTGGATGACCACGTCACTTCCAAAGCGCTGGATGGCTTGTTTGGCAAAATTCAAGAAAAGGAAAAGGACATCCGCCGCAATCCAGCCTTGCGCTCGACCGAGATTCTGAAAAAGGTATTTGGCAAGCAGGATAGCAATCGGAAATAAGGTGCGTGGGTGTGCTTTCCCATAAGCGCATTAGTATCGTGTAAAAATTACGCTCTTAGATTTCGCAGCACTAAAAAGTTGCGCAGAGGGCCACAGAACGTGATCGCGTTCTGTG
>JBJXEZ010000322.1:0-3706 GCA_046153695.1 Saprospiraceae bacterium
CGCCTCAAATCCAATCCATTCGATTTCCTATAAAAACGATACGCGAACAGCGCTGGCAGATCGGGGCAGCTATTGCACCGGTCTGGTTCTGGCAAACCGCATCGCAGGCCGATCCGCATCACGCGGGACACATCGGCTTTGCGGAACACCGGAAAGGTGCGGCTACCGGCTGGCAAGCGGGTGTAAACATCGGATACGAGCCGGCCGCGCGCTGGCAGGTAGTCGCAGGATTGTTCCGGCGGCAGACCACGCAAACTGCTGCTCACACCGCCACCCTCCGGCTTATGGACGGGGTATGTCTCAATCCCAACGATTATGCCCCGAAGGAATATGAGTTTCAGTACCACCTGTACTCGGCCAGCAGCACGTCCAACCTGACCGTGCATATCGCCCAGGTGGACACGGCGAACACAATGCCCGACGACGAACCCTTTACCCTGGATATGCGCACCACACGCCGTAGTTCGGATTGGGTGTTACCCCTGGCCGTAAAACGAACCTTCGGCAAAGGGCTTTGGCAAGGATTCGTGCAGGGCGGTGTACAAATCAGCCTGCCCGGCAGCGCATCGGCCCGTGTGGACCACTTCACCGAAACCTGTGTGGATTTATGCTTTGCAACGGGCCGCATACCGGCATTGACCGTAAAAGAAAACCGGGAAGTCTCCGTCGCGTGGACGCTGGGATTCGGTGCGGAATATCGTCTCTCGAAGCGTTGGATATTGTCCACTACGCCGACTTTATTTGGAAATAAAGGCCAAATGGGGCTTTCCCTCCAGGCCGGCCTCGTTTATACTAATTTTCTAAAAAAATGAAATTCAATTGTTTAAATAAAATTCTGCTTGTCGTTCTGCTCCCTGCCGCTCAACAAAATCTGGCACAAACGACTATTGCGATTCCCGATACCCTCGCCGGCGATGTGATTGACCTGACCTTGCAGCACGGCGTCCGGGAATTTTATCCCGGCACGGCAACGCAAACCATCGGTTATAACGGCAACTTCCTCGGCCCGACGATCATCCTGAACAAAGGCCATCAAGTAACGCTAAACCTGCACAACCAACTGGGCGACACCACTACTACCCACTGGCACGGCCTTCATGTAGCGCCGGCAAACGACGGCAGCCCGCATAACCCGGTAATGGATGGAGAAACCTGGTCGCCTTCGTTTACCGTAATGGATAAGGCGGCGACCTACTGGTACCATCCGCACCTGCACGGTAAAACGCTTAACCAGGTCGTAAAAGGCGCGGCGGGACTCATCATCGTCCGCGATCCGGAAGAAACCGCCCTGAGCTTGCCCCGTACCTACGGGGTTGACGACGTACCGCTTGTTTTTCAATGGAAAACTTTCGATGCCGCGAAGCAGATCGTAGAAATGGATGAAGCCGACAACGAGGTATTGGTCAACGGCACGATAAACGGCACGCTCCATTTGCCTGCGCAGATCGTGCGTCTGCGCTTGCTGAACGGGTCGAGCCACCGGTTTTTCGATTTCGGCTTTACCGATAACCGTCCGTTCAAACAAATTGCCTCCGACGCGGGCCTGCTCGATGCGCCGGTATCAATGACCCGACTTATCCTCGGTTCCGGCGAGCGCGCCGAAATCCTGATAGACCTGAGTGGATTGCAAGGCAGCATGCTGAAATTCCGGCAATTCGGCACGCAGTTGCCGCAGGGTTACCCTGGTGGCCCGATGATGATGGGCGGCATGACGGGTCCGAAGGACAACACGGATTTCGATTTACTGACCATACAGGTCGGCGCACCCACTTCCAATGCCGTGACGGCTATTCCAGCGACCCTAACGACGAATACCGCATGGCCGCAGGCGGGCGCCTCGTCCCGCTCGTTCGGCCTTTCCGCTCAACCGATGATGAGCATGACCAATTTCTTTATCAACAGCTTGAAGTTCGATATGGAAACGGTCAACTTCAACACGCAGGTAGGTAAAACGGAAATCTGGACCATCACAAACCAGACCATGATGGCGCACCCGTTTCACATTCACGGAATGCACTTTTATGTCCTGTCGGTGAACGGTGCCACGCCGCCCGCCAACTTGCGGGGAAGGAAAGATGTCGTGGTCGTTCCGCCCATGAACGGATCGGTGAAACTTATTCTGCGGTACGAGGATTTCAGCGATCCCCACATACCCTATATGTACCACTGCCACATCCTGAGCCATGAAGATACCGGCATGATGGGACAGTTTATCGTCAATTCTGCCTCCTCGGGTATCATTGAAAACGCCGCACAGGAGCACCTGCGCATTTCGCCCACCTTGCTCGCACCGGGTTTAGAAAAAGTGGAAATCAGCGCCGATAACGGCTGGGAACCGATCCAGATAGAGGTGTACGACCAGGAAGGACGCTTGTTGCTGACTGAACGGAACGCGACGCGGATAGCCGCTGACCGGCTAGCATCGGGCATGAATTCCATCCAAATTTTTACTGCCCGTGGTACGGCGGTTTTCAAAGTTGTAAAAACAAACTAACCTGCTTTCCTCACTCAAATTAAACATCATCCAAGTTTTATGAAAAAACTGCTCCTCTCTGTCCTGTCCTTCCTGTCGGTTTTAGCGGTTCAGGCTCAAAACAACATCGAATTGCACCTTTCGCCACGCCTCGGCGCTGCGCCATTCGCACTCAACACCCCCGTTTCAGCCGGGTCTTACGAGTACAAAATCACGCGCCTGGAATATTACATTTCGGAAATAAAAATCACCCACGACGGCGGCCAGGTAACGCCTGTGACGGATTTGTACCTGCTCGCTCGCCCGGCGGTGGACAGCATGTACGAGCTCGGCTCGTATCCAGGTATTGTCAACGTGGAAAGCATCACTTTTTCCGTGGGCGTTGACCAGGCGCATAACCACTTGGACCCGGCGAGTTATCCGGCCAACCATCCGCTGGCGCCACAAAATCCGGCTATGCAATGGGGCTGGTCGGCGGGTTACCGCTTCGTGGCCATCGAAGGCAAAGCCGGTGCGAACTTCGCCAACGACTACGAAATTCATGCATTGGGCGACGCGAATTACCAAACCCTTACGCTGAACACGGTCGCTGAAAATCACTCAAACGGTGACAAAACGATCCATCTCATTGCCGATTATGCACAAGTGTTGAACAGCATCAATGTGTCGGCGGGCCTGATCGTACATGGCTCTACCGGCAAGGCCGTGACGCTGATGAACAACATGAAAAACGTGGTTTTCAGTGCCGAAACAGCGACCATGACGATAGATCCGACTTTTGAAGGCGCTTTCGCGGTATCGCCTAACCCGGCCGAGCCGGGTGAAGCAATGGTCACGATGACCCTCCCGGGGGGGTATGACTACCGCGTTACGCTGACCGATTTGACCGGTCGGGTGGTAATAAACCAATCAATTTCATCTGAGATTCAATCGTATCCACTGTTCAACGATTTGAATGCCGGCACATACCTCGTGCATTTGTGGCAAAACGAACACCCGGTAGCGGTAGAGAAATTAGTGATTATCCGGTAAAAATATTTTTTATAAGCAGGGGGTGTGCGGCGGTTGCCCGTTGTTTCCGACCGTACACCCCTCTTTTCCAATGAAAAAACTGTACATCATAGCGGTATTGCTGGCACTGACCGTCATTGCTTGTAAGAAAGACGTACCGGAACCGGTTACGGAGCCCGAGCCGCTGTTGGCAATACCAGCAGGCTTTCCGGCCCCCGTGTT
>JBJXEZ010000334.1:0-4761 GCA_046153695.1 Saprospiraceae bacterium
ACCAACTCCAAAGCCTGACTCCGCCGCAAATCGCCCGACTGGACGAGGTGCCCATCGCCCGGCAGGAGCAGATCATTGACCAGACCGGCGAGCCGCTGCGCCTGGTGACTTCGTATTATTTGGTCAAAAACGCCTCGGCTAACTTCACCGTGCCGCATGAAACCGCCGAAAACCTCGACGCGGCTATTTATGCCCTGCTGGCCCGGAAAGGTTTTCTGAACGGAACAATGCAAGTCGCAAAACCGGAGCCGGTCAATCAAGAGCCGACGCAGGCCAAAATGGACTTGCCCGAGCAGGCCCGACCGGTGGCTGCTAAACCGGCAAAGTCTAAACCGGCTGAGCGGCCAAAGTCTTTTTCCTTCAACAACTACCCCCTGACTAAAAAATTCATGCCCCTGCACCAGCAGCGGGTCGTCAGTGGATTCAACGAAGAACGCGAGGCCATCCTGAGCGATGTGGAAAAGATGCTGGCCGGGATACCAAAGTTCCTCTCGCAATCGAAAAAGCCCTTGATGGAGCAAACCGTGTATGCCCACTATTTCTACGGCCAAAGCGATTGGTTTATCCTGGAATACGACGGCAGCGAAGACCAGTTTTTCGGCTATGTGATCCTGAACGGCGACAGCCAAATGTCCGAATCTGGATTCATCGGCCGGCAAGAGATTACCGAAAACGGCCGGGTGGAATTGGATTTTCATTGGAAGCCGGTTGCGCTGGGTGAGGCGCTGCACAATGCCGATCCGGACTTCTTCAAGGCGCCCAAAAAGAAAGAGGTGTCGGAAACGACCACCGAGCAGTTGATCGGGATTGGTTTTGACCAAAAAAGCCAGTACACCCTCGCGGCCTGGAACAAGGCGTTGCCGGTCATGGAATGGTTGGTGCGCAACACGCCTTTCGTTGTCCCGCACGACTTTGGCCCTGGTAAAGGCAAGTACAAAACGACCCGCAACGTGTCGAACTCCTACCTAGCCGATTTATACGACCGAAAAATCGAGGCGCCCGACCCCAAATTCAAAAAGGGCGATATGGCCCAATACAAAGACACGCCCGTTCAAATTCTGGACGATGGCAATTTCGACACCCTGGCCCGGCACTGGATTTACCTGGCGCAAGCCTACCAGTGGGCCGATCCGGACAATGTGAGTGAAAAGAGTCTGACCCCCATCGAGCACACGGATTGGAACGGCTTTGTCGAAGGGCAATCCTACCGGCACAGCAACGGCAAGACCTACCAGTTCGACGGCCTGATCGAACTGGGTGACGGGCAAAAATTAGCCACCTGGAAACTGGATGGCAAGCGCATCGGCGCACCGATCCCGAACCTGCCCGGCTATTTCAAAAAGGAAAATAGCGCCGTCGAAGCGCCACCGGTGGTGGATAATTCGAAGCGCCTGCGACTCGCCCAGGCCAAAGCCAATGCGCAGGCCGCTCGCATCCGAATCCTCAAACTCAAATCCCCAAAAGCAGCCTGAATATGTACCAAACCTCAAAATTGACCGATACTCAAATCGCAAAACTCCCTGTTGAGTTACGTCGGGAAATCGAATCCCTGAAAACAGATAGCGACAACTTCGACCCGGAGTTGTACGAAGCGTTTGCCGAAAATGACCGTGACTTGTTTGAATTGGCCGAGAGTGAATTAGCTGGTGAACAGCCTGCCGCGCCCGACGCTGCTGAAGGAAATGCTCCGCAGAAACGAGGCCCCAAGCCCAAAGAAAAACGCGCCAAAAAACAAGCCGAAGCCTACTCCGAAACCGTCAAGATCGGCGGCACGGAATACCTCGTTGGCGCCGGCCCGGATGGAACCGTGCAATACGGTCTGGATAAAAACGGCCAAATCCTTCAAATCGGCGACACCGTGGAAGCCACCATCAAAGGCCAAAAAATACGCGGTGTCATCGCCAGCCTCAAAGCCCGCAAAGGCGGCGGCCACCTGCTGCGCTACACCGATGCCGAAGGGAAAAAGAAGACCGCGATGCTGCAACCCTCGGCCATCGCCAAAACAGTTGCGGCTCCTCCAGGTACCGACAAAGAACCCCCGGTGGCTGTGTACAAAATGCGGCTGCCCAAGAGCCTAATCAAAAAAACCGAAATCGCCCGCCGCACGGATTGCGACGAAAACGAGGCGATCCTGGTGACGCCTACCGAAAAAGTAGAAATTGCCGCACCCACCGTCGCCGATCCGGCCAAAGGCGATAAAATCCTGGCCCACCCCGACGGCACGCCGATGACTGTCATCGAGGGCAAAGACGTGGATCAGCACTTCGAAGTGGAAGGCAAAGCTGGCATCGAAACCCGGAAGGACGGCACCGTCACCTTCGATGTCGCCGGCGACGAAACGCCCGAAACCGCCGCGCAGCCTCAACCGGCAGACGACGAAACGAAATACCGCGCGGTCAAAGCGAAGAAGCCTACCTCCAAATGCGAATTCTCCCGAGAAAAGGCCAAATCACCCGCACTGATGACTTTCCTGGAGGGTATGCGCCTACGCTGGCATGACGGCGAATCCAAGGACAAGATCATTGGCGTGTATTACCTGAAAAACGAAAATAAAGTCCTGCTGAAAGTTAAAGTGTACGATTGGATGGACCTATTTGCCGACATCCGCTTCTATACCGTTTGCCCAGAAAGCGGGCGCCTGACTAAGGCTGAAAAGCCGGGCAACGGAGCATCCTCGGTGCTGATGAGCAAGGTTGCCATGACCGAGTTTTACCGCCATCCCTTTGGGCAATCCTGCAAGCGGGTGAGCAAGGCGCTCTATGTGGAATGCTACCGCAACGGTGCCTGCTCCACGGAAAAACAAAAGCGGCTGTACCAGATTTTTGCCACTAAGTGTATCCGGCAGGAAAAGGCGCACAGCCGGGAGTATCTGAAATGGGCGCATCAGCAGACGGCGCAGCGCTGGGAGGGATACGAGGGGCCGAAGACGTACGCGCAGGTATTCAAGGAAACACTGGCGGCCATTCGAACGAAGAAAGCATGATCATTCTCGCCATCATTGCCTGCTGTTTCATTGTGTTCGCGCCGGAGGAAGTCGGCAGGGTATTGAAAAAACTGGGGTTGTAAACAGCCAGGCCCCACTATGATGTCCCCATGTCCCAACTGACCACCATCTTTTTTGAGAAAATCCTCGCTGCCGAAGGCGGCTACCAAAACCAGTCCGCCGACAACGGCAACTTCAACCGCTGCGGCGTCAATGCCGGCACCAAGTACGGCATCACACCCAACGCCTGGCAGGAGTATTCCGGCCAGCAGTGTCCCGGCACAGACACCATGAAAAACCTCTCCCAAGCGCAGGCCCGGGATTTCATGGACTGGTGGGGCAACCGCTGGCGGATATGGGAAATCTACGACCAGGATTTTGCTGAACTGCTGTTTAACGCCTTTTACGGAAACCCTGCCGCTGCTGCCAAAACCCTGCAACTAACCCTGAACCAACGCGGGTACACCCTGGCGCCGGATGGCATCATGGGCAGCAAAACGCTCGCGGCTGTAAACGTCGAAACCGCCAAAGACAAAACCGGGCTTTACAACGCCTACCGGGCAGCCTGGCTTTCTTACCTCCAATCCCTCGGCAACGCCCAGTACACGGCTGGTTGGACAAATAGGATGAACAACTTTTTCCCGCCATTGCCGGCCGGTGAAACACCCGACACGCAATCTGCCGAACCCAACTACCAGGTCGAACTCTGGCAACGCCGCTTTTCTGGCATGTTCAAAAGCAGCGACGATGCAATTTGGGTATGGACGGCTTTAGCCCTGCTTTTTGGCTTGATCGCCTTCCTCTACTACCGCTTAAAAACTATGGACTTATGACGCCTCAAAATAAATACGCTCTCCTGGCCACATCGCTTTTTCTCGGTTTATCCGGCCTAACCTGGTGGCTGTACCGCCACTTTTTCCGCGACGGCATCGGCCCCACCGGACAATGGGACGACGAAGGCGGCACCACGGAGCAGACGCATACGGTGGCCGGCGCGGAACTCAACTACGAGCAATCACCCATAATTATGAGCCACTTTGACATACGGGAGTTCGACTCGCCGGACCAGCCGGGCAGTGGCGTTTACATGAAAATCAAGTTCCTCGAAATACTCGATGCCGCCCGGGAGCAGGCCGGTATTCCGTTCCGAGTCAATTCCGGCTACCGAACTCCGGAGCACAATGCTGCCGTAGGCGGCGTACCGGATTCCGCGCACACACGGGGCTGGGCGGCGGATGTTGCGGCGCGGACGCTGGAGCAGAAGCTCAGGATTGTACGGGCGGCCAGGGTGGTTGGGTTCAACCGGTTTGGGATTTATGAGACGTTTATTCACCTGGATTGTGATCCATCGAAGACGCCGGATGTGGCTTGGAATGGGAAGGGGTATGCGGTCGAAAAAGGCGGGAGTTTTTCGGGGTTTCCGTTCGATCCGTTTGCGGTGTGAGGCCGCTTCAAATATCGTGCGTGATCCGCAAGATGGTCTTACCCTCCATCACTTCATGCTCCTCCTTCCCCAACAACCGCAGCACCCCCACCACCAAATACACCGGCGTCTGCAACAAAAACCAGGATTTCCGGGCGCTCTTACCCGAATCGAAACCCGTATGCTCCGCCACCCGCTCCCAGGAAAGTCCATCCGGCAAGCGATAACGCTCGGTGGTACCTTCCTTAAAAACAGATACCCGTAAAGCATCCATCAGCGCGTCTGCTTGGGCCATCGTGCTGGCTTTTACTTCGATTTTGAGCCGAAACGGTTTGGTAAGTACGATGACTGGTGT
>JBJXEZ010000340.1:0-7544 GCA_046153695.1 Saprospiraceae bacterium
ACACCAATCTGAATGTGCGGGCCGCCTTGATCTGTACGGTACCCCACGCCCGCTGAGAGCAGGTCGTTTTCCAAAAAATGGGCATTCAGGTTCAGGTCAAACATGCCAGCCGTTTGCCTGCGTTCGCCGGATATGGCCCGGAGCGTGACCGCTGGCTCCAGCGCGAAGCCGGAAAACTGGTACCGAAACCGGAGGTTGGCCAGCAGATGCGGCACCGTAGCGTACACCGTAGCGTCGGTACTGTTCGAAGTTGAGATGGGTATTTCATCCGTAAACAACTGCGCTGCTGCCGCATCAAGAGCAAGAATTGACCCGTTTTTTGTTCGATATTCAAAAGCCAGCCCTGGGCCGCCATCAAAGCGCGTGTTACTGATTTCAGAACCGAAATTGGCCAAATCTGCAGCATCTGCTATTCGCTTGTTCGTGAAATCAAAACGTTGGAAACGAACACTGGCCGTCGCGCCGAGCGAAAAGCGCAGCCTTGGTTGCCGAATGAGGTGATAGCCAAAAAACCCACCAACGGAGGTGTGGCTCAGGATATGGGTTTTGTCGCCAAGAATCTGAAGGGCCAGGCCGATTTTCTCCGGCAGTACCCCCGACAAATCGGCGTGCAACAGGTAGGTGTTTGGGCGTGCGGATGCTTCGAGTTCCAAAAACTGCATTCGGTAACCCACCGCTACCTGCCCCTCACCATTGGCCCCGCCCTGGCTGGCTGGATTGAACAGCCTCGGGTTCCAGACATACTGGCTCAGAAAGGGCGTTTGTTGGGCATTAGCGTTGGCGAATGCTATAAAAAAGGATAAAAAAATCGAAATGTATTGATTAGAGCGCATAGTTAGTTTCGGCGAAGAATGGTGACGGCACCGCGTATGAAGCCGCCGTTGGGTTTGGTGATCGTATAGTAATAAGCCCCGTCGGGCAGTTCTGCCACATGAACCGGTGCAGCGAGGGTGCCTTCGAAAACCAGCACGCCGTTTCGGTCGAAAAGGTTCATCCGGTAACTGCCGGGGTTGGCTGTGTTGGAAGTAAAGGTGATTTCCCAGGTATCGTTCAGTCCGTCGCCATTGGGTGTTACTAATTCTGGCACAAAAATACCGTCGGCGCTTTCCGGCAAAACCGTGATGAGAACATGGGCTGGCTCGCTCGTACAGCCAGCATTTTTGGAAAAAAATGTATAGGCCACGCTACCAGGCGCGTTTGGCGCGGTCAATGCAAAAAAGTGTCCCATTACAACCCCGCTGCCAGAAGGGGGGATGGTGCCCACATTGGTCGGCACGGCTACCCAAAATAGCAGATCCCCTGTGTTCGGGCAGTCGAGTGAAAGGTGTACACCCGTTTGTACAGACAGGTTTTGGGGGACGCATGACACCTGTGGCGGATCGAGCCGTTCGAGCGTTGTGGATGCCTCGGCAGTGCAGCCATTGTCAGATGCTGTGACAGTTACGGAGTAAGAATTGGTCCCGTTTTGGGTAGGTTCGGCCAAAAGAGCGCTGGTAACGGCCCCGTTCTGCCACAAATAGGTAACCGGTTCGAGGGCTTGTGCATTAAGCGACACAGCCTCTCCCACGCACACGGTGTCGCGCGGGCTCATGATCTGTAACGCTGGCACAGTGATGTCCTGAAAAATAGACACATCCACAGCACCTTGGCAACCCAATTCGGTGGCCGTGGCCGTGACAGAATAGATGCCTGGCGCTAACACGGTCATTTCATCGCCCACGGTACCGTCGTACCACTGGTACGTGAACTGCGATGTGCCGGAGGAGAGGCTGGCCGACACGCGTAACTTGATAGCGGTATTTCGGCAATCCAGTAAGTCACTACCCGTCGTACTGACGATTACTGGCAGTACAGTAGGGATGGTGCCGGGCACAATTTCCACTGTGGCTGTGGCCGTGCAGCCATTGTCGAGGCGAGATGCCAACAGGGTGTAGGTGCCCAGCGCCGCGACGACCGGGCTCTCACTATTTTCCCCGCTCAGGATGATGCCGCTCGAAGAGGATGACCATGAAAGGGTTAAGTTACCGGGCGGGCCGCCGTTTGTAACAGTCACGCCCTGAATGGCTTGTGAGCAGGCATTTAATTTTTGTACGGGTTGGTCAATCTCGATTTTGGGTACCCTGGGCGGCGTTATCGTGGCGAAAAAACTGGCTGCGCAGCCAGCAGGCCCGCGTAGCGTATACAAGTAGGTTCCCGCTTTGGAAGTGGTGTACTTGGTGCTGGTTTCGCCCTGCAGGTCCTCAAAGTTACCTCCAAGGAGGTAGGCCCATTGACCGTGAAACCCGCTGTGCGGCGGAGCCGTGCCCTCCATTGTCACGGCGCTTCCCGGCAAGCAGGTCAGGATAGCCGGGCTGGGATCGGTGACGACTGAAACGGAAAAGTCAGGGTCATATCGGTGAACAACCTCGAAGGCGTAATTAACTGAACAGTTGTCACATGGGCCGGGCGGGGTCGGGCAGGTCATGGACGTAATATTCAGCATGTATTTCCCTTCGAACAACACCTGGTTGCTTGGCATTTTAAAGGTGTTACTCGCTTTGTCGTAGGTAAAAAGAAAAATAGAAGTTTTATAATGCAACACGGCAACAAGGTCTCCGGCATCTTCAAAGAAGGCTTCGGTGTTTGCCTTGAAATCAATATTGAACACAAAGTTTGAAATTGCCTTGGTGCAAGGCAAAAACAGGGTGTCGCCCGATTCGGGTAGTTTGGATTCGTCGCCAGAGTTGAGGTGAATACTGGATTTGGCTGTGTTGACCTGAAAACAGTCTTGCCCAAACGTCTCTGATGACGTGGCTAAAACGTGTACAACAGCAATGATTGCGGAGCGCAAGAACGGGTACGTTTGTTTCACGACAGAGTATTATTGTTTGTCCCGGCGGCGGCGTTTTTCCTCTTCCTCTACCCTTTTTTCCCAGGCTTCGATGTCTCGAAGTTGGCTTTGGTAACGGAAGTGTCGCCACGCGCGGATAATCGGTTTGTAAAAAAAGTACACGAGCAGTATGGCTACGGCTGCAGACAACAGGCGGTAGAAATAATTTACCCGGCGGATATGTACGGCACTTTCGGCTCTAAGTAACAGGGTGCTAAAGTCGTTGTTGTACACCTCTACTGTGTGTTGGCCGTTTTTACAGGCTTCGCACTGGCCTTTGTCCAGCGACCACGTCTGATTTGTGGCGGTCAGGGTGTAGCGGATCTTGGGTACATTGCCCTTCGACAGGTAAACGAAAAATGGCGGCTCGCCGCCAGTCACCCGGATTTGGAACGAGTCCCACGTTTCTCCCACGAGAGTTACTCGTATGCGTTCAAATGGGAGCAGGTCACGCGCGAGGTTGTACGGCGCATTTTTACCAAGGTCAGCAATACGGATACTGTGTGCTGTGTCGCCGATATCATTGAGTGTCAACTGAAAACGTCCCTTGCCAAACTCTGACAGTTTCCATTTCCAGCCTTGTACCGAAGCGGAGTCCACAACTGGTCGAACAGCATTTACAAGGGTGTAGGTGAACGTACCATCGCTCTGTTTTTCAGGTTGGCTGGTACCAAGTGGCACGTCTTTCAGCGCCTTGCCTACCAGCGTAGATTGGGCACCAGGTTTGTTGCCGTACTGCTCTATGAAGTTCAGGAGTGCTTTTGGGCGAAGGGAATCCGGCTCTTTCAGTGCTTCAGCGTATGCTTGAGCCTCCGCTTGCAGAGCTACTGGTTGCGGGAGTGCTACTTGTGCGGGCGGTGCCGTTGGGAGATTAGTCGGGGGAGTTGTGGTTGGTTCGGAAGCAGGTCCGGTGACCACGGGGATGGCGGCAGCTGGAGGTGCATCGGTGACTGAAAACCCGATGGTAACGGGTGTTGCCTGCCCAATGGGATCAAACTGGCCAGCGGCGTTGCGTTTCCAAACCTTTGGCGTGACGGTCAGTGTGGCATTGCCCGTACCGTCTACTTGAAATCGTTGAAAAATACGCAGGCTACGGGTAAATTTTTCATTGGTGGCGGGGCTGATGATATTGCCCGCCTGTCGGAATTGAAAACCCCAAACCACATCATTGTCTGTAGGAATGGAATCGTTTCGGAATCGAAAGGTTGCTTCCAGATCAAAAGTAGGGTCCTTGCTCCGGTCAATGGTGTGAGCCGCTCTGCTTTTGTACTCCGTGTCGGCGTGCTTGACTGCCCATGTGAAATCAGCCCGATAATTTTGGCCGTTCCATTGGAAAACCACGGTACGTTGGCAATTACTCGTGACAGGCACAGCCAGAAAAAGGCATACTCCGATCACAGCGATTACCTTCGCTGGGGCAGATATGCCCAAAATGTCAGAAAAACAGGAGCGTGCCAATTGAATCATACCGGTTTCGAGATGCCATTTGGCAAAAACTATACCCGAATTGAGTGATGTGGTTGGATTTTGCCGGACACAAAACTAACTGATTTTTGCGTGACAAGATAGAAACCGTCTGCCGGTACAATCAGTGTAGGTAATGTAAATCAAAAATCTCATGTTCCCTTTTCACTAAAAGCAAAGCGTAAGTGTCGGGGTTCGGGCAAATCCAGAAACACGAAAAAAAGTCCGCCAGCATGGAGATGCCGTAGCGCATCATCCACGAGGGCGGGTTGCCGAACAGGTACTCCATTTGGAAGCGCTCATTGAGTGCGATTTCCGATTGTTGCGGGTTAACTGGCTGGGGCATAGTCGGGTTTTACCCGTTACTTAACTAACCAATATGGTCTCATTTATTCCTTCTTCATGGCATTCGCCACAACTACGGGTAATAGTGACAATCCAATTTTAGCCCTGTGATCATTGATTGTATCTTCATCGCCTTCCCACGGCAGCACCCGAATGTCACCGTTTTCCAACGTTTCGCTGTGTGTGGCATAGCGTTGCGGTTTGCCGGCTATGATTCGGCACCTATCGTACAGCATGGCGTAGGACATCCACGGAGCCTCACCTTCCTCACAGGTTTGTTTCAAAACAGGAAGCCATCTGACGTAAGCGGCACTATCCAGGGAATGTTGGAGCAGAAAAAAAGCCGAAGTAGTCGCGCTTTCACCAAATTCTGCTTTTTTCGGCCAACCTGTTTTTTCTATAATGGGGCGGAGCGCCAAAAAGTGTTCTCTTAACTTTTGCTCGACCACCTCTTGTGGCATTATGGGTAACACGTATGGAAAACTGCCTAATTCCGGTATAGGGCCTGTAAGGTCGTTTAGTATCTGCGAGAGCTCGCCCAGCACTTTGCGGTCGTCCATTCGTAGTGAATCGAACAAAAATGCATATTGTGGGTACTTAAAGGAACGGTATCCATCCCTGATTTTTTTCTCGATCAAGCCCCATCGTTTGTCTTTTTTCAGGATTTCAAAACGTGGCTCGAATAATAAGACGATCCAGCTCCCTTGCTTGGACTTGATCATCCACTTGTTCAAATATAAAAACGCATCGGCAAAACGCTTGTCTTCCACGGATATCAAGGCATTCCTGTAAAACATGGCAGACAAATCTACACTGGATTGCTTGATTTCTACACGCCGATTCATGGCCCGTCCGTTAGCAGTATTGTTATTTCCTATCGGATCTTTGCTTCCTTGGCTAATTGGGATGAAACGAAATTCTGGCAGTTGCCAGTTTTTCGTCAAATAATTCAGCACGGACTGTACCCTGTTTTGAGATAAGGCTAAGTTATCGAAGCCGGTACTATCCGTGTGACCGGATATTTTGAAAACTAAATCGGGATACTTGATAGCAAACCTTGCTAAAGTATCCAGAACGACCTTGTGCTCATTGGTCAACTCGAACGCATCATTCTCATACCATAACGTTTGGCTGTCCATCAAGGGCACCGCACCCAGAGTCACAGGATCGTAACGACTGCAATAGTAAACAGAACTGTCCGAAACGGCTGATGCTTCTGGCATTTCCACGACGGATACATTGTCCAAAAAATAACGCACATCGGCATAGCTACGCGATTTCGGCCATTGCGTGTCGGCAAAGACGCCGATCATCATATAATTACTAGTACACAAGGGTCTGACGCGCCATTTGACTTGGTACCACTGATCGTACACCAAGGTATCAACACCGATGAAGGGAATGATCAGCGATTTTCTCCCATTAAAAAAGGACAATTTTTGCGGCAACAAGGCTATACCTAAGTGGCTGCCCCAATCCGGGTCGTGCCGTTTCGCACTTTGAACGTACAGCCAAAGGCTGACTTCGTACAACCGTCCGACAAGCATTGGCTCCGTCGTCCGGGCAGACAAATGCGAGGCCCCTTCGACTCCGCCAAAAATTCCATTCGTCCCTGGGGCATAGACCATCGAAATCATCGCTTTGCCAAATTGAGGTGATATTCGATCCATCGGGCAAGCCATGTAACTGATATTATCCGAATTTTGCCTGTAATCTTTGTCACAAAGTAAGCAGTGCCACCCCCCATTGTCCCAATGATATACAACACTAGGATACTTACCATCTGTGTGATAGCATAAAGTACAGTCTATTTTGCCATGCGATTCGAATCCGCCATTTAAAATTAAACTCTGGGCAGTAGATGAAGAAGCTGTGAGACAGGAAATGATACTGATGGCGTAACAGATATATTTCATGTTGCAATCACTTTTGAGAAATCCTGTGGCTAACCTTATGATCTACAAAAGATGCATCTTGCCGTCATGTAGTGGCTTTTTTTTCGACAGAATGTATAAACGTCCCCCTCTATGCCGCTGGCTCGGGTTCGGGCTCTGGTGCAGGTAGAAGTTGTCGAGGAGTTTGGTTTTCAAGAATCATGGCAGTAGGGCAAAAGCGGATAGGCAAGTCAGGCAGGTTCAATCCGAGTTTTTGCAAACAAAAAAGCCTCCGTTGCAAGAGCAACGGAGGCTGGTATATTGGGTTGGCATCGACCTACTCTCCCGCGACATCTGTCGCAGTACCATCGGCGCTGGCGGGCTTAACTGCTCTGTTCGGAATGGGAAGAGGTGATCCCCGCCGCCAAAGACACCAACGTTTCTTTGCACCAAGGCTTGGCCTTGGGCGTAATTTTTTGTCAACTGACAATGCTGGGAAAGAAGCAGAGAAGTCCGGGATAATCCGGGGGCTATTTCAGGCCATGCGTGTGGGACCTCCCGGTCCGCTACATTGGCTCGGGCAACGCTTGTGAGCGTGCCCAAAAAATTAAAAAAAGGAAGCTTACGGGCAATTAGTACGGCTCGGCTCAACATGTCACCACGCTTCCACCTGCCGCCTATCAACGTGGTCGTCTCCCACGGCCCTTAATCGGAGGATTCATCTCGGAGTGGGCTTCGCGCTTAGATGCTTTCAGCGCTTATCCCTGCCGAACGTTGCTACCCGGCGATGCGCCTGGCGGCACAACCGGTACACAAGCGGTTCGTCCAACACGGTCCTCTCGTACTAGTGTCAGGTCTCCTCAATCCTCCCGCGCCCACAACAGATAGGGACCGAACTGTCTTGCGACGTTCTGAACCCAGCTCACGTGCCGCTTTAATGGGCGAACAGCCCAACCCTTGGGACCTTCTCCAGCCCCAGGATGCGACGAGCC
>JBJXEZ010000026.1:0-17275 GCA_046153695.1 Saprospiraceae bacterium
GGTAGACCCAGCCGTTGGTAGAGTAGCGGGCATCGAACAAGTTTTGCACGGTAAAAATCACGCTGAGGCGCTTGCTGACGATGCCGGTCAGGTCGTAGTTCAGGCGCAAGTCCGAGAAAAAGTAGGCAGTCAACGCCGTACTTTCATTGCCCGTATTGTCCAAAAACTGCCTGCCGACGTATTTGCCTGACAACGAAACCGAGAAGTGGTGTTTTGAACCGACTGGCAGCAGCGCCCACGTGGCTTCACCCCGCGCCACTACGGGCGGCGAAAACGCCAAATCGGTACTCACGTACCGAAAAGCCTCCTGCTCGCCGGTGTCCCAGTTGTCGCGGTATTCCACGAATTCCGCCACCTTATTTTGGCTGAAAGCCGCGTTGCCGGAAAGCGTGATGCGCTCACCGATACGCAAATCGGCTTCGATCTCGATACCCGCGCGGTGGCTTCGTGGTACGTTGGTTCGAATATACGCGCCCACGTCGTTAATGCGCCCGTCGAGCACTAATTGGTCGCGGTAATCCATAAAAAACAGGTTAGCAGCGAAGTTCCAGTTTTCGCCCTGTCGCTTGATGCCACCTTCCCAGTCGAACATGAATTCCGAACGGGGTCTGCTGGCCGGGGTAGACTGGGTGTAGTCGTCGCGGTTGGGTTCCCGTTGGCCGATTCCGAAAAAAGCGTAGGCAGTCCAGTCTGAACCGAGCCGCCAATTCAAGCCGACTTTGGGGTTGAAAAAAAGCAATTCAGCGGTTTGGTTTGTGGTATTTTGATTTTGGTCGTAGCCCAAAAACTGGTAGTACACCTGACGAAACTGGAGATCGAGCAGCAGGTTTGGGCCGTTTCGCAGCGGCAATTCGATTTTTCCAAAAACGTTCGCGTCGCGCTTGTCGGCATCGTTGTCGTAGTACACAAAATCTTTTGACACAGCATATTCCGCCCAAATCACATCACCGAAGTGCCGCCCGGTGTAGTGGCTGATTGCGCCGCCGAGCATCAGAACTGGCGATGCTCCCATCCAGCCGGCATACCGTTCCGGTGACCAGCGCAGCGCGAAGGTGCCGCCGTAAAAATGGTTGTCGAGCCTGCGCCGCCGTACGAGGTCAGTTTGTTCCACGAGCGTATCGCCAAGCACCAGTGGTGGTAAGCCATAGCCAGCAAACGCTTGATTGGCCTTGTACTGCTCATAAAACCCAAATCCGCGGGTGTAGTGGCCATTCAATTGTAGGTCGAGATCCTCTGACAATAGTCGTTTGTAGTGCAGCAGGTAATGGCGCTGGGTGTAGTCGTCTACCTCATCAGGATAGGGCGAGTCCGGACGTTCAGTGCCGGCTGGGTTATACGTTCGCAAATCGGGGTTTTCCAAATACTGGGCAGGTAGCCCGTACCAGGCCTGATAAGTCAGGGTGTGGCCCGAAAGCAGGTGCGCCTGCAGCGACTGCTGCTCGTCCACATACGCACCGGTAAGGTGGTATGAATTCAGCGCGGCGTTAGCGCGGTCCACAAAACCATCGGAAGCGACGTTCGATAAGCGCCCGGAGAAAGCCAGTTTGCCGCCGAGCAGCCCGGTGCCGACAATAACCGAGTGTTTACGCGTTCCGAATGAGCCGAGGCTGTTGGTCACGGTAGCGAAGGCTTCGGGCCGGATTGCTGACAAGTCGAGGTTGACTGTGGCACCGAACGCGCCTGCTCCATTGGTACTCGTTCCCACACCTCTTTGCACCTGTATTTCCGCAGCAGAGGCGGCCAGATCGGGCAGGTCTACCCAGTACATGATCTGGCTTTCAGCGTCGTTCAACGGGATCCCGTTGATAGTCACGTTGATACGAGTAGGGTCGCTGCCGCGGATGCGCATGCCCGTGTAACCGGTGCCCGTGCCCGCGTCGGAGGTTTCCACCAACGAGGGCGTAGCGGTAAGCAGAAATGGAACGTCCTGAGCCTGATATATTTTGCCAATTTTATCGGCAGAAATATTGGTGTGCGGAACAGGCGAGTTGGCGCTGGTTCGGGTGGCCTGGATGACCACATCCTGAAGGATAATCGAATCAGGCAGGAAAGGAGCGGTTTGCGTGCGTAGCGTTTCGGGAAAAATGACAATACACCAAGCGGCATAAAGAACGCGGCATTGCAATCGGATGGACAGGAGAAACATGAATCGAATACTTGAGTGAAACATCCACTGCCGAAGGGGTTTCGGAAGTGTAGTGATGCCACTACCCGCTCAATTCCCTTCCCGGCATTACCCGGGCAGGTTCGATGGGTGTAATCTCAGCCCCGAAGGGCACCCCAATGAGAAATTGACGGCAAATGTCAGCAAAGTTTTTCGATACTGGCAAGAGCAGTTTCGAGTCGTTTCTCGTGCGAGCCAGTGAGGATCGTGAACCGGGCACCGGTTTCGAACAGCAGCTGTTCGTATCGGTCAAACAAAATGCCCCGCTCTTCCGGGTGTTCGCGCAAGGGGTCGGGTTCCCAGGGGATATCGGGCGAGCAAAGAAGGTAAAGATCGGCTGGTTGTGGATTGGGATAGCCTTTTTGCCATACAAGCCCGTCTGAACGATTCTCGCCGAAGCGGTACTGTTCCCAGATATGCAATACTGTCCAGTCGGTATCGCCAATCAGCAAGGGTGGACTGGGCTTCAAAAACCACTGTTCCCAGGTGTGTTGGCCACGAGCTATGGCCTCCAGGTCGGTGCGGCAATAGGGTCGACCGAGATTGGCCACGAAAAAACGGGCAAATTCGGGTACCAGGGGCACATTCAGTCGCTGAGCCAGCGCTTCAGCCGCCGATGTTTTTCCGGAAGATTCCGGCCCGGTCAGCACGATTTTGATGGTGTGATGCCCCTTGTTGCTCATAATGAACTGCTACCTTTGCGTTAGTTTTACAAAACCATGCACGACATTGAACCACATTTTCGCTGGCGCGACTTGTACATCGCTTCGGAGGACAAATACTCCCCATTTTTTGGGCGCAAGTACAGTGAATTCTATGACTCCAACCTGCTGTACAACTTTTTCCTGCATCCGGAGTGGGACGAATTCGGGTCGTCTACGTTGTATGCAAAAATTCTGTTTACGGACTACGATGCCAGGTACACTTTCATCGAACTGATCGGTGAATGGAACGATGCCGTACACAACGATATCATGTTTCTCAAACGCGAAATAGTGGACATCCTGCTCAAACAGGGCATCGACAAGTTTGTTTTCTTCTGTGAAAACGTACTAAACTTCCATGCAGGCGATGAGGACTACTACGCCGAATGGGCCGAGGATGTGCGCGAGTATGGGGGTTGGATTGTTTTGCTGAACATCCGACAGCATGTTGAAGAGGAAATGCAGGATGCCCGGCTGGATCAATTTCTGCATTTTGGTGCAGATTACAACGACCTGCACTGGCAGGTGCTGAAGCCAGAAATCGTTTTTGACCTTATCGCCCATAAGTTAGGCCTCGGTGTTCGGCGGTTGGCTGAATAAGAGTCTGGTTACAATTCAGTTCATTTTGCCCAAAATAAATCCGGCATGTCCGACGAATCCAGTACCGAAGATCGCCCAGTCACATTCCGCTCCGGGTTTGTCAACATTGTTGGCCGGCCAAATGCGGGTAAGTCCACGTTGCTGAACGCTTTGGTTGGCGAACGTATGAGCATCATCACCCACAAACCGCAAACAACCCGCCATCGAATCATTGGAATCCTGACCGGCGAATATTTCCAGATCGTTTTTTCCGACACCCCCGGATACGTCCGCGACCCGGCCTACAAAATGCACAAGGCCATGAACCGCTCTGTAGAAGGCACCCTTGAGGATGCCGATCTGCTGCTCGTAGTATTTGACCTGACGGAGGAATTGGAGGACAATAACCCGCTCCTGGCTGTGCTTGCCCGCTCGCAAGCCCCGGTATTGTTAGTGCTCAACAAGACCGATCTGGTGAAAGAGCAACGCTTGGAGGACTGTCTGAACTGGTGGGCCAAGCGCGTCAAGGTTGCGGATCATGTGGCTATTTCAGCGCTGAAGGGGAAAAACACAGGAGACTTGTTGGAAAAAATTGCGTCCTATTTGCCCGAAGGCCCGGCTTATTACCCGCCGGACCAATTGACTGACCGCCCGGAACGTTTTTTTGTAAGCGAGATCATTCGGGAAAAAATATTCTTGTTGTACGACGACGAAATTCCCTACTCCTGTGAGGTTGGCATTGAGTCGTTCCAGGACTCCAAGACCAATGCTGGCGAGCCATTGGCTCGAATTCGTGCCAGTGTGTATGTATTGCGGGAAACGCAAAAGGGCATCCTGTTGGGCAAGGGAGGCGTAGCAATGAAAAAACTGGCAACTGCGGCCCGGATGGCCATAGAGCGGTTTTTGCGAACCAAAGTTTTTTTGGAAATAACGGTGAAAGTGCGGGGCAATTGGCGAGACGACGAGCGGTCGCTTCAGAACTTTGGGTACTGACAAAAAAAAGACGGCAGGATGTGAACACCCTACCGTCAGAAATATAACCCCAAAAAACCTAAGCCAAAGGTAAAGTTCTTCCAACCTGTTGTGCAAGCATTTTTTTGAAAATTTTTTACCCAATGAAAAAAAAAATTGCATTGGTTCAATTTACTGCCTTGACTTACAGTCAAATGCTGTGACTTTATGGGTAAAAAAAAGTCCTACCATGCTCGTTAGCAAGGTAGGACAGTTTGTAAAATACTTTATTTTTAAACTTAAATTTCCTAATCTGAAGGAAAGCGCCAAATATAGGTAGTTGCTGATTATCCACTATGAATTTTTCTGCCTTATTCTCGATCGCCAAAAAAATATAGCAACCCGTTATGGATGCACAAAGCATATTAATTCGAAACGCCCGAATCATCAACCGGGGCAGTATTACACAAGGCGACCTGTTTGTGCGGGATGGCCGCATAGAGGCAATTGGCAAGTCATTAAACCGAAAAGCCAAAACCGAACTGGATGCGGCGGGCCACTACCTCATCCCCGGCATTATTGACGATCAGGTACACTTTCGTGAACCAGGCCTGACGCATAAAGCCACCATCGCTACCGAGAGCCGAGCGGCTGTGGCAGGCGGAGTTACCTCTTTTATGGAAATGCCCAATGTGGTGCCTCCGTCTATCACACAAAAACTATTGGAGGAAAAGTACCAGATCGGAGCACAATCGTCGTTGGCCAATTATTCGTTTTACATGGGCGCTACCAACGACAACCTGGAGGAGGTGGTTCGCACTGACCCGCGCCAAGTCTGTGGAATTAAGGTTTTTATGGGCAGCAGTACCGGTAATATGCTGGTGGACAATCCGCAGGCACTCGACCGGATTTTCGCCGAAGCGCCCATGCTCGTGGCTACCCACTGCGAGGATGAAGCCACCATCCTGAATAACCTGGAGCGTTATAAAAAACAATATGGCAACGAACTGACGGCGGCATTTCACCCGCGAATCCGCAATGTGGATGGTTGCCTTCTGTCCTCTTCGTATGCGGTGGCACTGGCTCGCAAAAACAATACGCGTTTGCACATCCTCCACATTTCCACAAAACCCGAACTCGATCTGTTTGATAATTCGGTTCCACTGGCCCAAAAACGAATCACCTCCGAAGTATGTGTCCACCACCTGCGCTTCGCGTCGGACGGCTATGCCCGGTTAGGCAACCTGATCAAATGTAACCCCGCCATAAAAAGCCGGATGCACCGTGACGCATTGATGCCTGCTCTGCTTGATGACCGCTTGGATGTGATCGCAACCGATCATGCGCCGCACACGTTGGAGGAGAAGTCACAACCATACCTGCTTGCTCCGTCCGGCTTGCCGCTGGTGCAGCACGGCCTGAACCTTATGCTAGACTTTTACCACGCCGGAAAGATTACGCTCGAAAAAATCGTGGAAAAAATGTGCCATGCACCGGCCGTTGCATTTCAGGTGCAAGAGCGCGGGTTTGTAGAAGAGGGCTATTGGGCCGACCTTGCTTTGGTGGATGTTAATCGCCGATGGCGGGTTCTGCCAGAAAATATTTACTACAAGTGCGGGTGGTCGCCATTTGCCAGCAACGAGTTTCGGGGCAGGGTGCTGAGCACTATCGTGAGCGGGCACCTAGCTTGGCATGAGGGTCGTTTCGACGAAACCAGAATGGGCAAAAGGCTGCTTTTTGACCGAACATAAAGCGTTTTTACAGGACATTCGAAGGGCTGCAAGCGGTATCTCAATTTAAAATACACTCTTATCAATTTTCGGCTGCCGAGATTACCGAAGAAACCATGAACTTTGCGGACTTTTTTTATCAACGATTTTTATGAAAGAACTAAAAAAATATTTGGACGCCAATCAAGAGCGTTTCCTGAACGAATTAATTGAATTACTCCGAATCCCATCTGTTAGCGCAGACCCAAAATACAAAGGTGATATGCGCCGCATGGCGGAAGCAACGGCAGATCACCTGCGCAAGGTGGGAGCGGACAATGTGGAGGTACTGCCCACCCCGGGCCACCCAGTCGTTTATGGCGAGAAAATAATTGACCCCAAGGCCCCCACCGTACTCGTATATGGCCACTACGATGTACAGCCGCCCGACCCGCTTGACCTGTGGGACAGTCCAGCGTTCGAACCGGTGGTGAAAAAAACTAAATTACACCCTGCGGGTGCTATTTTCGCTCGCGGCTCTTGCGACGACAAAGGCCAGTTTTTCATGCATATCAAGGCTTTCGAGGCTATGATGCAGCATGGAAAACTAACTTGCAACGTCAAGTTTATGATCGAAGGCGAAGAGGAAATCGGCTCCAAACACCTGGAAACATTTTGTAGAAACAACAAAAAGAAACTCGCCTGTGATGTGGTACTAATATCCGACACGAGCATAATTGACAACAAAACTCCCAGTCTGACGGTGGGCTTACGCGGCCTTGCCTACATGGAAGTGGAAGTGACCGGGCCGAATAAAGACCTGCACTCCGGCGTGTACGGCGGTGCTATTGCCAACCCAATCAGCGTGCTGAGTTCAATGATCGCTTCTTTGCACGATAAAAAGCGGCGGATTACGGTAAAAGGATTCTACGATGACGTTCAAAAAATAAGCGCCAAAGAGCGTAAGCGACTCAATGATGCACCTTTCGATGAAAAGGCCTACATGAAAGACCTCGGTGTGGATGCCCTTCTTGGAGAGGACGGTTACACCACAGTGGAACGCACCGGTATCCGACCAGCACTGGACGTGAACGGCATTTGGGGTGGCTATACCGGCGAGGGTGCCAAAACTGTGCTTCCCGCCAAGGCCAGCGCTAAAATTTCCATGCGCTTAGTGCCGAATCAGGACCCCAAAAAAATTGAAAAACTTTTTCAAAAACACTTCGAGAGCCTTGCGCCCAAGTACGTAACCGTAAAGGTCACTGCACTGCATGGAGGGCATCCGGTGGTGACACCGACCAACTCCGTGGAGTACAAGGCCGCCGAAAAAGCGATGGAGGCGACTTTTGGAAAGAAACCGCTACCGCAGCGCGGAGGTGGCAGCATACCCATTGTATCTATGTTCGATCAGGTGCTGGATGCCAAATCGGTGCTCATGGGTTTTGGCCTTGACTCGGATTCCATCCACTCGCCAAACGAACACTACGGGTTGTTCAATTTTTACAAAGGCATCGAGACCATTCCATACTTCTACCAGTTTTACAAAGAAATGAAACGGGCGAAGTGATGCCATTATCATCAGGTAATTTCACAACCTATACTTATTCAATAACACATGAAAAAAACGATTCTGTTTTCTTTTCTCCTGTTCGCAGGACTTAACCTGAACGGCCAAACTGCCCTGAAAACGCCTATTGACAGCGCCAGTTATGCTTACGGCCAATTAATCGGCAACAGTCTGAAACGCCAGTTGCCTGAAGGCCTGAACCCTACGCTCATCATGGAAGCTATGGGTGCTGTCCTTCGGGATGCCCCTCAGGCTATGGATCAACAAACGTCCACGGACGTTTTCAATCGTTTCCAGCAAGAAGCCCAGAAACAAGCCGAAAGCAAGACCAAAATTGACGGCGAGAAGGCCAAGATTGAAGGCGCCAAGTATTTGGTCGAAAACAAAAAAC
Source organism: Saprospiraceae bacterium (assembly GCA_046153695.1). Classification (GTDB taxonomy): domain Bacteria; phylum Bacteroidota; class Bacteroidia; order Chitinophagales; family Saprospiraceae; genus M3007. Next base: position 8,066 of record JBJXEZ010000026.1, read on the forward strand.
GCAAGGAAATCACCACCACTGCCAGCGGCCTTCAGTATGAAGTGCTGAAGCGCGGTGAGGGTAAAGAATCGCCCAAGGCTACTGACAAAGTGAAAGTACACTACCATGGTATGAATACCGATGGTTCTGTGTTCGACAGCAGCGTGGAGCGCGGCGAGCCGATCTCCTTTGCTCTCAACCAAGTTATTGCCGGTTGGACGGAAGGCCTGCAATACATGCACGTTGGCGACAAATTCAAGTTTTATATTCCTTCTGAACTGGCCTACGGCGAGCGTAGCCCCAGCCCCAAAATCAAACCGAACTCGGTTCTGCTTTTTGAAGTGGAGCTGTTCGAGGTCAATCCGAAGGACTAATTTTTTGTGATGTTTTTTCCCTGAAGGTGTGCTTCGGCGCGTCGGTTTTGTTTTTCTGATGAACCACCTCGCCGAAGCACACCTTCACGAAAAACAGACCTATTGTACCTTTCACCAATGAAAAACCGGTTTTTCCCCCTTCAAATACTCACCACCCTCGTGTTAGCCTATATGGTTTTGGCATTTGCGTGGTGGGCTGTACAGTTATGGCGGGAGAACGACCGACTTTTTACCGTTTCCACCGAGTTGCTTGAAACTAAGCACGGCGGTCCAAGACGCGGCGTGAACCTGACAGAACTGATGCACACCGCAGAATACCAGGCATTGGTGAAGCGGCGCCAAAAACACAAACGAATGATCCTGGCCGAAGGGGTGTTTTTTACACTTTGCCTCGGCTTCGGGCTGTACATCATCAATCGGTCGGCCAAACGTGAAGTAACTCTGGCACGGCAGCGCCGCAACTTTATGCTCAGCATTACCCATGAATTGCGATCACCGATTGCTGCTATCCGACTTGCGCTCGAAACCCTCAACAGGCACGAACTTCAACGCCAGCAAGTAGAAAAACTCTGCACAAACGGGCTTCGCGATGCCGCACGTTTGCAAAACCTGGTAGATGACCTTCTACTAGCCGCCCGATTGGAAGACAACTGGCACCCGTCCCCTGAACTGTTGGATGTACGCAGCATTGCACAATACTGCTTGTCAAACCTGTTCGTACGTTTTCCTTTAGCCAAGATCGAACTCGATTTTCCTTCCGGGCCCCCATCGGTTAGTGCTGACCGCACGGGCTTCACCGCCGTTGTACAAAATTTGTTGGAGAACGCCGTGAAGTATTCCCCTGAAGGCGCACTCGTCCGGCTTTCCGCCGAAAATATTGACGGACTCTTCCGTCTGCGTGTGGCAGATTCAGGTATCGGCATCCCAGACTCAGAGAAAGCCGCTATTTTTGAAAAATTTTACCGCGTTGGCAACGAAGAAACCCGCCGGTCAACCGGCACCGGATTAGGCCTGTATATTGTCAAACAGGTTATGCAGGCCCATGGCGGACGTATATCCGTGGCCGATAATGCAGATGGGGGAACCGTGTTTGTGGTGGAAATGTAAAGCGGCTATTTCAAATACCGGATTTTCACAAAAAAGCGCGGGTCGCGCGCGCCGATTTGCCGAGCCGCAGCGGGCGACAATACCACTTCGATGTTGCTTCCATAACCCGCCGGGATTCGACCAATCACCTTGGCGTACACCGTTCGGCGGCTCATCGGGTTGTTCACAGCCATCACAGTGCCGATGTTGGCTACCCGGTGCAGGGCGTAGAGGTCGCCTTTTTCATTGCTGTCTCTTTGCCAAAAACACACGCCTTGGGTGATCACCTCATTTCGCGCCTTTTTGGCTTCGTCGTAGTTTAGTTGGTGGGTCTGATCAGAAATTGGCGGAGCCGTTGGTGTTCGCCAGTCCGCAGAAATGCCTTCCAGACCGATCCATCCGATGTGCAGCAGTTGACCAGGCTTAATCTGTTCGTTACGCATATTGTTGCGTGCCCGTATGGAGTCAACTGGCATACTGAAATGACGCTTGCAAATCTGGAACAAATTGTCGCCAGGTTGTACCACGTAATAAATTGGAGCGAACTTCGCCGGGTCGAAGTTAGTACCTTTGTAGCGCCTGATAGCCCGGTTTGGAATAGGAATACTGACCAGCGTTCCCGCCCGAAGTGCCGGGTTAGTCTGAAACTCGGGATGCAGTGCGTACAGTTCTTCCAAACTTAGTCCGTAATATTTGGCCAGCGAAAAAAGCGTCTGCTTCGGCTTGACAATGTGGTGAATCAGTTTCTGGCCATTGTTGATCGTCAGCAGGATGCTGTCTTTTGGCGTAAGCAAGCTCCCAACTGGGGTGCTCGGTTGCGCCAAAAGGCCACCAGTGCCGACCAGGCTGATCAGGAGTAGGGGCAAGGTCGTGTACATGTTGTTTCTCAAAGATGTGGCGCAAAAGTACGGCAAATTGCTGCTTGCCAAGGATTCATCGTTCATCATTCAACTTTTATCATTTTCGACGTGTCACCACTCGCTGAACGCATGCGGCCCCAAACGCTCGAACAATACGTCGGCCAACAACATCTCGTGGGTGAAGGTGCTGTGTTGCGCCAAGCCATCGAAGCGGGCAAAATTCCGTCTTTCATCCTTTGGGGGCCGCCAGGGGTGGGCAAAACGACTCTGGCTCAGTTGATTGCCAAACTGCTGAAAAAACCCTACTACCAGCTCTCGGCGATCAATTCCGGTGTGAAAGACATCCGAGATGCCATCGAAAATGCCGAAAAAACCACCCTTTTCCAGGCCAAAGGCGCTATCCTGTTCATTGATGAAATTCACCGTTTTTCTAAAAGCCAGCAGGATGCCTTGTTGGGTGCCGTGGAAAAAGGTGTGGTCACGCTAATCGGAGCTACTACAGAGAACCCTTCGTTCGAAGTGATTCCGGCTCTATTATCGCGTTGTCAGGTTTATGTGCTTCAACACCTGGAAAAAGAGGCGCTCGTCGGCTTGCTGCAGCGGGCGCTGCGAGAGGATGAGGCATTGAAAAATGCCGAAATTGAGATCGTTGAAACCGATGCCCTCCTGTTATTTTCCGGAGGGGATGCCCGCCGCCTGCTAAACGCGCTGGAACTTGTAAGCAACTACCGCCAGCCTGGCGAACCCCTGCAGATCACCAACGATCTGGTACGGCAGCGAATCCAGCAAAACATTGCCCTGTATGATAAAGGCGGCGAGCAGCATTATGACATCATTTCTGCTTTCATAAAAAGCATTCGCGGCGGCGATCCCAATGCTGCTGTCTATTGGCTGGCACGCATGCTCGACGGCGGCGAAGATATTGAGTTCATCGCCCGACGGTTGGTCATACTGGCCGCAGAGGATATTGGCCTGGCCAACCCAAACGGCCTGCTTCTCGCCACCACCAGCATGGATGCCATCCGTATGATCGGCATGCCCGAGGCGCGGATCATACTCTCGCAGTGCGCGGTCTACCTCGCCACCTCCCCCAAAAGTAATTCGGCATACGGGGCCATAGATCGGGCACTCGAAACAGTACGCGCTGGCGGCGGCCATCCCGTGCCATTGCATTTGCGAAATGCGCCTACCAAATTGATGAAAGAACTCGACTACGGGGCGGGGTACAAATATTCGCATGATTTCCCCGGCCATTTCGTTCAACAGGATTTTCTCCCGGATGCCCTGCGTGGTACAATTTTATATGAACCGTCAGCCAACCCCGCCGAAGATCGCGTGCGGCAAAAACTGCGTGAAGACTGGAAAGACTGGTACCCATACTGACGGTGCCATAAAAAACGGAGCGCCTGACTTGCGTCTGGCGCTCAAAAAACCTCCGTGTTATTGCTCTGCTTAAGGTTAGTAGTTGTTCAATCTTTTACGCTCAAAAGTGCCCAAATAGACCCGCTGCCTTTCCTTATGGTTGCAGCCTTTCTGATTTTCTTGTCCATTCAGGGATTGATGACGGTTTTTAGCGGGCGAACGCCCAAAATTTACCGACAGCGATAATCCAGGGCCTCCGTGCATCGTTCTTCGCGACATACTTGCAAACCAACACACTTGTTTAATGAAAAAACTAAGCCTAATCCTCGCCCTCCTCGCCCTGGCCACTGTTGGCATGGCCCAACAGTCGAACAAAAGCAAATCCAAAGACCGGTACAGAGAAAAAGATGCAACGGTCCTTCCAACCGACGCGAATGAGGCAAGCCACCTCAACGAACTACGCATCCTGGCTGAAGCGGAACTGAGCTCGGTGGTTTCCGGGCTTTCTTCGGCTATTCAGCAGCAGCAGGTTCAGCCACAGGTGGCCAGTCGTTATTTTGCTTACGCCCTGCTGGCCGGGCATGAAACCACCGCCCGTTTCCAGGCCAAGGTGTCGTCTCTGCAAGGTGCCTTGCGTGGCATGCCGCTGTCGCACAGTTTTGCGCGAGCCGACTCGGTGTTTCACCCGTTTGCAGCCCTTTGTGCTGTATTGGAGACCGGGCGCGGATTTTTTCCGCACAGCGCTGTATTGACCACTAAACAGGTAGCCCTGGAGGAGGCTTTCCGCAAAAAAGGCCTGGGCGAACAATTGCTCCAGTCGTCCAAGGCTGCAAGCGCGGATATCGCGCGCTCTATTCTGACCTACGCCGCCACCGACGGGTTTCTGCAATTGTCCGCTGGACAACCCGGCGCGTTGCGACCTTTTTTTCTGGAAACAGTGAAACCATTCGCTCTGCCCGCGTCTGTGCAGCCAGATATGAGTGAAGGCAGCCCGTATTTGTCCCGATTGCAAACGGTATATGATTCGGGACGTAATCTCGCCCCTGAACAACGCGATATCGCCGATTTTTGGGACACACGGGAGAATTCACTTTCCGGCCACTGGCTGGCTATTTGCGGAACGGCATGCAGCCAACTGAATGTGCCGTTCAACCAAGCCATGCGCACCCACGCAGTAGTTGCTCTGGCTATGGCTGATGCCTATGTCGTATGTACGAATGAAAAAACTGTACAAACTCGTGAGCAACCTCAAGCGGCTATCAACCGCTCTGTTGACGCGTCGTGGCGGCCATTTCTGACCAGTTCGTCCGATTGTGGGGATCACGGCATTGTTTCAGCCGCCGCTGCCGAAGTACTGACTAAACTGGTGGGCGACCGTGTGTCAGTCGCCGATACCAATGCTGGCCGCACACGCCGGCATGCTGCGTTCCGGGAAGCGGCCGCAGAGGCTGCTGCTTCGCGCCTGTACGGGGGACTTCAGTTCCGCGATGTTTTGGACGCGGGTTTGGACAGTGGCAGACGGCTCGGCTTTTTTGTGGTACAACGGCTGCCGGTAGAGTAGGGGGTAAACATACAAGCACCACAGTGGCGCGGAGTTTTTGGCAAACTAATCCGCGTCACTGTGGTGAAAAGAAAATATCGGCTATGCCTTACTTGTCATTCCACTTTGATACGAACGCCTTCCGAGTGGCTTGAAAACTCCGGTGCATACATGCACTGGAGTGTGGTGGTGCCATTGGAAAAGTCACCCCGGTGGTTGACGACAAGCGGGTACTCCAGCACGAAAGTACCACGTGGCAGGTAGTCTATGAAAAAGTGTGTGGCCAAATCCTTCGTGCTTTCATAGTAGCCGAGTCCGCCTTGCCAGCGGTAGCCGCTGAGCACATTAAGTGGCTCCAGTCCGCTGGCTCGCATGTCCTTTAGGTGTACGAACTCCATCGCCCGGTCTACGCGAATCTCGATTCTGACCTTGATCTTGTCGCCGGGATGTAGCACGTTGCCTGCGTTGATAGTGGTCAGTTTCGGGCCGGTAGGTGTGTTTTCTTCTTTGTACAATTGCTTGACGATGGTCAGCGGCGTTTTTTTGAACGACGTGATTTTATCCAAGTCCTCGAAATACTGCCAGTAGGCTGCCCCCCAAACGAGGTTGCTGTTCGGGTTTTCCACCTTGATCGTGCTCCATGCGGGCTTCACCTCGTTCCCTTTCCAGGTTTCTTTGAAATACCCGGTGCCGGCTTCGTATTCGGCTGGCTTGAGTGTTTTGCCACCGAGGCTTACCTGTACGGCCTTGGTGTTTTCCAACCAGTTTTCGCCGTGTAAAAGCAGGGCATACACCGCTTCGGCAGTAGCCTTAGTGCTTTCCCAGCGGTTGGTCTGTTTGTTTTTCAAAAGCCAGATGCGCAATTCTTCAACGGCTTTACGGTCGTTGGCCACTTCGTCAAATACCTCCACGAGCAGGGCCTGGGTTTCGATGGGCAACTGGTACCAGTACATGCCCCAGTCGAACGGCCAGTACATGCCGAGTTCCTCTTTCACGATAGCGCGTTCGCGCAAACTGGCTACGATACGTTGGGCCGCATCGGGACGACCATGGCGGTGTAGCGCCAGAGCGAGCATGCCCTGCTCGTATAAGCCGCGTTTCAGCCAATATTTGGCACCCTGATCGAGGTAAAAGCCCGTCACATTGTCCACGCGATCGACGGGGAAAAATGATCGTGCGTACAGGTATTGGATGGCGAGGCCGTCGAGGTGGTCGTCGTCCAATTTTATTTTTCCTGCCTGCGCTTGGCGTTCCAGTTCGGCGTACTGGCGCTGTATTTCGCCATCGCAGAAGCTCATTGCTCGATCGAGGATTTGGGCTGCTTGCTGGTCATTGTCCACGGAGAACGCGTCCAATTTGTTCAAATGCCCGAACCCGGTCACGATGTGTTGGGTGATGTACCAGCTCTCTTGCCCGCCCGGAAACCACGACCAACCACCGCCTTCGCCCTGGCGTTCGGCGAGTATGGCCAGTGTGCGCTCGCGTTCGTCGCTCATTCGGTTGAGATCGAACAACAGCGCAATGTTCTTTTTTTGTTGTTCCTCGCTCTGGGCTTCCAACACCCAGGGTGTTTCTTCGAGCAAGGCGGTTTTTAGTTCCTGATTTTTGCTCAGGTTGGATTGCATTGCACCGCTACCGGCGGTTTTCCAACGGTCGTAAACCCGGCGCAGCCCCGGCATTTTTTGCGTCACGCTGCTGGCCAGGGTATTCGCGTAGAAGCGGCTGAAAATCTGCTCCGTGCATTCGTGCGGGAACTCCATGAGGTAGGGTAGCGCCTGCACGGCGTACCAGGCTGGGTTGCTGGTAAACTCAACGGAGTAGCGATGTGTCCGAAGGCTGCCCGATCCGCTGTTTTTCAGGTTGTCAAAAACGACGGTCTTCGTTTGGTTGCCGCGCACTGTGATGGGCAGCGTTTCGGTCACGAGCATGCGGTTGGTGAGCACGGGCAGCGTGTTTTCCTCCCCGTCGCGGAACGATTTGCCTTCGGCAAACACCTGCCAGGTGAGGCCGTCGGCCTTGCCGGCTGGTACGTTCAGCCGCCAGGAAACAGGAGATGATTGGCCGGGCTGCACAGTAAAACTGACCGTTTTTTGCCCTAAACCAAAGTCGCCATCTACGGGCTGCATGGATGCTGCATCGAACAGGTTCAGCACAGCGGTACCGGTGACGGGTTCTTGGGAAAGGTTGCTCACCTTGGCCGTGAACTCCAGCACATCACCCTCGCGCAGGAAACGGGGCGGGTTGGTCAGTACCATGAGTTCCTTTTGGGTGACCACACTTTTTTCCGACAAAGCCCACTTTAGGTCTTTGGTGTGGCTGAATGCAAGAAATTTCCAGCGGGTGAGCGCCTCGTTCATCGTGAATTTCAGCACGATGTTGCCCTGCGCATCGGTGCGCATTTCGGGGAAAAAGAAAACAGTTTCGTTCAGGTTGCGGCGGACGGGTGGTGGCACGGGCTTTTCTGCAGTGGGTTTGGTTTTCACCTGCTCCTCACCGGCAGTTTCATGCAAGATGCCGTTTGTTGCAACGCCCCCTTGGCCAGGAGCGGGAGGCGGCACCGATGAATCGGCGGCTTCGTTCATTTCCATGGCGGGGGCTGCGGCCTTCATCATGTAGATTTCACCACCATCGCGCATCATGCCGAACCGCCCACCGTAAAGAGGGAATCCAAACCAGTTCATTTCCCGATAGGTACGGACCGGTGGTTGTGGCATGCCGGACGGGTTGTGTCGTGTATCGCCGTTTGCGGCATGGAAGCCGCTGCCAGAGAAATGTATGCGGTGCTGGTTATTCGGGAATCGCATGCCCTGCCAACTATGCGGCAGGAACTGGTCGAGTGACGCGTCGTACATAGCTGCGACCAATTCGGCAGCCACTTTGTCCTTTTTCGGGCCACTGATCTTGATACGCCATTCCTCTTTTTCCCCGGGTGCGAGTTTGTCGCGATAGGTTTCGTAGGTGATTGTCAGGTCTTTGTTGGTCCACGGTACGTTCACAGCGTGGGGGCCGGCTTGATAAAACCGGTTGTTATGCACGGCAAAGGCGTTCACAGTCAAGCCGCCGCGGTCGCTTTCCAGAATGGGTGTTTCCACGACTTGCGCGCCCGCCACGTCTATCCAGCGGGGCGGTTGGATTTTGCCTTCCCGTCCCAACAGGTACAGAAAACGCAGTTTTTCGCCGCCACCGAGCCAAAGTCTGGCAGTCTCGCCGGGTTCGTAAGTGTTTTTTTCCAAAATACCACTTGGCAATGCAAACTGAGTGGCACGGCTTTTTGCTTCCCAAACACGCACGGTTTTTTTAATCTCTACAGGCTCGCCGAAAGCGTCTTTTGTTTTCAAAACCACCTGGTAGTATCCCGCGTTCATGCCGCTGTCGTACAGGTCTATCTTGGCGGCGGCGGCAGTTGTGCTGAACTTGACGGTACGTGAAAAATCCTGTCGGCCCCATTTTTCGGGTTTGTCCTCGCCGTTCCAGGCGTAGTTGGGGAAATCGCGGCGGAAGTCGGCCTCTTGCTGAGTCAGCACATCAGGGTTTTCCCAATAGCGGCTGACAAATTGCTTGCTCGGGGCCACTAATCGGGTAATTTCAATCGTGCCGGATGCGGCTTGAAACTGCCCGGCAGAGTTGGTTGTGTTCAGGGAAATGCTGCGCAAAGCTTCGATTTCGATGGCTTCGGGTAAATCAATCGCTACGTTCAGCGCGACGTAGCCCACAGCAACCTGCGTTTCGCTGCTTCGAGTCTCGCCGGTGATGTCGGTCACATCCGCAGTGACGAGGAAATCGAACATCGGCTGGTCTTTTTTGGGAATGCTGCGGTCGGGCAAAGCCGTAAACTTGACCTCAAAACTGCCGTCGGCGGCGGTAACTGTTTCGCCGTTGGCGATTTCCATGCTTTCCGTGATGAACGGCTTGCTGATGCGCCACCCGTCCCACCACGGGAACCGGGCCTGGCGCACCACACGGTAGCGAACCTTGGCACCATCCACCACGCTGCCTGCGTAGTTTTTAG
>JBJXEZ010000005.1:0-9821 GCA_046153695.1 Saprospiraceae bacterium
GAGTGGTACTCAACCCGGCACCTGAAAATACCAATTTCCCCTATTATGTGCTCGGCGGCCAGTGGGACCCCGGAGGCAATGCTACCTGGGACGATATCCTGCTGCTCACGATGAGCGAATCCGGGGCCTTGGGCTGGAAAAAAATTTACACCGGCCCGTTCAATTCCACTGACGATGAGTTTGGCCGCGACCTGGAGGCGTTGCCGAACGGCGACCTGCTATTCGCCGGAAACCTCGGCACTACCGGCGTGCTATTCCGGGCCAAGAACACCGGAGAACTGTACAATGGCGCCGGGCCGGAAGGGCTGCCATTCTCTTTTGCCGACGTGGCACAAGCCGGAAGCAGTTTCTATGCAGTAGGCAACGCACTGTCCGGTTTTTTGGCTTATCTCTTCAAGTTCGACAACGACCTGCTCCCCGTGTGGCAAATCGCTGTTCCCGAACTGAGCGCCATCAGCCAAGTCTGGCGTGACAACAACGGCGACATCTACGTCACCGGACGCGCCACGACAGGCGGCCTCAACCGGGGTGTAGTGCTGAAATACCAGGGTTTGGGCAACAGCCCCGCCCTGTTGTGGATGAAATATTTAGAGCAAGGCGATATGTCGTACACCGGAGGCGCTTCTTCGTACTTGCCGCCAGGCCGAATGGCCTTCGTGGACGGGCGCGTACGCACAGCGGGTTTCGGGCAAGACTGTGCCTTTATGTCCGTGAGCGGCTTGGATATGAGCACTTGTATGACGAAGGAAGGCTCCCCTTCCACGCTGACCACCGACTTGTCCTTCAATTCCCCGCTGTTGCCGAACATCACGTTTTTCGACGTGCCAGCAGCCACCAACATCGCGCAGAGCAGCGCATTGAACTGGCAGCAAGAGGTGGTTTGTTCCATCCAGCCTTGTGCCGTGCAATTGCAAGTTATCCCGCAAGACAGCTGCGGTCTCGTGAACGTGTGCGCCCTGCCCAGCGGCCCCGGCCCATACGCCTACCAGTGGTGCAGCGGCGAGTCCAGTACCTGCATCACAAGGCTGGCACCGCTGTGTAAACCCGTCGAATTTTGCGTTTCAGTGACCTGTTCCGACGGCACTATGGCCAGCGCTGTTCAAACATACACGGCCACGGATAACAAGCCACCCGTGATCACTTGCCCGGCCAGCACAACCGTTACCGCTACCAATCCCGACTCCTGTACGGCACGCGTGAACGGCCTGAAGTGGCTGTCGGTCACTGACGATTGTGGCGCACAAGTCAGTTACTCCGTAACGGGTGCCACAGCCATAACAGGTCAAGGCGATGCCAGCGGGCTGACAGTAGACTTGGGTATCTCGACAATCATTTACACGGCACGAGACAGCTGTGGCAACACCGGAACCTGCTCGTTCAACGTCTCGGTGGTCTGCCAACTGCTTTGCCCGGGCAATTTGGTGCAAAACGCTGGCCTGTCCCAAGGCCTGACACCCGGCCCCATGCCAGCAACCGGCAAACTGACCAACTGGCAAGCCGCGTACGGAAACCCCGAAGTGGTCGCCGATTTCGGTTGTTTGGACCCGGGTTTTGTCCAGCTGTCCGGGAACAAAATTTCCGGCGATGCCATCTTTCAAACCCTTGCCACACCGATTCAAAAAGGGAAGGTATATGAATTGAGTATTTGCGTTCGGGTTGCCAAGAAGCCCCCGTCCCAAGTGCCCTATGTCAAGATTCGGGCCATGGCGTTCAACAATTCGCTTCCTACGAACGGCAACCACCCCAAGCCCAACCCAAACATTGCCCTCATCGGTGTTTCGGGCAAGGTGGAGGTGTGCCCGGACTGGACTCAGTTTGTGTTCCACCGCTGGCGGGCCGGCAAGAACTACAACAACATAGCCATCAGCATCGAAAACGACTTGTTCCTGGGCACCTTTTCACGGGCAGACCTGGACAATATTTGTTTCACAGAAGTCAACGACTCCATCCCCTGTTACTTCGCTACACTCGACTCGGATGGCAACATCGTCCCGTCGATTGGCCAACTTGATCCGAACTGCCCCCCCGTGGAGGAAGACGTTTACCTGGACATGGGTAGCGTGAACGATGTTTACGGTTACTGCAATCCGGCACCCGATGGCGTGGACACCTGGTATGAACTATGCGCCGATTCCTGCGAGTCGCTCGGCGGCGAAATCCCGGACGATCTGGCCAATTTCATCAAAAATGACTCCCTGAACCAGTACATGATGGATTCGCTGGGCGTGAACGATTCCACTCTGATGGCCGACTTGGGCCATTTTCAGGATTCGCTCGAACTGGCCTACTCAAACGTCAACTTGCTGGACAGTATGGCCAGCTTGGGTGCATTCGCGTTCGACTGTCGAAGTTTGCCACCCCAAGGCCCGGCACCGGACGACCCCAATAGCCCGTTCAAGGGGTACGATATCGTTTTTGTGCATGGTTTGAGAACAACTCCCTTGGAGGAGAGGCTGCTGAACAGCGACCCGCTTGCCTTCACCAAATGGCCGGCAAACAGGAACGAGTTTTACAACGGCTATTGGAAACGGGGCGCTAATGCCTATTGGTATGAACACACAAATCGGTACCTGAAAACGAGTGTCAACTCCAATTTTTCCGTCAACCAAAACGGCACCTATACCAACCGATACATTGTGGTCTCCCACCCGGCGACCCAAAGCTTTGTGTTCGGCGCGCATTCCGTCATGGAGCAGATCGCCAACGCCATGCTCAACGGTCAGGGGGTGATCAACTGTAGTCCCACCGAACAACGGCCCAAAAACACGTTTGGGCACAACGGTTTTATTATCATTTCCCACTCCGACGGCGCTCCGCTGTCCGACATCGTCCTGAGCACAAGTGACCTGACCAGATTCCCTCCCTTGAATTTCCTGCTAGGGGACGTTAGCTTCATCGCGGATCGTTGCCAACTGCATGTGGCTCTGCAAGGCGCTTTTGGAGGCAGCAATTATGCCTCGCTCGCCTTGATGGCCGCTGCTGCCACCACACCATTGCAGTTTGCGTTGGATTTGGCTGAGCCGTTGCTGGGTTTTCAGGCTCCCGGGCCGGCACCCTGGTTGTTTACCTCCGAACTGCTTGACATGTCCATTACCAAAAAACTTTGGGGGCCTTTGATGAACAGGGTACCCGTGTGCGTGCTGACTGTATCGGGCGGACATCCCACGGATTTTGGGGCAGACGGCACCAAATACCCAAAACTGAACAAAGTGATCAGCCTGATCGCCAAGCATACCATCCAGCACGGCTTCGACGACGGGGTACTGTGCGTCGAAAGTCAGGCTCCCAACACGGACTCACGCAAAAACTACCCTAATCGGTACTATCCTAAATTAGGGATCGCCACCGTGGCTGGATTGGCTGCCGCCGCCAACACGGGTAACCCCAAGGCATTGCAGTTCGCAGCACTGCTGAACGAACGAATCTACGACATGGGCATTGACAAATCTCGGGCCGTGCGGTACTACCTGGATCAAAAACTGGACCTGCTGGTAGCTGACAAGTTGTTCGGCCAAAGCCTGCCAGGTGGTTTTGTGGTGGACAATATACTTGGCCCCTATTCAAACGTAGTCAAGTACTTGTTTGCCTCTTCGGGCGTGATCCCGTGGCTGTCGCCAAGTGGTATGGTTCAGCCTGTTCGTTTTGCTCGGTTCCCCGGCTTGAATGCCTATGATGCCTTGAAGCGCTACGACAACCACTATTCTTTTATCCAGAGCACTGCCGACCACTACTCGGGGAGCATTGGGTCGTTCGGGAACTATCCCAACTACGAACACACCAACGTCACTGGCGTTCCAAATGGGGAGGAATCCCGTGTGGTCACGTCGAACGACGTGTACACCAAGTGTGGCGTAAGCTCGGGTATGCGCAACCTGCAACGGGAATATGTGCGGGGTAAGTCCAAGACTTTTACCATTAAAATCTTCAAGTTCAGAAAAACCTTCACCTTCTGGATTTGGAAACGCAAGTACCACCTGCTTCAGGACTACGAGACAAAAAACGAACTGGACTATTTGTACGAAACCGTGCTACGTTAAGTCGAGATTCATTTTTTAACCAAAATAAAGGTCATCAATCATGAGGACGTTCAATCTTCTTCCATATAAAATAGCGCTGCTGCGGATCGGTCGGGCAGCACGGCTGCTGTTCGCAGCAATTGCACTCATCCACGCCGGTTTCCTGGCCGCCCAGCCTGTTGGCTACTGTTCTGGGTTGCCAGATAATTATGCCTGCCCCGAGGAACCCGTAAAACCAGACCCCGCGCTGTTGGCCTTGATCACAGCCCAGAATGCTACGAATCCCTGTTTCGGGACCTTGCAGTTCGACAATTTTCCGGGGCTGGCCACCTGCGCCAATGTGCCCATCCCGGCAAACGCCTATTTTATCCACCAGCTCACTTTCCCGCCAGGGGCGGGAAATGTCCCCGCTGTCATCCTGAAATTTCGCGCCAAAGCGGCGCCCTCCGGGCAAACCAGTACCGACTTCATCGCGTTTTTTGAAGGAGCCACCTACATCACGGGGGCCAGCCTTCAGCAACTGGCCGCCGCTGGCGGAACTTGGAACCCCAACCAGGATGCTACGTTTACGCTCGCACTCAACAACCTGCCTTCAGCCTTCAGCGTCAGCAACATCATGTCCAACCTGAACGACGGCGACCTCGACGTGGTTATTGGCAACGAAACTGGCGTGGACTGGATGTGTATCGACATTCAGTCGCCCGTCTGTGTCTGTGGCGGATTTACCCAGTTATTCGCCCGACCAACCTTAGGCGGGCACGTCATACCACTCACTTGTGGAGGACCGGTTGTGAATTTCGGCTGCCCCAAACCCGGCTTTAGCATCCCCATCACAGGCAAATTTGAATGTTTGGGGAGCAATTGCCCGACTACGACAGTGGCTTGGACGCTGACCAAACCCGGCGGCGCGACCGTTACGGGCACCGTTGGTGCAGGGCCTTACTTTAACCTGCCCATCTCGCCCAAGCACTATGCTAAACAGGGCAGCTACACGCTCGCATTGCAGGGCAGTTGTGGTATGCAGTCTTGCCAGCCCTGTGTCATCAAGTTTTCGGTAGATTGCCCAATTCCGTGCCCATGTGATGTGGCTCATTTCCAGAAAAAAGTGGCCAAAGGCTTTGCCATTGCGCGGTGGAACAACTCCTGCAAAACCAGTTTTGCACCCATCGCTCTGGATGACTGCGATGCGGTGGCCTGGAGTATCAACAGCGGCCCAGTGATCGCCACAACCAACGGAAACGCCTCGTTCAGCCACACGTTTTCTGGTTCGGGGGTTAATACTGTCACTATGACCGTAACTCGCAGCAAGGACGACAATTCGGATTGCGGTACGTTTTCGTTCACCAAATCGGTTGCGATCACCTGTGGTGCCGGGCCCGATTGCAACCAGTCTCTTCTGGCCAACCCCCGATTCAACACAGGGGCTAAAACAGGGGCGTTGGGCAACGGCGGCTCTTCGGAAGGCTGGGCAGGTATTTCCGGCGAACCCTTTGTACTCGAAGGCCAACCCGCCGGCACGCTTGATGGCTGGTCCATCTTCCTTTCCGGAAACCTCGACACCGCCGACGTGCTGAGCAGTGCTTCGCCCGTTTGCATAGGCAAAGAGACAGGTACGGTATCGTTGCGCCTGGCCGGAGACCCTATCCCAGACAAAGACATCAAATTGGGGCGGACCCCGCCCAATGGCATCATCAACGTGGACTACTACTCGGGCAACAATTTTTCCCGAAACAACTGCGCCAGTTGCTACCGGCTGGCCTCGCTTGATATTCTTCCGTTAGACACCGGCGAATGGGTGCAGATCGAAATTCCTTACAACCTGAGCGACTGGGCAGCGTTCGACTCCTGCGGCGACGGCTCAGCGGGCATTCCGCTGCGCATAGCTGTGCATATCAGCAGCCCCATAGGCGACGAGCAGGGGGAGCAAGCGAGGTACATCGCCGAGTTGGACAACCTCTGCGTGGATGGTAGCGTGGTTTCGGTAAAAAACCCCGCTGCCCCGCTTCCGCTCCGCCTTTACCCCAACCCAACATCCGGTACGTTTACCCTCGAACTGCCAGCCCCCGCACTGCCAGGCACTCACTTCCGGATTACCGACCTTACGGGGCGCCTGGTGCTGGAGCAGGCCGCAACGGACGGTTCCGATCGGCAATTAGTAGGAACCGGAGATCTGCCCGCCGGATTGTACTTCGTTCAGGCGGCTTCACAAGGACAAGTAATTGGTGTGGCGCGTTTTGTGAAACAGTAGCCATCCTGTGAGGTTATTTGGAGCCGCCCCGGAGCGAATCGCTTGGGGGCGGTTCTTTTTTAGCAAAGCCGCTTTTGTCATGCTGAGCGATGCCCGGCCACAGGCTATGCACAAAACCTCGCAGCGCGAAGTATAATTTTCAAACGATAGCCTTGTGCGGTGGTTGCATAGTTACTACTATTGCGATATGGTAAATCGCTTTTCGTTTTTGATACTGCTTATTGCTGTCTCGGCTTGTACGAAGCGGGTCGCTGTCCCAACTGTCCGAGAAAAACCAACACTGGATGGCATGATTTCCAGGATGATCATGATCGGTTTCCGGGAGGCGAAGGTGACGAAAAAGACTCCCGTCGTGCAAGCCATTCGAAATGGGCACGTCGGCGGAGTTATCCTGTTTTCAAGGGACCAACCTTCGAATTTCAAGTTGCCAACACGGAACATTGTTTCGAGGAAGCAAGTCACCCGACTTTGCGCCAAACTGCGTAAAGTCGGGCCACCTGGCCTGCTGATTGCGGTGGATGAAGAAGGCGGCCGGGTGACTCGGCTCAATAAGGGGGCCGGGTACGCAGTTTTTGACAGTGCTTTTAACATCGCGCTTGCCAACGACTTAGACACGACACGACAATGGGCGCGAGGCATAGCCGAAAAGGTCAAAACATCGGGTTTCAATGTGAATTTCGCTCCTGTCGTGGATTTGCACATCGAAAGGGACAGTGGTGTTATCGGGAGGCTGAAACGCAGTTTTTCGGAAACCCCGGCGGTCGTCGTTGCAAACGCAAGCGTTTTCATAGAAGAGCAACACAAAGCGGGCCTGCTCACAGCCATCAAGCACTTTCCCGGACATGGCAGCGCAAAGGGCGACACCCACGCAGGGTTTGTGGATGTCACTAAGGTCTGGAAAGCGGAGGAACTGGAGCCTTTTCGCCTGCTGATTGCCCAGAAATCGGTGGACATGGTGATGACGGCGCACGTTTTCAACTCGAAACTGGATACGACACACCCTTGCACCTTTTCCAAGGCTGTGATTACGGGCAAGTTGCGCGGAGAATTGGGTTGGGATGGAGTAGTCGTTTCGGACGACATGCACATGGGCGCCGTCCTCAAAAATTATTCCATGGAAAAGGCCATTGAGTTGGCGATCCTAGCCGGGGTGGATATTTTGTGCTTCTCCAACAACATGGAATCCCCGAAGGACAAGGATGACAATGTGATACAAGACCTTTATGACCCGCAAATCGGCGAAAAGGTATTTGCGATCATAAAAAAGTTGGTGGCAGAAGGACGGATTCCGGAAGCACGAATCCGGGAGAGTTACGAGCGCATCAGCCGGATGACGGCAAAAATAAAGTGACCGTATGCGGGCAGTTGCACGGCATTATCACGACTTCCCCAGCCGTACCCGTCGCACCGCGCCGCCGCCCGTAAAGTTAAATTGCGAGCCGATAATTTCAGAACGCGCACTCGGCCAGACAAAGGAATAAGCGGGCTTACCGTTCACTTCGACAAAAATGTTGCCGCCCGGTTTTGCCCAGCAACGAACCAGCGTCCATCGGCTCAAATCGCACCCGAAACCGCTCAAATCCGCTTCATCTGCTGCAATATTGCTATGGGGAATGTGCATAACCAGCGCCCCCACGCAACCTGGCTCGGCCAACGGCAAGACAAGCGGGCCGCGCGAAGTCAACAAAATAACATCCGTCATTTGGCAAATAGCCGACCCGCTTCGGTACAGGCTGCGCACCTCCGCTTCGAACAGAAAATCGGCAGTCGTCAGGCTGTCGCGTTGTCGGACATCGGTGATGCAAACGGTCGGGGCGTTGGGCTGCAAGGGAATATTGTGCGCGGCCACTGTTTCGGGCAGTACTTCGATGCAGGAGTCTCGGTCGTATGCCGCCCGCTCCAAATACACCGGAACAGGCGACTGTTCAATATAGGCGAGCCAGCCATTCGTCGGGATAAAAAGTCGGTGCTCGCGCACGGTTTTATCTCCGACCACTAGTTTTGCCATGAAAATACCCGGGCGGTAATAAATCGAGGTATGCTCCTTTCCCTGGCGCGAAACCGGCTTTCGCCGCCGGGCGTCCCAGGATTGTTGGATAAAAATCGAATCGCCGGGCGGTGCGGCACTTGCATCGTAATTGAAAACCACGGAGTTGGGGATACCCACGCTCAACGAACGGCTACTGAACGTAAAATCATCACCGGAAATCAGCCGCTCCTGTTTTAAGAAAAACCACGCAAGCAAACAGATCACGCCTGCCGCCAAACCGATCAAGGCGATCCGTTTTTTGAAAAAAAACGGTTTCCTGGTTTGCGTTTTTGGCTCAAATGCCGGGGTCATTTTGCTCCGCAATTTCAATTCCCTCCAATTTTCAAATCCCGCAAAAACAGCCAATGCGTCGAGCGTGCCGGGGTGTGGGGCGCTGTTGTACTCGATTTTCCCCCAAAGCCTTTTGAGTGTGGTGGCACTCAATTGCACACCTGTTTCGCTGAAAACTCGTTCGCCCAGCTCCGTAAAATCACGGTTTGTCCATGCCTGACTGCTGCCCCAGCCGAGTTTGTTTTCTATCAGGGTTTTGCAATACTCGAATGTGACATCTTTTTCAGCCATGAAAAGTCGCTCGTTTTCTGAACACGTTCAGTTTTCAGGCGGCTAAAATACGTTGTTTTCGCTCCGGGGTGTGTTGGTATTAACTTGCACGGATTTGTACGTATTTGAACAGGTTTTCCATCTTTATTTCAAGTGCGTCGTGGCCACCTTTGTGAAAATGTTTACAAAAAACAACCACATGCTTTCACGAAAAAAATTCCTCGCACTCGCTGCCACAGGCGGAATCGCCACGCTTTTTGGGCAAGTACCCCAAACCAAAAAACCAAAAGCAGACCAGTTGCCCACTGATTTGGTTAAAGAATGGATCGGAAAAGCGCACTCGGATTTTGCCCGTGTCCAAGAGCTTTATGCCCAGGAGCCGCGCCTGCTCAATGCTTCTTTTGACCACGGAGGCGGCGATTTCGAGTCAGCGCTTGAAGCCGCCGGTCACATGGGGAGGCGCGATATCGCCGAATTTTTACTGTCGAAAGGTGCCCGAATGAACGTGTTTTGCGCTGCTATGCTTGGGCGACTGGACTTTGTAAAAGCGGGGCTGAGCCTCCACCCGGATCTAAAAAATTCTGCTGGCCCGCACGGCCTGAAATTGATCCACCATGCCACGAAGGGTGGCGAGGGAGCAAAAAAAGTGTTGAAGTATTTGCAAAAAATTGGGGCTGAGTAAGTTGCTGAGGAACGGGCGGAACAACTTTTGTCTTTTCGGGTTATCGTCTACGTTTTCAAACCTTAGAGATGACAACGACCGTCAAAGTGACTACTACCTATAACTGTTCTTTGGAAAGAGCGTTCAAGGCACCCATTCTTTGCGATGTGTCAAAGGTTCATACAGGGTACGGCGGCATTATGCCCGGTATCACGCATTGCACCGAAGATGAGCATTGGGGGGTGACAGGCAGGGCAAACGCATCATGATTTTAGTCTATGCTGAGTTAATTTTCTGGGTGTTGGT
>JBJXEZ010000006.1:0-9298 GCA_046153695.1 Saprospiraceae bacterium
GTGTAACTGCCGTACTGGTTAGTGGCGTAAGCGGGCGCGTTGATGCCGAGGGGTATGCCGTTTTGGAACCACTCGTAGGTGAGGTCACCAGCCGTGTTGGATAGAGCGACCATATTTACCGTCACCGAGTTGTTGCAAAACGCGGTAGGGTCAATGGTCGAAATGGACAGATTCGGTCCCAGGGCGGTAAAAATCGTGAAGGGGCTGCTGCCCGTGCAGCCGTTGGCATCGGTCACGGAAAGAATGTAGTTGCCGGGGCCAAGGTCCACGGTGGCGGCGCTGCTGAGTACCCCTCCGGCGGCGTTTTCCCACGAATACGTCGCATAGGGCAGTGCTGTTTGGATCGTGGCAATGCTACCCGCGCACAGGCTGGTCGGGTGTACCACTGTAGGCGACAAGTTGGGTGACACGTTCACCGCGTGGTTGGCAGTTTGGCCGCAGGCCGTAACAACAAGCGTGCGGGCACCAGCGGTTTGCCAAAAAACCTCTACTGTATTGGTGCCCTGGCCGGAAACGATGGTTCCTGCATCGGCGGGCACGGTGCTCCACTGAAAATTAAGCCCCGGGACGGTAGGCGCTGTGTACGTTGCCGTGCTGTTGACACAAACTTGCGCAGGGCCGGAAACGGAAAAGGCTCCAATCGGCTGCCCCTCCAGGTAAACCGCGGCCGAGGTACAGCCCAAGCCGTTCGCCGAAAGTGCAACGGCCCGTAGTTGGTACAGGCCAACGGCGTTCCAGGTCACGTTGAGCGGGTTGCCCAAAACGGTTGTCAGCGGGCCGGGGCCATTGCGCACCGTCCATTGAATGGTAGCCCCGGGGGTAGATCCAATGGCGGTATAGGTGTAGGTGTTTCCGGGGCAAATAAGTACCGGGCCGGCGATACTCGTCGGGGCAGCTGGTGTAGCGGGCACGCTGACGGCCCATTCGGCGCGGTCGGTGCAGGTGAGCAACGGGTTTGCCGGTACGGCGAACATCCGGTAAATACCGGAGCCGGCGGCAAAAGGAGCAGTGGCCGAGGCAGTGGGCGCCGCTGATGTCCAGGCCGTGGAGCCGTCGGGGGCGGTCAAGGTCCAGTTGCAGGCGATATTGGCGTTGTTAAACGTGAGGCGGGAGAGGAAATTTCCCGTGGTGCCTGCGCAGGCTTCGACAGGGCCATTGACAAAAAAAGGCGACACGATGCGCACAGGAATGGAGTCACGCCCTCCGCAACCGAGGTAGCAGTTGTCGTAGTGCACCGAAAGCCAGTAAGTGGTGTTCGGGTTGGGGACACTGCTCCAACGGATGGAGACCCGGTTGGTGCCCAGCCCGTCCAAAATGGTGCCGCCTCCGCTGAGCGACCAAACGAAGCCTGTGCCACCGTAGGCCTCAATGCTATACACCTCTTCGGCATCGGGGCACACGCGGTCGGCTCCCTGGATTTCGGCGTTGTCGTCAATGATTGGTATTTGCACGAGGGTGGGCAGCGGGCAGGTCAGGCCGGTGCAAGCGTAGTTGCTGAGCGTGATGGTGCCGATTGGCCCAGCGCCCCATTGCACGGTGATGCTGTCCGCGCCGGGTGTGCCGCCGTTGAGCACCGTTCCGTTGGGGCTGACGGCCCAGTTGATGCCCGAGCAGTTGGCCGAGGCCGAGTAGGTGGCCGTGGCACCGGGGCACAGGTCGCCCACGCATTGGAGATTAGGTGCCTCGGCATCCAGCACTTCCACGACCGCCTCGATGGTGTCGGTGCAAAAACAGGCCGAGCGGGCCACGAGGCGGACGGCGTAAAAACCGGGGTTTTGAAAAGTATGCTGGGGGTTTGTCGCGTTGGTGGTGGAAAAGTCGTCCGTGAAAAACCACTCGTAGGTATCGGCGTACTGGCTGAGGTTGTCGAACCAGACGGTTTGGCCTTTGCAGACCTGGAGCGTGTCCGTTCCGGCTGCGGGCTGCGGGTCGGTGTCGAACTGGGCGAGGGGTTCTTCCAGGATGGTGACGCATTTGCCGTCTTCGCCGATGCATTGGTTTGTGTTCGGATTACCGGCGCTGCTCACAACGACCACCGATACCGAGCCGGCCCCGGCTGGGCCCCATTTGACGGTCACCGAGTTATTGCCCGGTGCATTGACAACGAAACTCTGGGCACCCGAAACGTTCCAGGTAATTACAGGCGGGCCACCGGTAGTGGGTGGATAAGGCGGGTTGGCTAACGAATAGGTAACCGTGGAGTACGGGCACACCCGGTCACAAAACTGGATGTCTATGAGCGGGTCGTTCAAACTGTCGGAGCCGCAAATGGTCGGATTGGAGGAGACGATTTCGACGGGCAGGGAGTTCAGGACAGTTACTTGGATACTATCCGACGCGGTGGTTTGCCCGTTGGCAAAAATAACGGTCAAGCCAATCTTGTATGTTCCCGAGGCTTGGAAGCAAAAAACCGGGACGCTGTCTATGGACGTAAATATGATGCCATTGTTTTCAGTTATCACCCAATTGTACCCGACGGGCACACTGGTCGTACTGCCGTTGAATGTAGTGGTTGCCCGATAGGTGTAACAGCCCGGGCACAAGATCGTGGGGCCACTAATGGTCACTTTTAAGAGTTGGGCATTCGTTTGGGTATTCAGGAAAAAGGAAAGAAGGGCAAGGATAAGGGCGGGAGTAAATCGGTTTTGCATACGCAGCGGAGGATGATTTGTTCATGGAATGAAGCAAAGATACGGCCATTGGTGGGAGCGCTGCCAAGGCTCTCTTGATCCGGGCATCGCCCGCCCGTTTTGAAAAAAAATGCCCGAACACTTGGCTCCTCGAATCTCTAAGCGCACATTTGCTGGCGCACCTCGGCATTATCGGGAAATCCAAAAACGAACAATAACGATTGGGCATGAAGCATATCCTTTTTTGCATCGGCGCCTGCTTGCCGTTTTTCGGTTTTGCCGGCGATACGCTCACCGTGCAGCAGTGCCGCGAACGGGCGGTGCAACACAGCCCGCTCCAGCAGAAAAAATTGTACGCAGAAAGCACCGCTGCTCTGCAGCTGCAAAACGTGCAGCGCAACAGCCTGCCCCGCATCGCGTTCGGGGCACAGGCATCGTGGCAGAGCGACGTGTTCGGCCTGCCGTTCACGTTTCCTGGCAGCGATATTCCACAGATTCCCAAGGATCAGTACCGGCTCTCGGTGGACGTGGCCCAGCGCATCTGGGATGGCGGCTCCGACCCGTACCTGCGCCGCCAGCGCGAACTGGAGCGCGACGTGGCGATCGCCCAAGCGGATGTAGACGTGTTCGCGTTGCGGGAGGTGGTTACCGACTTGTTTTTTGGGGTGCTGCTGCTCCAGGAAAGCGAGGCGATCCTGATGGCGGCGAAGGCGGATTTTCAAAACCGCCTGAAGCAGGCCGAGGCCGCCGTGGCCGAGGGCGTGGCGCTGCGCACGACCGCCGATCAGGTGAAAATCCAGGTTTTGAAAACGGAGCAGCAAATCGCCGCCGCCAATGCCGACCAGCAAGCGCTGCGGGAGGTTTTGTCCAAATGGATTGGCCGGGGCAACACGGACTTCCTGCTTGTGTCGCCCGATCGGTCGGACGAAAGCCTGCTCCAGCCGGCGAAAAGGCCCGAATACCGCCTGTTCGAGGCACAGAAAAACGCAGCCCGGTTGCAGCAGGATCGCCTTGGGCTGCTGGCCAGGCCGCGTATCGAGGCGTTTGCTCAAGCAGGATTCGGGCGGCCCAACCCGTTCAATTTTTTTGAGACCGGCCTGGAACCGTTTGCCATTTTCGGCTTGCGAGCCGCTTGGACACCGATTGACTGGGGCAATCGCAGCCGCGACGTGCAAGTAATTTCCCTTCAAATGAAAACCGTGGACGCGCAACGCCAAGCCTTCGAACAGCGGTTGGAAGCTAGCACCGTGCAGGATTTTTGGGCAATGAACGTGAAATTTCGCGAACAACTGAAACAGGACGAAGCCATCACGGCTTTGCAGGAGGATATCGTGCGCCGTGCCGACGCTCAAGTAAAAAACGGCGTGATGACCGCCACCGACTACCTCGCCCAGATCAACCTGCTGACGCAAGCCAGGCTGGCGCAAAAAACCCACCAACTGCAACTGGCTCACGCGCGAGAGCGGGTGGTCGCTAAACTGGGAGAGTGAGGTTGGTTAGGCAGCCGCAGGCTGAGAAAATACTACCCCCAATTCTCCCAACATCTCGAACAAATCTTTTGAGGCTTGCTCTTTAAGTTTTTGATACTGCTTAATTGCCAAATCATCCGATTCTTCAAATGATTTGTGGAAGGCGATTGCCTTGTTTGCCCGCTCGATTACCTCAAGAATGCGAACAATTCTAATTTGAATATCGCTATGTTTTTCCATGATAATCAAAAGTTAACTGTACGAGACCTTTTCTCCGCTTCAACCTGTCTTTGGTGAACAAATACAAAAAATCAACTAATGTCTCAAATAGTAGCCTGCGATGCTCATTAAAAACAAATGCCTTTTCCACCTCATTCAAATCCGTGGTGATGGGCTGGTCAGGAATCAAATTTCCAAATTCGTCAAAATGTAACATAGGTTTGTAGAATTACGCCCCAAAAGTAAACGCAAAATCATAGAAATGCGACAGTATATCATTTTTACAGCCATTCTTTTACTCACGGCCTGCCAGACCTCCGCCCCCATAGCCGATGCATACGGCAACTTTGAGGCCGACGAACGCATCGTGAGCGCCGAGGCTACCGGGCGCATTCTGGCACTCGATATTGAGGAAGGGCAACACCTGCGTGCGGATTCTGCCATCGGTGCCATTGATTCCACCCAGCTCGTACTCAAACGCGAGCAATTACAAGCGGCCATTCGGGCTGTTGCAGCCAAAAGCCCGGCCATTAGCGCCCAACTGGCCGTGTTTGACAAACAAAAGGCCGCAGTCCGACAGCAGCTCACCACGCTTGACCGCGAAAAACGACGGTTGGAAAATCTCGTGAAAAACGATGCCGCCACACCCAAACAACTGGACGACCTCAACGCGCAGATCGAGGCCGCTCAGCGCCAGGTGGACGTGCTCAGCGAACAACAAACCGCCACCAACGCGGCGCTTTCCGCCCAAAAAGGCGGGCTGTTGGCGGAGATCGCGCCGCTCCAAAAACAGATCGAGCAATTGGACGACCAGATCGCCAAATGCCGTATCGCCTCCCCGGCCGACGGTACGGTGCTGGTGAAGTACACCGAGTCGGGCGAAGTGGCGGCAATGGGCAAGCCGTTGTTCAAAACCGCCGACCTGAGCACCATGACCTTACGCGCATTCGTGGCTGGTGATCAGTTGGCTTCGGTACAGATAGGCCAGTCCGTTCAGGTGGCCATAGATGCCGGAGACGACAAACAGCGGGGTTTTAGTGGCCGGGTGCAGTGGGTTTCGCCGAAAGCAGAATTTACGCCCAAGATCGTGCAGACTAAAGAGGAGCGCGTCAACCTGGTATATGCCGTGAAAATTAGTGTACCGAACCCCGACGGAGCGCTCAAAATTGGTATGCCCGGGGAAGTGCGGTTTATTAAATAGTGTCACAGAGGCTCCATGAGAAAAAAAAGGCTCACAGAGTTTTTCCCAAAAAACATCCTCTGCGAGCCTCTTTTTTCTCAGTGAGCCTCTGTGACACAAAAAAAAGCAAGAAGCGCCATGCACGAAATACAGGCACATAACATTTTCAAGTCTTTCGGCCCTGTCCACGCCGTCCGGGATGTCTCCGTCGAGGTACGGGCGGGCGAGGTGTTTGGCCTTATTGGCCCCGATGGTGCTGGCAAGACCACCCTGTTTCGCATCCTCACCTCGCTCCTGCTGCCCGATGGCGGCACGGCCACGGTGGCGGGCCTGAACGTGGTGCGCGAGTACAAGCAGTTGCGCCGAATTATCGGTTACATGCCCGGTCGATTTTCGCTGTATCAGGACTTGTCGGTGGAAGAAAACCTCGGCTTCTTTGCCAACGTGTTCGGTGTGCGCATCCGCGAAAACTACGACCTCATCCGCGAAATCTATGTGCAACTCGAGCCGTTCCGCGACCGCCGGGCAGGGGCCTTATCGGGCGGCATGAAACAAAAATTGGCCTTGTGCTGTGCCCTCATCCACCGGCCTCGGGTGTTGTTTTTGGATGAACCCGGCACGGGCGTGGACCCCGTGTCGCGAAAAGAATTTTGGGATATGCTGAGTCGCCTGCGGCAAACCGGCATCACCATACTCGTGAGCACCCCCAACATGGATGAGGCCGAACGTTGTGACCGCATCGGCCTCTTGCTGCAGGGGCGGCTCATGGCTGTTGACACGCCAACAGGCATCACTGCCAACTACCGGCTTGCGCTTTTTGCCGCCCGTTCCGACGAGATGTACCGCCTTATTCAGGACTTGCGCAGGTACCCGGGTGCTGCTGACTGCCATGCCTTTGGGGAATATGCGCACCTGTCGCTGAATACGGGGGGCGGACAAACATCTGAAAAAGCCATTGCGGAATACCTGATTTCCCAAAACCACCGAAACGTTGAGGTGAAGCCCGCAGCTGCTACGGTGGAGGATTGCTTCATTGACCTCATCAAAACAGCGGCGGAACCGTCCACCACCGCGTAACTGTTGCCTGAAAACATGAATACTGTCATCGCCACCGAGCACTTGACCAAATCCTTTGGCGCGTTTACCGCCGTCAACGCCATCACCTTCTCGGTACAGGAGGGCGAGATATTTGGTTTTCTAGGTGCCAACGGCGCGGGCAAAACCACCGCCCTGAAAATGCTGACCGGCCTGCTCTCGCCCACGAGCGGAACCGCTACCGTAGCCGGCTTCGACGTATGGAAACAACCCGAGCAAGTGAAGCGCCGTATTGGCTACATGAGCCAAAAATTCAGCCTGTACGAAGACCTGACCGTGCGCGAGAACATCCGGCTGTATGGCGGAATTTACGGACTGAAAACCGCGGTTATCAAATCCAAAACCGCCGAGATGCTGCAAAAACTGGGCATCGAAGGGGAAGCCAATCAACGAGTAAGTGACCTGCCTCTCGGCTGGAAACAAAAACTCGCGTTCTCCGTGGCGCTGCTCCACGCACCCAGAATCGTATTCCTCGACGAACCAACAAGCGGCGTGGACCCACTGGCACGGCGGCAATTTTGGGAACTAATCTACGAGGCCGCCGCCGGGGGCGTGACACTCATGGTGACCACGCACTACATGGACGAGGCCGAATACTGCGATCGGGTGAGCATCATGGTGGACGGGAAAATAGAGGCGCTGGACACCCCACGGGCACTTAAGGCAAAATTTGAAGCGAACGATATGGACGAGGTATTTCGAAAACTGGCGCGGGGATAATTACCCCACGGAACACTCCACCCCCAGTTTTTCCATCTCCTGTGCAAAATCCGAGTCGGTTCATTGTTGTTTTTCCCTATTGCTGTGTTGCCGCCGCAGGGGATGTAATGCCAAAAGCAGTCGCCGTCCCTGTCTTCAGCCCGCCCATCAGATACAAAAAAACGCCGCCGCCCCGAAAAACAACCCGGAGCGGCGGCGAAGTTTGGCTTGCTTTACTTCTGAACTAACAAATCCATCGGTTCGAGGAATTGCACTTGCTCGAATCCAACGTAGGGGATAAATGCTGCGTTTATGCTTCAATATTGTATCTTGTGCAAAGGTGAATCCGGAAATTTCTTCAAGTGTGCTTCTCGTTTTGCTTTTTCATGTAGCCTGTATTCGATTTCAAATCGAATAATGTTTGCTTCCCGCCCAAACCCGTCTTGATCGAGGTGTTTCGCAATAATGGCTAGTATCCCAAGATAGGAGTCCTTGTAATACTCATGTAAGTACGCCGATTCTCGGTAAAAAATCAACCTGTCCAATTGATTACCCTCGCCCAATGCCATATCCAAAACATCTTTTTGGGTAAAATCAATGTTGCTTTTGCTAAGACCCAGCCGCGTTTTTAATCCAAGCCCGTCCTTTAATGGAACACATTCTTCTTCAAACCTTTCCTTGTATAAGTTGGCATAGTATTCATTCAAATTTGAGTGAGAAAAGGTGCCAAAGTTATCTTCCAGTACATTCAAAGTTTGCTTTCTCATTTTGCGTGCCTCTTCATTTGGGATCTCTTCTATTTCCATTTTAGCCCTTTCAATCTCCGTTTTGAAATCAATATCTGGTAAGTATTTAAATCTGGTTAATTCAGCTGAGCGCATCACCATCATTATTTGCAAAAAGTCTCGAATATTATTGGCGAACAGTTTATTTGCATCATGAGGTTTTTTTTTATCGAAATCGGATGGGCTTATGAAGGCAATTGGCGCTTGTTCCAAATCTTGGTAGTAGCCAAAATCTGTCAAAAAAGCAAAATAACACCCATCTCCGCCCGTATGTGCGAAAGGAATAATGTCAATTGGCGCAGGCGTGAAAGGATTGTATTCTCGAAGGCAAAAGCCAATGGTTTCTAAGTCTACACTTTTTGTGGCTGCTAACTGCTCCAGCCTTAGCAAGGTGTCTGGCTTGAAATACGGGCCGTAGATTTCTTCACCTGTCATCTTTTTTTTAAACGGTTGGGAAAGATCGGTATTCAAATGCTGCGTTATCATTTCATTTGTTATGTTGAAACGGTGATACTGTTTGTCTGTACCATCACGAAATTAGTTAACAAACTTTTTTCGAAAAACCTTAGGCAGGAGCAGCGCTCTGAAACTTGTTTCGGGGCGCTGCTCCTTTAAGACATGATATCGGTCTTTTTGCCAAACATCTTCCGGATATCTGCCTGCCTAAGTTTTTACCTTTCTTCTTATTATCAATTCAAAGTGGCTTTGGACGAGATGTAAGGATACTTTTGAAGTTCTAAGCCATTCTGAATCGAGAGAATAGCTACCTTATAGGTGGCAAAAATCGGTGGCCATATTGGTCATCAATTACTTTGGTAAAAGCCAAAATGTCAGTAAGTGTAGGAGCTGTGCCCGCATCATCATACGGGTCAAAAAAGTTCTTCCAGGTATTTGTAAGTGCTTGGTGGAAATTATCGTTAGATGGTATTCCCCTTAAATTTTCAAGCGAATGTATCTGATTGTCGTTAACGAGATTGTACTGGTTTCTAACTTTTTGGGGGACAGCATGATGAACCTGAGCAATCTGATCTTTAACATCACTGAACTTGTTTTTGAAATTTGCACTATAAGTGTTTACCGTCGCAAAGTAATCACCCAATTTCGGAGTTTTCAAATCATCAATATACTTCAGGTACTTCGGCAAGTCCTCGATCTCAAAAAGTTTACCCCCCATTTTTTTGAGGATTCCCCACGCCCGTTCCAATGTTTGGGTGCTCATCG
>JBJXEZ010000024.1:0-2705 GCA_046153695.1 Saprospiraceae bacterium
GCCGCACTGATTTACAAACAACCCCAATCCGACCGCGACACGCTATGGAAAGATTTTGCGACAATGGCGTTAGATTCGGCTTATGAACAAGATTCTGACTCGCTTGGGGTTGCAATTTTGGACAGTGCGATCCACCACTTGCAAGGCACCATTAGAGCCGATTCGATTGCCCGTTTTTGGCGGTTAAAGGCGCACTACCACAAAAACCTTGAGCAGTTCTTCGATGCGATTGAGGCCTATCTTACGGCAATCCGTATGTACGAAAAAAACGGCGATATAGGCTCCGATCTGGCTTTATGTTACAACCGTGTTGCTCAAATTTACATTCGCAGAAACGATTACGACAAGGCCGACGAGTACCTAAAATCGTCCATTGAGGTTGATACGGCTAAGGAATACTGGTTGTCCAGTTACAGCCAGTTGGCCAACAATGCGTACTGGCGCGACAACCTCGATCTGGGGCTGTACTATTTTGAAGCGGGGAAAAAATGCCAAGGAGAAGAGGGATCGCTCGCTGCGCTCCGTTCTGCTGGGGCGCTCATCTTGGCCAAAAAAGGGCGACTGCAAGAAGCCCGGACTTTGATGCAGCAAGCGCTAGCATTTTACCGACAAGAAGGGAACCACACCAAAGCCATTCGGTCTTTTACAGGACTGGCAGACATTGCCGAGCGGATGGGCAAATTGGGCGAAGCCGAACAGTATTTTCTGAAAGCCGGACGATTGGCCGCTGATGTCACCAAAGGCAAACGAAAAAGCCGGGAATTGGCTAAATTCTACTGCGAATGGGGCGACTTCCTTTCGCGCCGGGGCCGAATAACGGAGGCCATGCACCTGTACCAGCAGGCACTTGAGCAGGCGTATCCCGATTTTGATAACCTCGACCCGGCAGTAAACCCCAAACCTGCAATTGTCCCCACCGAAACATGGGCCATGAACGCCCCCGCTCGCAAGGCCAACTTGTTGCTTCGTGACCCGACGAAACAGGCGCGCGTCCTTGCGGCCGATTGTTATGACCTCGCCTTCGCCGCTGCCGGGCGCCTGCGCCTGACCTATGGCGCTGCCGCCACAAAGATTATCCTCGCCCAAAACACGTATGACCTGAAACGGGTAGCCGCGCTGAACCT
The DNA here is from genome assembly GCA_046153695.1 of Saprospiraceae bacterium. Lineage (GTDB taxonomy): Bacteria > Bacteroidota > Bacteroidia > Chitinophagales > Saprospiraceae > M3007. The sequence goes on from JBJXEZ010000024.1 coordinate 1,125, forward strand.
TTGGGCCATGTACCGCGAGACGGGCGAGGCCGCAGACTTGAAACGCCTGTTCGAACTGTTGGAAAAAAACCGCGCCAATGCCCTTCGAGATGCCCTTTCGGAGCAAAAGGCGTTGACCTCTACCGGTATACCGGACTCCTTGCAGCAAGTTGAAGAACTTCTTCAGGACGGAATCGCCGAAGTACAGGGCAATTTGGCCGAGGGCGACTCGTCCAATACGGCAAGTCAAGAAAAATACTTGAATCAGCTCGAACTCCGCCACGAGGAATTGCTGCAGGTACTGAAAAACAAATACCCCCGCTACCGAGAGTACTTGGAGGCTGGCCAAACCGCCAACCTCGACTGGATCCGAACCGCCCTGCCGCCAAAAGCCGCCCTGCTCACATTTTTCGATGCCGGCGACCGCTACCTCTGCCTAACCCTACGCCACATAGGCAGCATTTCGGCTTATGAGGTGCCGCGCGATTCGGCGTTCGATCAGACGCTTGCGCAGTTTCAGGCGCTGCTATCCAACAAAACCGGGCAAGAATCCAACCCCGCTGCTTTTTTTGATGCGGCTTATTTCCTGAAACAACGCCTGCTTCCAGGCGAGGTTTTGAAAAACTCCGAGTCGCTCATCATCGTGCCCGACGGGCGGCTGTCGTATCTGCCGTTCGAGGCACTGCTGACCGCCCCGCACAAGGGCGCGTATGGCAAGGCGCCCTACCTGCTGCGCTCGCACACAGTGCAATACGCCTGGTCGGCGGCGTTGCTGGCCGAAAAACCGGTGCAGTCGTTGCCGGGGAAACCGCTGCTGCACGTCGCACCGTTTCCATCTGTCGCCCGCGACGGCCTTGCCGCCCTGCCCAATAGCCTGAATGAAAAACCGGAAGATGCCGTTGCCGACCACTTGCAGGGCGACCAAGCCCGTGCCGATACGTTTTTGCGCGACGCAGCCACCTATGATGTCCTGCATTTGTCCACACACGCCCACGCCGGGCAGCGCGAAAAGCCCGGAATTGAGTTTGTTGACCGCACCGTATCGCTGCCGGAAATTTATGCCCAGCGGCTGAACGCATCACTTGTTGTGCTCAGTGCCTGCGAAACCAATGCGGGGGAGTTTGCCGAAGGCGAAGGTGTAATGAGCCTCGCACGCGCCTTTGCATACGCGGGCGCACGCAGCCTTGTGGCCAGTTACTGGTCGGTGAACGACCGCTCTACGGCCAATCTGTTTTCTGCATTTTATCGCCATTTGCAAGACGGGTTGTCCAAGTCAGAGGCTTTGCGCCAGGCGAAGTTAGACCTGCTGGACGAGGCCGGTGCCGATACCCGCAAGACACCTTACCACTGGGCGGCTTTCACCCTTTCGGGTTCGGACGGCCCTGTGGAACTGCCCAGTAGCGGCTGGCCGTGGTGGCTTTGGACGCTGGTTGTTTCCGGGGTGTTGTTATTGGTGTATTACCGCTTTTGGCGTAAAAAATAGTGTCAAAGAAGCTCGCTGAGTTTGAGCAACTACTTTTTACGCCGAATATGGAAGTCATTTGCGCAAACTGGGCATACCAGGCATGCCCATTTTGCCCATGCCACCACCTTTGGTCATCT
>JBJXEZ010000028.1:0-6789 GCA_046153695.1 Saprospiraceae bacterium
TTCGAGCTGCCGACGCGCTGCCTGACTCAGGAACCGCTCGTGGCTGGCGCGGGCCTCGGCTGCGCGGGCATCAGTGGCGCTGAATACGGCCCAATGAACGCTGACGGCCGGATTCTCGGCGATCAACCGCAAGAGCGCCCCGCCGCAGCCGATCTCGATGTCGTCGGCATGAGCGCCGAGGCAGAGCACGCGTTGGAAGCGATCGAGGCCGAGAGAGAGCATGGGGACCGGCAGCCTTGCGGTGGGTGGGGGGATACGCACTTCGTACCAAGTAGGCAGACCCTGAATATTGGACGGGAAAATATTTTTGGGAGTCATCGGTATCCCCATTCGGAAAATACTCTTTGCAAACAGGTCATTGGCACTGGCAGAGCCTGTGCCATTCACGTTGGCAAACCGGATGACGAGGTTGTTGATAGATGATTGCATTGTTGGATGTCGTGATTATGCTGGTTCGGGTTCACTCATTTCTGCCGCGTCCCACACCCGGCATGTTTTGGTCACCTGGTATAAATATTTTTTCATGTCCCATGCCGAAGTCGGGCAGCGCTCAGCACAAAGGCCGCAGTGCAGGCACATATTTTCGTCTTTGACCATGACGCGGTGCGTCGGCAACTGCTGCGAAACGTACAAATCCTGAGACAGCAGGTTGGCCGGTGCGTTCAGCCTTGAGCGCAAATCCGTTTCTTCTCCGTTGGGGGTGAAGGTGATACAAGTAGTGGGGCAAATATCTACGCAGGCATCGCACTCAATGCACAGGCTTTCGGTGAAAACCGTTTGCACGTCGCAGTTCAAGCAGCGTTGGGCCTCCATGAACCCGGTGTTTTGGCTGAAGCCGAGCTCCACTTCCAGGAGGCGGTCTTTGAGGGCCACCTCGTTGGCGGCATGCGGCACCTCGTAACGGAGATCGTCCACCACGGGACTGTCGTACATCCACTCGTGGATGCCCATTTTTTGATGAAACAGGTTGACCATTGGCGCTGGGCGCTCGTGCAGGTTTTGGCCCTGACAAAACAAATCAATTGAAATGGCTGCCTGGTGACCATGCGCTACGGCTGTGATCACGTTTTTGGGACCAAAAGCAGCATCGCCGCCGAAAAACACCTTGGGGTTAGTGGACTGGAACGTCACCGGGTCTACTACCGGGATTTCCCACTTGCCAAATTCAATACCAAGGTCGCGCTCAATCCAGGGGAAGGCATTCTCCTGGCCGATAGCCACCAGTACGTCGTCGGCTTCGATGAAAGTGTCCGGTTCGCCCGTGGAAACGAGTTCGCGTTTGCCATTGGCATCATATTCGGCCTTCACATGACCAAATAATATGCCTTTGAGTCGCCCGCCTTCCACTACAAACTCCTTGGGCGGCATGCAGTTTAAAATGATTATGCCTTCGCGCTTGGCGTCTTCAATTTCCCAAGGGGAGGCTTTCATGTCGCTGAACGGGCTGCGCACCACCACCGTTACGGTTTCGCCACCAAGGCGCATAGACGTACGGCAGCAGTCCATGGCAGTATTTCCACCACCAAGTACAATGACTTTCTTGCCGATTTTTTCGGTATGCTCAAAAGCCACACTGGCCAGCCATTCGATGCCGATGTGAATGTTTGCTGCGCCCTCTTGTCGTCCTGGCAGTTTGGACAGGTCGCCTCCCCGGGGTGCACCTGTGCCGACAAAAATGGCATCATAGTCCTTGGAAAGCACCTCTTCTCCCATACTTTTCACATACCGGTTGAAGTGGGTATGGATGCCGAGGTCAAGTATGTAGTTTACTTCTTCATCCAACACCGTCTCGGGCAGGCGGAAGGACGGAATCTGGCTGCGCATCATGCCGCCGCCTTTTTTCTGATCGTCGAACATGTGGATTTTGTATCCCAGCGGGGCGAGGTCGCGGGCCACAGTGAGCGAGGCCGGTCCGCCGCCGATGATAGCTATTTTTTTCCCGTTCGACGGAAATGGTGCCTGGGGCATGAGTGGCCGTACTTCGCCTTTGTTGTCTGCGGCCACGCGTTTAAGGCGGCAGATAGCGACAGGCTTGTCCTCTACCCTACCCCGCCGGCATGCCGGTTCGCAAGGGCGATCGCAGGTGCGGCCCAGCACCCCGGGAAACACGTTGGATTCCCAATTGACCATGTATGCCTCCGTGTAACGCTCGGCGGCAATGAGCCGGATGTACTCCGGTACGGGTGTGTGTGCGGGACAGGCATACTGGCAGTCCACCACTTTGTGAAAATACTCGGGATCGTTGATGTCGGTCGGTTTCACCCTGTTCGCAGTTTTGTTGTAAAAAAGGCATGCATGGAAGCGGGGTAAATATATGGGGGTATTTGGCAACGGTTTGTGGCCGACGGGAAAAATATGTTTTCGAAAAAAACGGCGCGTTCACACGCCAAAAGGAGGCGTTCAAACAGTCTTTTCACAAAAACCTCCTGACATCCATCATAAAATGTTAACGCCACGTTATCACCACACTTAACCTGTGCTGCTCTATGACTGTCCAAAATTATGTTTTAACGCTCCTCATCGCTACCTCGCTGCGCTCTGCAACTGCGCAGGAGGCCGCCCCCGACCCGGACACACTGCTTTCGTCCGGAAATGCCGACTCCATGCTCAGCCTGTTCGATGCAGGCCGGGGTTTTTGGAAAAACCTGTACATCACCGGCGGGCAGCTGACGTTGCCGTTTAAGATCAGGCCGAAACTGGAAACTCAGTCGTTCCGCCTGACTACCGATGTCACCGTGGGCGCGTACATCGGTTTGTCCAAACGCCTGTCTGAAAAAAAGCGCCACTCCATCACCATTCCTTTTGCGGCCGGGCTGACGTTCGTCAACCTGCACAACGGCAACACCTTGCTCGATACCAAACTTGACGAGGCCGAAGTGGTACCCGGCATCACCTGGTGCGTCGGCGCCATCATCCAATTGGAGCAGTACAGTATCGGACTGATGTTCGGACAGGACTACGCCAGTGATATCGGCAACCAGTGGGAACACCACGGCCAGATGTGGTGGTCATTCGGTGTCGGGTTTTCATTTGCTCGAAAAAGCGAATGACCATCTATTTCCCCTCGCCAGCCGCTTCCCAGGTATTATTACTCAAATCCACGTCGGCCATGCCGCGCTTCGGGTCTATTTCAATTTTTGCGATACGCTCGAAACGTTCTGGAATTTCAAAAACAAAGCCCGGCTCAAGGGTTCGGTGGTCGCCCAAAGTGGTTCGGCGTGTGCCCGGCTCGGCGGGCTTTTCGCCCCGCATCCGGTCGAGCGGCGCGTAAAACAACTCTTGCTTGCCGTTTGAGTAGGTAACCAAAATGTCCAGCGGCATGGCCATGCGGCCTATGCGCACGATGGCTACACGGGTAGTTTTGCGCTCGTCTTTTTCCACGGACAAGATGCCATAGTCAATTGTATTTGTCGTATTTACGAACTGCTCCGAATACCAATCGAGTTCGAGACCGCTTTGTTTTTCAAAAATGCGTACACAATCGTTGGGGTTAGGGTGTTTGAATTTCCAGGTGTCAAAATAGCGCAGCAGCCCGGCATCACGGTTTTTTTCACCAATGATATAGCCCAACTGGCGCATAAACACCGAACCTTTGGTGTAGGCCGCTTTTCCGTAGGTATAGTTTTCTTCAAAATAGTCGGCATGGGTCGTAAGCGGCTCCTCCTTTCCACTCAGCGCCAGTTTGCAATACTCCCGATACTCGCCTGCAAAAAGCGTGTCGGGGGCTACAGCCCCAGGCATTAATCCTTCCTCAGCCAATTGCTGGCTCACTAACTTTTCAGCATAGGAGGTGAAACCCTCATCCATCCACGCGTGCAGGCTTTCGTTGGTGCCGAGCATCATCTGGTACCACGAGTGCATGAGTTCGTGTATGCTCACTCCAACGAGGCTTTTCAGCGGTCGGTTGCCCGTGATTAGTGTAGCAAGGGGGTACTCCATGCCGCCGTCGCCGCCCTGAATAAAGGCATATTCCCGGTATGGGTACTTGCCAAAACGCGCACTGGCTATCCCAATAGCCCGGGCCATGATTGTCGGCAGCGCCTCCCATTGCGGGTCGTATGTGTTGCCTTTTTGCCAAAAAAAGCGCAGCAGAACGCCGTCGGCAGTGGTAGTCTTGACTTGTACATAATTGGTGTCGGCAGCCCAGACAAAATCATGGACGTTTTCAGCCTTGAAATGCCAGGTCAGTTTGTCGTCGGCCGGGCGGCGCACCATGGTGTTTTCGGGTTCGTAGCCGCAGCCAACTTCGAGCGGGTTTTGCAGGTAGCCGCCAGCCGCCACAACGTATTTGCTGTCAATACTAATTTTCACATCGAAATCGCCCCAAACGCCATAAAACTCCCGCGCTACATAGGGATTGGCATGCCAGCCCATGTAGTCGTACTCGCAAAGCTTGGGATACCACTGTGCCATGGAATAGTCAATGCCCTCGGCATTATTGCGCCCGCTACGACGAATCTGAACGGGCACTTGGGCCTCCCATTCCATTTCGAGCAGGGCCGTGCTGTTCGGCAGGATAGGCTTCCGCAGTTCAACCTCCAAAATGGTTTCGTTGGTCTCATACTCGACCTTTTTTCCGTTTTGGCGCAAGGACTTGACTTTGATCCAGCCCTGTTCATCAGGAGAAAGGGGGGCGATACGGCTGCCGATCTTTTTGTCGGGATCAATGATCGTACGCGAGCGCACATCCATCATACTGCCGGGCTGGAAAGCGTTGAAATACAAGTGGTAAAAAACCCGGTAAAGGGTGTCCGGGCTGTTGTTTGTGTATGTCAGCCGCTGGGTGCCCTGGTATTGGTGTTTGGCCGTATTCATGTCTACGGTCATTTGGTAATCTACCCGCTGTTGCCAGCGATCGGATTGGGCATGAGCAAGGTTAGGAAAGTTCGCCAGGGCAAAAGCAAGGCATGTCAGTTGAAAAAGCAGTCGTTGCATAAATTGAATTAATTGCGGGCAAGGATACCACTCTGTGCATGAAAGTCCGGTGTTTTTTGGAAAAACGGCCCTTCGGAAACACCGAGCGTAGGTTTCACGGCGCTATCTTTGCTCCCAATCCAGTACATCACACCATATCATACTGCTACCATGAAATTTCGTGTTGCCATCGTTCTTGTCATTCTTGCCGCGCTGACTCGCCTGTTACCGCATCCGCACAATTTTACACCTATAGCCGCCATCGGCCTGTTCGGAGCAGCGGTTTTTGAGCGCCGTTGGTTGGCGTTTCTGATGCCGTTTGCGGCCCTGTTCCTGAGCGACCTGTTTTTGAACAACATCATCTACGCACAGTACTACGACGGGTTCGTTTGGTTTACCTCCGGCTGGATCTATTTGGCTTTTGCTTTGGTTGCCCTCATTGGGCGAAGCAGTCTGCTGAACAAGGTTTCTGTGAAAAACGTGGCGATGGCCAGTCTGTCAGCCTCCTTATCATTTTTCCTTGTCACTAATTTTAGCGTCTGGCTCGAATCCACTTTGTATCCCAAAACCCTCGGCGGGTTGGCCGCTTGCTATACCGCCGGTCTGCCGTTTTTCACAAACACCGTGTTGGGTGACTTGTTTTTTTCCGCCGTTCTCTTTGGCGGATACGCCTGGGCCATGAACAATTTTCGCCTGCACGCGTCTACAGTCCGAACCTAATGAACCTTCCCCAAGTGCCCCTTAACCTTCTAACCCATTTTCCTTGAATCCAAAAAAAGTATCCGAGAGCCACACGGTCATGACCGAAATGATCATGCCCAACGACACCAACCCGATGGGCAACCTGATGGGAGGCAACCTCATGCGTTGGATGGACATCGTGGCTGCAGTTTGTGCCGGGCGGCACAGTGAGGCACACGTTGTGACGGCAGCAGTTGACCACATTTCCTTCCAAAACCCGATCCGGCTTGGCGATGTCATCACCCTGAAAGCCAGCGTAACGCGGGCATTCAACACATCGGTAGAAATCTACGTCGAGGTATTCGCCAACGACATAAAAGGCCAGAACGCCCGGCGTTGCAACCACGCCTACTTCACCTTCGTGGCCCTGGACGATACCCGCAAAATCCCTGTGGCAGTGCCCCCGGTACTGCCGTTGTCCAGCGAGGAGCAGACGTTGTTCGAGAGCGCCGCCCGCCGCAGGGAAATTCGGCTCATCCTTTCGGGTCGCATCAAACCGAAAGAGGCCATCGAGGTTCGGAAGTTTTTTACGGATTTGGGGTGATTCCTTGCGGAACCAACTCCGCCCCCCGCACCTCCTCCACGTTTTTGCAACCAGCAAGCCCCATCGTAAGTTCAAAATCGGCCATCCAGTTTTTGAGCAATTCCTCCACACCTGCCCGACCATTCAAGGCCAGAGCGTAGCAGTAGGGCCTGCCGATACCAACGGCATCCGCGCCGAGTGCCAGCGCTTTGAAAACATCCGCGCCACCGCGAAACCCGCTGTCAATCAGCACCGGCACCTTGCCACGCACAACCGAAACAATACCTGGCAGCGCCTTGATAGCGCTGATCGCGCCATCCACTTGCCGGCCACCATGGTTGGAGATATAAATCCCATCTACACCGTAGTCCAAGGCTTTTCGGGCATCCTCTGTATGCTGGATACCTTTGAGGATTATCGGGAGGTCCGTGTGCTGGCGAAAAAACGGCAGGTCGGCCCAGGTTATGTTCGGGCGGGAATAGGTGCCGACAAAAGTCCGAACCGCTCGCAAGCCAGCTCCACTGCGCAGGTTGGCCCAAAAAGAACCGGGGTACCGGCTTGTAGCCGCCAAAAGCGTTTGAATAGCGGCCAGCGTCACCCTCGGCTTTGGC
>JBJXEZ010000031.1:0-6012 GCA_046153695.1 Saprospiraceae bacterium
GGGGGGCACATCGCGGGTTCCAACACCGTCTCATCAAGTTGAAAAGCCAAAGTACCTGTGGCTAATTTTTGCCTTTTTTGAGGGCAAGCCCCCCTCCCATTCGGGGGAGGGGATGGGGGTGGGGTTGCACCGGCGGAGCGCGATGTACCCAATAATACCGCATGCTTTTCAGGCTAAACAGTTACTTTGAATTTATGAATGTCCCCGTTTTACAGCGATGTTCAAAAATTATTTCAGTCGCCATATCTCATTGACTTGAAACGGCATTATCAATTTCCCAAATGGCTAAAGTCGATCTAAGTGAATTGCGCTATGCCAGTGCAATCCGCTGCGGCCCCTCAATCCATATTTTTTCCAGCCGGTAAATCCCGATCAGAGCCAAAACACTGGCGAGGATTTGCGCGGTCGCGCTGTCGCCTGCGATGTACAGACCAGTAGCGGGTAAAACGTTGCAAAGTAAAGCCACGAGCCAAAATGCACGCCGGTAGCGACCATGCAGGATCATCCTGGCCACGGCTTTGGCATCGGAAGTCGGGTGGGTGATGCTCAGTTCGGCTGCCAACACAAACAGGTTGGCCACGATACCCAACACCAGGAAAAACGCCGGACGAGCCGCCAATTCCAGCACACCGAACGCTTCCAGCATCGCCAGTGCCGCGCTGCCAGCCATTACACTGTGTACGATCATGTGCAGCGGCAGCATTGGGCTTTGCCAAAAATCGCGCCCGCGAGCCTGTGCAAACAAAAACGCCGTGTACACGGCTACCACCACAGCCAAAGCTGCTCCGGGCAGCACTAATCCAACAGCAATACTTTCCCACTCAAACCAAGCCGCCGCGAGCTGCACCGTCAGCAAACCGCCGAAAAACGTGAGCGCATAGCCGCCCCGAACGAGCCACGAACGCCATTGCGGGCGCAGCAGCACATAAATAAATCGTTTGGGCTGATCAAGGTCCTTGACCAGCAAAGCAGTTGTCACTACCAGAAATACGAGGCTGATGCCCAGCGACCAACGCAACAGCGCCCAGTCGGTGAACGTCGTTCGTTGCCCGAGGAAAAGCAGCATGCCGATCAGATACGCGCCCGCCGATACAGCCTTTGTAGTCACATAAGCAGGTACTTCCCAACCCCAAAGGATACCCTTGCCCGGGGTGTCGTACACCCGTTTGGCGTTTTGACCAGTGAGCACCTCGATACTCTTGGGCGGAGCAAAATCGCCCTCGGAAGATTCCGGAACAGCGACGGCGTTTTTTTTCATCAGCTCCTGCACAACATTTTCACCTTCCCAGGCTAAACGTTCCGTGACGCGGGCAAAGTGGCCCACGCCGCGCGTCTGCTCGCTCCACAGGTTTCCCTGTGGTTGTTCTGCTGCGGTGGGGGAGAGCGAGAACTCGTCGCCGTCTATGTAGTACAAGTTTGGAATGGTGCCTTTTTCGGGTTTGCGTACGGTAGTCTGGTGGCGCGAAAGTGTGGCACTGATCTCGGAGTCGGGGTCGTCCATATCGCCCGAAATTATGGCATGCTCCGGGCAAACCACCACGCAGGCAGGTTCCAGCCCCACGTCCACCCGGTGGGCGCAGTAGTTGCACTTGGCCGCTGTGTGGGTGTCGGGATCAATGTAGAGCGCGTCGTACGGGCAGGCCTGCATACAGGATTTGCAACCGATGCACCGATCTTTATCAAAATCCACGATGCCATCGGGGCGGGTATACAGCGCCTCAACGGGACAGATTTCGACGCAGGGGGCGTCGGTACAGTGGTTGCAGCGCAGCACCGAAAACACGCGCCGGGTGTTCGGAAACGTGCCTTTTTCTACTTGCTTGACCCAGGTGCGGAACACACCAACGGGCACCTCGTGCTCGCTCTTGCAAGCGGTGGTGCAGGCGTGGCAGCCGATACATTTGCGGTTGTCTATAATGAATCCGTACTTCATGAGACTTTCATGGTATGGTGATGGTTTGCAAGATTTTGGCGATAATGCCCTCCTGACTGATGTTTTCTGCCTCGGCTTCGTAGGTGAGGCCGAGGCGGTGGCGCAGTACATCGGGGCAGATGGCACGCACATCGTCGGGCGTGACGTAGGCCCGGCGGTTGACGAACGCTAATGCCCGCGCCGACTGGGCCAGCGCGATACTCGCTCGCGGTGAAGCACCATAGCTGATGAGCGGGGCCAGTTCCTGGAGGCCGAACCGCGCAGGCTCGCGGGTGGAAAAAATGATGTCAAGGATGTATTGTTCGATTTTTTCACTTAGAAAAACCTTTGTCACAGCCTCGCGTGCCCGCAGCAGCATCTCCACAGAAATTACCTGTTTGGATTCCAGTGGGGCGCTGTTGAGGTTGCGGCGAATGATGTGGCGTTCCTCTTCCTGCGTTGGGTATCCGATTTTCACTTTGAGCAGGAAGCGGTCCACTTGAGCCTCTGGCAACGGGTAAGTACCTTCCTGCTCAATAGGATTTTGGGTGGCCAACACCAAAAACGGCTCCTCCAGTTTGAACGTCTCGGTGCCGATGGTCACTTGGCGCTCCTGCATGGCTTCAAGCAGAGCGCTCTGCACTTTGGCGGGGGCGCGGTTGATCTCGTCGGCCAACACAAAGTTGGCGAAGATCGGCCCGCGCCGCACAGTGAACTCGGCTTTGGCGGGATTGTAGATCATGGTGCCCACCACGTCGGCGGGCAGCAGGTCGGGTGTGAACTGGATGCGGCTGAAGCGCGCGTCCACGGCTTGGGCCAGCGTTTTGATAGCCAGCGTTTTGGCCAACCCGGGCATGCCTTCGAGCAGGATATGCCCCTTGGTGAGTAAGCCGATCAACAAGCGGTCCAGCATGGCTTCCTGACCAACAATGACCTTCGCTGTGGCGGATCTTAAATTCTCCAAAAATGCGCTTTCCTGGTGCACGAGTTTGCTCAGTGCCTCCATGTCCGTGGTGTGTTGCATAAGCGCAAAGGTAATTGGGTTTGCAGGTTTCCGGTGATGTGTATCAAAAGCCGTACGACCGTTTATTTATTTTTTATGCGTGGCTGGTTTTTTTTAGGTGTGGCTGAGGCAGTGCGGTGGGCGTGTGTCTAACTTTGTCAAAAAAAACGAATGGACCTCCAATCCAACCCGGACCTCGAACGCGCCTACGAATATGTGGCCAACACCGACCGGAATATTTTCCTGACGGGAAAGGCTGGCACGGGCAAGACGACATTCCTGCACCGCATTAAAAAAGAGACGGTGAAGCGCATGGTCGTGGTGGCACCAACCGGTGTGGCGGCTATCAATGCCGGGGGCATGACGATCCATTCGTTTTTCCAACTGCCCTTTGGCCTCCACCTGCCGGGCAATACCCGCGACCCGGCCCGTCAGCGCAAGTTCGCAGGCGAAAAAATCCGCCTCATACAAAGCCTCGACCTGCTCGTGATTGATGAGATCAGTATGGTGCGTGCCGACCTGCTCGACGGCGTAGACGACGTGTTGCGCCGCTACCGAAACCCCTACAAACCCTTCGGCGGTGTGCAGCTGCTCCTGATTGGCGACCTGCACCAGCTGCCGCCGGTGGTGAAGGACGATGATTGGTACCTGCTCCGCGACCACTACCCGACGCCCTATTTTTTCAGCAGCCATGCTCTGCTGCGTACCAACCCGGTGGTGATCGAACTCAAACATATCTACCGCCAGTCGGACGACGTATTTATCGCCCTGCTGAACAAGGTGCGCGACAATACCGTGGATGCTGACGTGCTCGCCGCGCTCAACAGCCGCTATGTGGCCGATTTCCGCCCCGACGAGGCGAATCCCTACATCACCCTGACCACTCACAACAATACGGCCCACGAGATTAACGCCCAAAAACTCGCCGCCCTGGCCGAGACCGGGCAGGTATTCCGTGCTGCCGTACACGGCGATTTTCCTTCGCAGGCTTACCCGACCGACGAGGCGCTTGAACTGAAGACCGGGGCGCAGGTAATGTTTGTAAAAAACGATTCGGCCCGCGAAAAACGCTACTACAACGGCAAGATCGGCAAGGTGACCCGCATTGCCGAGGGCACCATTTATGTGCTTTGCCCGGGCGAAAGGGCCGAAATTCCCGTGTTGCCCGTAGACTGGGAAAACGTGAAGTACACCCTCAACGAGCAGACCAAGGAAGTGGGCGAGCATATTCTTGGCACGTTTACCCAGTATCCGCTCAAACTGGCTTGGGCCATCACCATTCACAAAAGCCAGGGCTTGACTTTTGAGCGTGTGATCCTCGACGCGCAAGCCGCTTTTGCGCACGGGCAGGTGTATGTGGCGCTCAGTCGGTGCAAAAGTTTTGAGGGCATAGTATTGCGTTCCAGGATTGCGCACTCCAGTGTGAAGACCGATTCCACGGTCAAAAATTTCACGGAAATGGCAGAAAAAAACGCGCCCGACGAAGCGCATCTGGAGCAGGCCAAAAAAGAATTTCAGCAAGCCCTTGTGCTCGAATTGTTTGATTTTTCTCTTCTGAAACGCCGCCTCGACCAGTTGGGCCGTGTGTTGCTGGAGCACGAAAACTCCCTGTTGCCCGAAAGCCTGCGCCAGTTTCGGGCGCTCAGCGACGAGGCAGAAGCACACATTTTTCCCCTGTCCGACAAATTCAAATTCCAGTTGCACGGGTATTTCCAACAGCAAGGCCAGCCCGAACAAAACGCCGATTTACAGGCCCGCATCCTCAAGGCCGGCGCATGGTTTTTGGACAAAATTGCCACCCTGCTGTTGCCCGCAGCCCGAAACCTGCCCATTACGACCGACAACAAGACTGTGCGCAAATCCGCCGAAGAGGCCCTTTCCAACCTGCAAAAAGAACTGTTTGTAAAAAAAGCCTGCATCACAGCCGCCCAAACGGGTTTTTCGCCGCAAGCCTACTTGCGCACGCGGGCAAACGCGGAACTGGATTTTCAGGCCGAATCGCAGTCGGTCGCCAATCCCCGCTCGGCACCCTCGCCCCAGGGCGCGACGCATCCCGCTTTGTTTGCTTTGCTCCAAAAATGGCGCGACGACTATGCCGAGGGTTTCGGCCTCGAACCCTACGAGGTGCTGCTCACCAAGGCGCTGCTTGAAGTGGCCGAACGGCTGCCCGTCATCACGCCCGACCTGCGCAAGGTGCGCGGTATCGGCAAAGGCAAAGCCAGGCAGTTTGGTGTCGAAATCCTCGCCATCGTGCGCGACTATTGTGTGGCCCACAACCTGCAAACGGATGCCCTCGCCCTGCCCGATCCCGAAGCGCCAAAACCGCCGAAGCCGGAGTCCAAATCCGTGACCTTCGACATGTACCGCTCAGGAATGACGATAGACGAGATCGCTGCCGAACGCAGCTACGCCCGAACGACCATTGAGGGACACCTGGCCCACTACATCGGCACGGGCGAAGTGGATATCCTGGAGTTCATGGACGTGGAGGATGTGAACCTGATCTTCCACTATTTCAGCGAAAACCCGAACGCGCTGCACTCCTTGGCCAAGGCGCACTTTGAGGACAAATACTCGTACGGGCAGTTGAAAATGGTGGAGGAGGCGACGCGGTATGCGGGCAGTTAGAGCGTGTTTAAATTTAACATTCGGATGGCAGGGCAGGATAAAATTGGACGACCTGACGCCGAAATGTTAAATTTAAACTTTCAAAGGGTACACATTTTTGTTGGCAGACAACAAGCCTGGTTATATTCACTCAAAAAGACCTCGGAGAGGTCAAATATTGGTAGAAATCAGGTTTGTCATTTGAATTACGACCTCGGAGAGGTCGCATGTTGATTTGTGATCGGCACCAAGTATTCGACCTCTCCGAGGTCTTGGGAATTCTCCGTGAGGGGGTTTTTCTACCAATATTTGACCTATCCGAGGTATTTTTTAACTGTTTTTTTGAAGCAACTTTTTTTATTAAAAAAATGTGTACCCTTTGAAAATTTAAACACGCTCTAGGCCCCATGGAAAGTGATTGGTGAAAATTGTTGAACACGTGGTCTTTCACGGATTGGTTCGTTTTCCCCGCCATCTGGCAAGTACACTC
>JBJXEZ010000041.1:0-13975 GCA_046153695.1 Saprospiraceae bacterium
CATACCCGCCCATGCACGCAAGGGCCAAAACAAGGTAAATCCTGGAATTGGCCCGGTGCATTAATACAGCGATTGTTGCAGCAAGGCCAGGTTTTTCTCTCGTGTGGCACCCATAATCATGAACCAGTCAATAATAGTCCAGATACCGAGGCCCCCGCAGGTGAGCAATTTGCCTACACCGAGGCCCGTATCGCCAATGAGAAACCGGTCAATGCCGAGGCTGCCGCCTAACAACGAAACGATGAGGCTCGTGGTAGGGTCCTTGAACTGTAGAGCCTGAACCATGCCCCACTGGGAGTCGTCCATCAGGAGCAGGCGCTCCCGAATTTGCGGTACATTGTGGCCTTCGAAATACTTGCCGTTGGCCATGATGAACATATCTACTTTTTGTGCGTCCATTGGTTAAAAATTAAACGATTTAGTGTTTTCCCTACTCGTTTGGCCTTTCAGTTGCGCCCCGTTTTTTGATGTGGTTTCCGGTATCCACTAACTTTTTTTTCACCTCTTGTCCACAAACAACGCCCCCGCCGTCGGAGTCTATACCGGCAGCGGGGGCGTTCAGTTCGCCTGTTGGATAGGCAATTGTCTCATTGGATTTAGTTTTTGCAGCGCCGAAAGGTATGGCGTGCATTTGGAGCGTGCAAGTAGGGTTGCAAAATAAAATTCCAATATTTAACTACGGAACACACTCGTTGCTTTTGTAATAGGCATATTTGAAAACCCAACTTCGTTTAAAACAGCAAAAAACACTCTTTTGCCCGCAGCAAATTTCCCCTACTTTTGCTCAACACAAACGACCATGCCACAACAACCACCCTTCCTCCGCGGGCGCGGCGCCCAGATCAACCCCTCGTCGAAATACGAAAAGATCGTGCGCGACGAGCAACCCGTAGACTGGGCCTTGCACGCCGATGACTGGGAGGAAGCCGACCTCCGTACAGAGTACCTCGAAACCCACCCCAAAACCATACTCAACGCGGTGGAAAGCCCTGACATTCCTGCTGCCTGGAGCCTAAACCCCTACCAGGGCTGCGAACACGGCTGTATCTACTGTTACGCCCGCAACACGCACCCCTACTGGGGCTACAGCGCCGGACTGGATTTTGAACAAAAAATCCTCCTGAAGCGCAATGCCGCCGAATTGCTGGAAAAAGAATTGAAAAAGAAATCGTGGAAAGCCGCGCCGGTTATGTTCGCCGGCAACACCGACGTGTACCAGCCCGCCGAGCGCAAGTTCGGCATCACCCGCGCCTGCCTTGAGGTGTTCTGGAAATACCGACATCCTGTGAGCATGATCACCAAAAACAGCCTTGTGCTGCGCGACCTGGATTTGCTCAAACAACTGGCCGCTGAACGACTTGTACATGTAGCTATCAGCATCACCACATTGCGGGAAGAACTGCGCCAATTCCTCGAGCCACGCACGGCCACAGTAGCACAGCGCCTGAAAACGGTAGAAACCCTCGCAGCTAATGGTGTGCCCACATTTGCCATGCTGGCACCCATTATCCCCGGCCTCAACGAGCATGAAATACTGGGTATGGCCAAGGCCGTGGCCGACCGTGGTGCACTCGGCATCGGCTATACCATGGTACGCCTCAATGGAGACGTAGGTATCGTGTTCGAAGACTGGCTGCGCAAAACCATGCCCGACCGTGCCGACAAGGTGCTAAACAAAATCCGCGAGGCACACGGCGGCAATTTGCACGACTCGCGCCCCGGCCTGCGCATGCGCGGAGAGGGAAAAATAGCCGAGATCATACGTGACCAGTTTCGGTTGGCTCGCGAAAAATACTTTGCCGACCGAAAAATGCCCGAGTACGATCTCGGCCTCCATGAAAAACACAAAACGGCGCAGCTCTCGCTTTTTTGAGGCAGAAGAGCACCTTTCCGTTCACAGGCACGGCGTTTCACTGCGGCATACCTGCGGCTATCCAACTTTTCACCTTTAAAACAAAGCACGACGAAGAGCGAGCCTTTCGATAACCGGGTTGTGCCTTTTTTCCTGAACGGGCACAATCAGTGCCCGAACGAGCATCTTCATCTGGAAAAAATGCCCGCTCAGCAGGTTGTCTGACGTAAAGTGTACCTCCATTGCCGTATTTTCACACCCAAAAAAAGACGTGGCCGTAAAAGCAATTCTTCTGTTCAGTTTATTTACTTTGGGCGTATGGCTTGCCCAACCCTACGATGGCGTTTACCGCTGCGACAACGGCACCGTTACCTTCACATCCGATGCCCCACTTGAGGTCATTCAGGCCCAAAGCAACAAACTGCGCGGCATCCTGGATACCGAACGAAAAACCTTCGCCTGGACGGTGGATATCGCCACCTTTGAAGGCTTCAATAACCCACTTCAACGCAACCATTTCAACGAAAACTATTTAGAAACTGAACAGCACGTTAAAGCCAGTTTTGCAGGCAAGATCATCGAAGAAATTGATTTCCAAAATGACGGCTCCTACCTCGTGCGTGCTAAGGGCAAACTCTCGATCCACGGAATAGAGCAGGAGCGCATCATCAAAGGCTCATTAGAACTGCGCGATGGCAAAATCCGGGTACAGGCATTCTTTACCGTACCCCTAACCGATCACGCCATCACTATACCAAAGGTAGTGTACCAAAAAATCGCCGAGGAAATAGCCGTTTCCGTGGAGGCTGTGCTCGTCCGCCCCCCTCAAGTCGCCAAAAACTGAAGCCCGTGCCGAGATTACTCACCTTACTTTTCGGCCTGCTTTTTTGCTGGGCCGCCAGGGGGCAAACGCCCGTTTTTCGGTTGCATGAGACCAAGGACTTGGTCGATGTGCGCCTGACCACCGTCTTTCAGGACAGCCGGGGCTGGCTTTGGTTCGGCTCGCAGAACGGGCTGTACCGGTACGATGGGCAGGCTTTCCACCTCGTTTCGCGCTCCGATTCTCTGTCTGGCCCTATCAGCGCTCTGTTCGAGTGGGAGGGCAGAATCTGGGCCGGTTTTCGCAACGGGACAATCGGACACCTGCCCATCAACAGTGCTTTTTTTATCCAGTCCGACGGTCAGGGCAGGTTCGCCGCACGCCTTCAACCTTGGTCGCCCGAAGAGGGCTTACCCAAAAAAACTATCACCGCATTTGCTGCCGACCACTCCGGTGGGCTGTGGATAGCCACCTACGGCGAAGGGTTGTACTGCCTGAAAAACAAACGGTTGTACCAGTTCAGTGCCGCCGACGACGGCATCGGCGGCGACGATGTGTACGCACTAGCCTGCGATACCCAGGGCAATATCTGGGCCGCCACCGATGCCGGTATCAGTATCTGCTCTATGCCCAAGCCAGGCGAAAAACAGGTTCGTCGCCTCTCCCACGCCGACGGCCTGCCCGACGCAATTGTCACGGCGCTCCTGGCCAGCCCCAAGGGTGACATCTGGATCGGAACCCACGAAAAAGGCGTATGCCGCTACGATTTCTCTCAAAAAAAAATCAGGCACCATACACCCAATTGGTCGTATGGTACTGTGACGAGCCTCGCCGTTTTTGGCAGCCGGGAGCTATGGATCGGCACAGAAAAATCCGGCCCCGTTCGACTCGAAACTGCGACCAACGCCCTTGACCTGTTGGCCGAAAACAATGCCCTGCGCCACTCCCGTATCCGATCCCTGAGAAAAGATCGCGAGGGCCTACTCTGGGCGGTTACGGAAAAGGGTGCCGCCTATTCGTCCAATGTCCGGTTTGGGCTTCTCGAAACGCCATTCTCCAACGTCCTTTCGGTACTGACCGACCGCCAAAACCGTATTTGGGCTGGTACGCCTGATGGTCTTTTTTTTAACGAAAACGGCGTGTACAAACAGGTACAGGCCGGAAAAACCGGGCCAAGCCCCCAAAACGTCGTAGCGTTGTGGGAGTCACCAAACGACGGCTCCATTTGGGCAGGCACGTTCGATCTTGGCGTTTTTGTGATTGGGCGAAACGGCGAGTTACTGCGCCACTTGAGTACCCACGATGGTTTGGAAGACAACAATGTGTTGTCCATAGCAGGCGATACCGATCAGGTGCTACTGGCCACGTTTGGCGGCGTGAACACCATCAACCTCCGCTCCGGTACCTGTGACCGGCTCAGCGCACTCGGCAAGGGCTACGTGTACTGCATTTTCCGCGACAGCCGCTCGCGCACATGGTTTGGTACCGACGGCAAAGGGCTTGTGGTTCTGGAAAACGGCCACTTTCGGCACATCAACCAAGCCAACGGCAAGCTGATAAAAACGGTGTACAGCATCACTGAAGACCGGCGAGGGCACATCTGGTTTGGCACCGACAAGGATGGGCTTTTTCGCTTCGACGGCTCGGCGTTTTTCCGGAACGGCCCTGAAAACCACCTCCACCGACTTTCCGGCACTGGCTTGGCCACTGACGGAAATGGCAATGTAGTGGTGGGCTATGACGACGGCGTGGATATTCTGATCCCCGAACGACCTGGTCACGTCACATTTTGCGACGAGAGCATCGGCGCACCCGCTGCCGAAGTAAACCTGAATGCTCTTTGGCGAGACGCACGGGGCAATGTCTGGCTCGGAACGCGGCAGGGTATTCTGCGGATAACTGCCTTCGACGATTCGTTTCTGGACGACCCCCAGCCCGGTATCACCGCAGTCTCGGTGTTTTCCCAAGCGGTTGACTTTGTGCGCCAAAAATACTTCGCCTACGACCAAAACTATTTCGCCTTCAACTTCACAGGTCTGTGGTACACCGACCCCGAATCTGTACGCTACCGCTACCGGCTTGAGGGCTTCGACCCGGTATGGAAGGTGTCGAAAGACCACCTCGCATCCTACCCCAACCTGCCGCCAGGGCAATACCGTTTTCGGGTGCAGACGAGCGAGCACGGCGATTTTGACAACGTGCCGGAGGTCGCTTGGGCATTTGAGATCGGCCAGCCCATTTGGGCGCGGTGGTGGTTTGTGTTACTGCTCGGGGGGGCTGTGGCTGCGGCGTTTTTTGTCTATGTGAAAAACCGTGATTTGCGCCTCGGGCGAGAGGCCAGGTTGAAACGGGAATCTGTGGAAGCTCAGTTCGAGGCATTAAAAAGCCAAATCAATCCACATTTTTTGTTCAACAGCTTCAACACACTCATTGCCATCATTGAGGAAAACCCCAAACTTGCCGTTGAGTATGTGGAGCACCTGTCGGATTTTTACCGGAGTATTATTGCCTACCGGGAACGTGATTTCATCAGCTTGCAGGAAGAACGCGATTTGGTGCGCAGCTTCGATTTTTTGCTAAAAAAACGCTACGAAGACGGCCTCCGACTCGAAGATCGGCTGAATGGCCAAACGGGTTTCATCATGCCGCTGACGCTGCAAATGCTGGTGGAAAACGCCATGAAACACAACGTGATCTCGGCCAATCGCCCGCTCACTGTCGAAATTTTTGCCGACGAGGAGGGCCATGTTGTGGTGCGCAACAACATCCAGCCCAAGATCAAGCCCGAGCCGAGCACGCACTTCGGCCTGCAAAGCCTCGTGTACCGCTATCGCCTTTTGGGTGAACGCCCGGTGGTGGTGGAAAACGACGGCGTTTTTTTCACCGTAAAAATTCCGCTACTGTCGGTTGAGTCATGAACATTCTGATTGTCGAAGACGAAAACGCGGCAGCCCGCCGCTTGGAAAAAATGCTTGGCGAGGTGGTGTCTGATGCCGTGGTGCTCAGCCGCCTGGACAGCGTTGAGGCCGCCGTGCTCTGGCTCCAAAACAACCCGCATCCTGACCTGATGCTGCTTGACATCCACTTGGCTGATGGTTCCAGTTTTGAAATTTTCGACCATGTTCAGGTTGCTTGCCCTGTTATCTTCACCACCGCTTTCGACGAGTACGCGTTGCGGGCTTTCAAGGTGAACGCGGTGGACTACCTGCTCAAGCCGATCAAAGCCAGCGAGCTGGAGGCAGCCGTGGGAAAGTACAAAAAAACCATTCTCTCGGCTGCCCCCGACCTCACTTCGTTGCTCGATATGCTGCGCAAACAGGAAGGCACCCGCTACCTGAGGCGTATGCTCATCCGCTTCAGCAACAGCATTAAATTGGTGGACATGAGCGACGTTGCCTATTTCTACACCAAAGACAAAATCACCTTTCTTGTTGCCCGTAGTTCGGGTAAGCGATACCCGGCGGACTACCCACTTGACAAGTTGGAAGCCATGCTCGACCCAGCCGTGTTTTTCCGCATCAATCGTCAGTTTATCATCAATGTAGCGGCTATCTGCGAGATGCACCCCTACTCCAAAAGCCGCGTGAAAGTAGAATTGGAGCCGTCTACCGATCAGGACACCATCGTGAGCACGGAACGCTCGGCTCATTTCAAGCGGTGGTTAATAGGTGAGTAGCCGTTTTTCTTACGGAGTCACTACTTTTTCGCGTTTGGGCATTTTGCCCATGCCCGCCTCTAACCAGATCGCCTTTTTGTCTTTTTTCTTGGCTTTGGTCTTGTCAGCCATTGCCAGGGCATTCGTCGTACTGACCACACCACCGCTGATACACAAGTCGCTAAACTTGATTTTATCGGTGCTGCCAGGCTTGTTCACTTCGCCTTCCTGTTTTACGCAGGAACTGACCAGTATATCGCGTACTTGCGGGGCGGTCAGTTCAGGGTAGTACGAGCGGAGGATAGCGGCCACGCCAGCCGCAGCAGGAGAAGCCATAGAAGTGCCGCTAAAGACAGCGTATTTGCTGCCGGGCACCGTCGAATTGAGCTGGAGACCAGGCGAGAACAGGTGCACGTTTTCTTTGCCGTAGTTGGAAAAGCCGGCAACGCGGCGCTCGGCGGGCTGCCACGAGAGCGCACCCACTTCCAGCCAGTTGGGGGCTGAGCGTTCTTTTTTGCGCAGGAAACCTTTTTTCACCGGCTCGAGGTAGGTGGCGTTGGGGAAGTTGGGGCTGTTATCGTTGTTTTTGGCATCGTTGCCAGCGGCGTGAACAAGCAGTACATCGCGTTCAGCGGCGTACTTGACGGCATCATCTACATACTTTTTGTCGGGGCTGTAACTTTTGCCAAAAGACATATTGATGATACTGGCACCATTGTCCACAGCATAACGAATGGCATTGGCCACATCTTTGTCGCGCTCGTCACCATCGGGCACACAGCGGACGGTCATAATGCGCACGTTGTCGGCTACACCATTCACACCGATACCGTTGTTGCGGATAGCGGCGATGATACCTGACACGTGGGTGCCGTGACCGGCATCGGGGCCTTCGTACTCGTTGTTGCCGTAATTGCGGTTGGTGAGGTCGTTGGGGTTGTCGCCCACGGCGGTGCGGGGGTTGTAGTCGGGGTTGAGGTTGTACAGGAGCGGGCCAGAAGAGGCCTCAATGGAGGCCGCTTTGCGCTCGGTAAAATTGTCGGGCGTGGTGCCACGTCCCAACGCACGCGAAGCCAACGCGATAGATTCTTTGAGGGATTCGTTTGTACCGGCATCCATTTTGGAGACATCGTCCAGTGTGAATGATTTTTTGCCGATGGCTTTGGAGATAGCCGCGAAGGCTTTTTCCAGGTTGTCATAACGGGTTTCCGTATCTGCTTTTTGTGCCTCGGCTTTTTTGCGGGCTTCCAAATAGGCAGTTTTTACCTCTTGGTAGTAGGCGTACTCTTTTTTGGCATCCCCGTAAAGGTCTTTTTCTTTGGTGCCTTCAAATTTTTTACTGAGGCGCACATACTCGCGTGTCATTTCGAGGGTTTCGTGGTGGACGTTTTCGCCAGTGACACCGCCGAGGAAGTTCCATCCGTGGATATCATCGATATAGCCATTTCCGTCGTCATCCTTGCCATTTCCGGGTGTTTCGCCCGGGTTTATCCACATAATGTCTTTGAGGTCTTCGTGCTTGGAATCCACGCCCGAGTCGAGCACGGCCACGATGACAGTCTGGCCTTTTTTGCCTTTGGCCTTCAGCGCAGCAAGAGCCTGATCCGAGCTCGTGCCCAGGACGTTGTCGGTTTTTTGGTCGAGGGTAAACCAGTTATCAGGTGCTTTGGCACCTTGGGCAGAAAGAAAAACAACGGGCAAGCAAAATGCGATGATTGCCCCAAACTGCTTAAAATTCATAGTAGCGAGTAATTTTTGTTGTGAAGAACATGTGCCTGTACGGAAACAACCGCAAGGGCCGGCAAAAATAGGTCGCTGGTTTTCGGTCAACAGCAGTTTAGACCAACTTGTGGCAAAGTGGTGCGTAGAGCAATCAGGAGCCTGCTTTTGTAAAAATTGATAGTGTCACACAAACTTATCCGCGCACGACGACGACGCGAATGCATCTGGCTTAGCCTTAAACACGAAGCCCATACTGAGGATATACCCCATGGCTTCTTTGAGTGCTGTATTGCTCTCGAAAGCCGGGTCGGTGTTGATATCGGCGTGTACTTCGAGTGCCACGTCGTAGCGGTCGAGTAGCTCGCACATGGAGTAGGCTACTTCTACGGAGCGGCCTACTTCGAGAATCATGCGTTCGCGCAGTGTCATCTTGCGAGCATTGTTGTAGTTGGAAATAAACATGAACCCGCCGCGCTTTTCCCGCAGGAACACAATGACAGTGGCAAAATGTACTTCATCGCCAATCACCTGCGAATCTGTGCCAATGCAAACCTTCATACGGTGTCCGGCGGCTGTTTCTCTCCGAATGGTTTCCTCTACAGCCTCGAGCAGCGGTTGTTCGATGCGTTGTCCGTTCAATCTTCTCCAGTTCATTTCATTAAGTGCTGTTTACTTTTCTAGCGATGCGACAAAAATAGGAGCATTGCCGAAACAATGTATTTTTTTATCTATAAACTTAACTTTGCCCAAACAATTCAACAAAGCCCAATCGTTCCCCTGCCTGCTAATCAGAACCTTATTAACCACAAATCCGCTCATGAGCGTACTCGAACAAATCAATTCCCATTGGCGTATGCGCATTTTCATGTGGTGGAAACTGCCCGCAGCGGCTTTCATGGGCTTGAGTATCTCGGCGTGCAGCGCCGAGCAAGCCGTGGTTCGGCTGCCGTACCGATGGCGCTCGCAAAACCCTTTTCGGTCCACATACTTCGCTGCGCAATGCGCTGCCGCGGAAATGTCCACCGGGTTGTTGGCTCTCGTTGCCCTCGACGGCCAGGTGCCGGTTTCCATGCTGATCGTAGGCATCGAAGCGGAGTTTTTAAAAAAAGCCTCCGAAACACTCCTTTTTTCCTGTACCTCCGGCCATGAAATTGCCCATGCCATACAACAAGCCGTGGACAGCAACGAGCCGCAAACGCTGCGCGTGCTGTCGATCGGTACATTACCCAACGGCACAGAGGCCGCTCGGGCGTGGGTGACCTGGTCGTTCAAAAAAAAGGGACAATAATTAGATAGTATACCGAATAGTAGGTTATGGGCAGGGCTTGATCTTTTTCCGCCCTGCGTCGTTCCTTTTTTTCGCCATAATTTGTCCCACTATGCCTGCAAAAAGCGCCTTGCAGGGCGAAAAAATCTCTAGGCCCTGCCCATAACCTACTATTCGGTATACTATATATTAAGTGAGACATACAGCCAGAGGCAAGTGGTCCGGTTGTGGCCGTACCTTTAGCACAAAAAAATACCTATGCGCTTCGACATTATATCCGTTTTGCCCGAACTGCTGGAAAGCCCGCTAAGCCATTCCATTATGCAGCGTGCCAAAAACCGGGGCTTGCTTGAAGTGCATCTGCACAACCTGCGCGACTATGGCCTCGGGCGGCATAAACAGGTGGACGACTACCAGTTCGGCGGTGGCGCAGGCATGGTGATGAAACCCGAACCGCTCGCCGCCTGCATCGAAAAACTCCTGGCCGAACGCTCCTACGACGAGGTCATTTATACCTCTCCCGACGGTGTTCGGCTCAATCAGGGACTGTGTAACCGCCTGTCGTTGCGCCAAAACCTGTTGGTCATCTGCGGGCACTACAAGGGCATAGACGAACGCATCCGCGAAAAGTACGTCACCCTCGAAATCAGTATCGGCGATTATGTCCTTTCCGGCGGGGAACTGGCGGCTGCTGTCCTCGTGGATACCGTCGGACGACTCATCCCCGGCGTACTCAATGACGAGACCTCCGCTCTTTTCGACAGTTTTCAGGATGACCTGCTCGCTCCGCCTGTCTATACCCGCCCCGCTGAGTGGCAGGGTATGACCGTACCCGATGTCCTGCTTTCCGGTAACGATAAATTGATTGATGAGTGGCGTCACGAGCAGAGCATAGAACGCACAAAGACTCGCCGACCCGATTTGTTTGAGCGGGTGAGCGGGTGAGCGGGAATTTCGATGGGTTGTTGCGGATATCAGGATTGATGTGTGAAAAAAAAATTAGCGCGTATAAAATTCAGTTGCCAGGCTGCAAGCAGCAATTGAAATTTATACACGCTCTTACGCTCAATGTTAGGTTCACAGTCCTGGAATCTGGACTTTTGCACAGAAATCATCCATAGGTGCCCATGTCCTTTCCCTCCAAACTGCTTCTTTTCGGCGAATACCTGCTGCTGCTCGGTGCCCGCGCACTGGCCGTGCCGGTGGCCGCATTTTCCGGGCAGTGGGCCGAAGACAGCCCGGGGCAGCCGGGCGACAGGCGCGAACAGTTGTTGAAATTCGCCAACAGCCTCGCCCTGAAATCTGTGCCCGGCCTCGATTTCAAGTCGTTCCGGCGCGATATTGCCGAAGGCCTGTACTTCCGCTCCGACATACCGGTCGGGTACGGCCTCGGTAGCTCGGGGGCCCTGTGCGCGGCTGTGTACGAGCGCTATGTGGCCGAAAAAACGACCGACCTGACCAAGTTGAAGTTCTGGTTTGCCCAAATGGAAAGCCATTTTCACGGGCAGAGCTCGGGAGTTGACCCGCTGACCAGCTACCTGAACCGCCCCCTGCTGATCGCCAACCGCGACGAGGTGGCATTTTTTGAGGCGGCACCTTGGCCAAACAGGCCGCCCACCGTTTTTCTGCTCGATTCAGGGCAACCGCGCCGCACCGGCCCGTTGGTGCAGTGGTTTTTGGAAAAAAAAACCGAAACGGCGTTTTCCGACGGCCTGAACCAATCGCTACTGCCCGCCAGCGAGGCACTGCTTGATTCCTGGCAAACCGCCGACGAGGCCGCATTTTGGCCAGCCCTCCAACGCGTCTCGGCGTTTCAGTTGGAAAGTATGGCACCCATGGTCCCGCAGCACTTGCGTCTGGTTTGGGAAAATAACCTGCGTGACGGCCAAATCATTTTCAAAATTTGCGGCGCGGGCGGCGGCGGTTTCGTGCTCGGTTTCGCACCAAGCCGCCAAATCGCCCAGGACGGACTCCCCGATTTTACACTGGTTTTCCCTTTTGAAAATAATGACGTGGTTTAAAAATAGACAACTCCGCCCCGCGATCTGGCTGCTGGGGCTACTCACGGTAATGGCGCTGGCCCGGGACATCCTCGCCAACGGCCGTCCCTTGTACTGTCAAGTCCGCGGCGAGGCGTTTTTTCCTGCGTTACGTGCCATCTGGCATGGGCCGGACAAGCCCTACGGCCATCCGGTACTGGACTCCATTCAGTCGGGGTTTCGCTGGCGGCTTCATTCGTACGAAGCGGCGGTATTCGCACCTATTGCTTTTTCACCGGGCGAGCTGCCGTCCAACCCTGATACCACCGTCCGCCAGGCACTTCCGGGTAGTATCCACCCAGGCAGCCGTTTCCGGCACTGGTTGGGTACCGACACGGAAGGGCACGACGTGGCGGCCGGCATGGTTGGTGGAGCGCGGGCAGCTCTCCTCACCGGCACCTTGGCCATGAGCATCGCTTTTGCCATCGGCCTCACACTGGGCGCGATAGCCGGCTACTGGGGCGACGGGCGCCTGCGTGTTCGGCGCTGGCAGCTCTGGGCTTTATTGGCCGGAGCACCGGCAGCGTGGTTTTACGCGGGCACAGCACGGCACTTTTTGCCCGATGCAAGTGGTGTCGCGGCGCATTGGGCTGCCGCATTGCTTATGGCTGGCGCTGTAATCGGCCTGTTTTTTTTGTTGGGAAAAGCACTTGGACGGTGGGCGTATTTCGCCCGAACGGTGGCCTTGCCCGCCGACTTGATCATCATGCGGCTGGCAGAGGTGTTCACTTCCATACCCGGCTTGTTGGCTATCGTTGCGTTTGCGGCCATGCTACGCCAACAAGGGCAAACTTTATGGGCGATGACGGCGCTTATCGGGGCCTTTTCCTGGCCTGGCGTGGCACTTTTTGTCCGGGCCGAGCTACTGCGTGTTCGTGAACTGGAGTATGTGACCGCCGCACGCGGCTTAGGCCTGACGGAGTGGCGCATACTTTTTCGCCACGCACTGCCCAATGCTTTGCGCCCCACCTACACGATTTTCGCTTTCGGCGTGGCCGGGGCCATTCTGCTGGAGGCTTCGTTGTCGTTTCTCGGCTATGGCGACAACAACCTCGTCGGCGCTACCTGGGGCAGCCTGCTGCAAAATGCCCGCAGCAGCCCGCAACTGTGGTGGATCAGTTTGCCGCCGGGACTGGCTATTTGTGCAACTATTCTGGCCCTGCATACAGTGGGCGAGGAGTTGGGAGGAAAGTAAATTGAGTGATATATAGCTATTAGGCCAAAGACCCCGCTGAGTCAGCGGCTGAATGGTTATATATCACTCAATGTTTAGGTGAAATTAATTGTTTGACGGGTATGTAATACTGGCTGTACAAGTATGGGTACTGTTTGCTGGCTTACAGGAACAAGTTTGTCGTTTACATTTTTCATAGATCGTTTGGTCGCAAGCGGTACAATGTAAACCAGGCCTGCATTCCATTGTACAACCCGTGCCAGAGGTGAATTCTAAGTTATTGCCATTTACTGTCAGAATGACCGCTATTTGGCTGGGGTTAGCATGACCGTTCCGAATGCCATCAGCCTTTATGTAGTAAAATATACCAAAGGTATCTGTTCCGGCTTGGGCATTTGAATTTTGCAGGATAGCACCGTCTAAAACAAAGTCTAATGTATCTGACAACACCGCATCACTCATTGTCAGGGTTGGTACTCCATTCACAATATGGCCTACGTTTATTTGAGCAAGTAACTGGCCAGAGAAAAATAAGGTCAAAAAAAAGCAACTCCGAATTACAGGTTTCATATCGTAGATTTTTTTTATGAAAAAATGGCCCTATTCACTCGTTGGAGAAAAAACCGCACCGGGTTGTGTTAAGCACTATTAATTAGGGAAGGTAATACTTGAGTTGCACCCTCCTGAGGCGCTTCCACAAGAACAGGTTTGTCGCTTACACCTTTCGAGAACGGTTTGATTGCACTTTGTACACGGCAAGCTCGTTGTGCATTCCATGGTACAACCCGTGCCGCTACTGAACATCAAGGTGCTACCGTTTGATGTCAAAATAACCGCAATTTGGCTCGGGTTGGCTTGCCCGCTCCGAATGCCGTCGGCCATTATGTAGTAATAAGTGCCAAGGGTATCCGTACCAATTTCGGCGGTAGAATTTTGCAAGGTTGCTCCATTTAAGACAAATGCAAGAGTGTCCGATAACTGCGCATCATTCATGGTTAAAGAGGGGACACCATTTGTGATTACACCCACATTTATTTGCGCCAATGCTTGATAAGCAATATGTTGAACGCACAACAGGATGATAATTTTTTTTGCTAAATATTTCATGTCATCTAAGTTTTTTTGTAAAAAGATTTGAAATTATTAGGGCAGTTTCTGCCCCATACGAGTGGATAGGAAGTTTGTTGCGCCTGCACTTCGAGCGAATAGGCCGAAGTTAGGCCGACATGCGCGTGCAAGACGGGTGACAAAAATACCCCCCCCCCCCTATAAAAAATCCTAACGATCACAAAATTTTAACAAAAAACATATTTTTTTTGACAATCCTCAGCAATGGTTCGTGAAGAAATTAGGGTTTATTGGGGTCTGTGCATGGTTAAAAAATAAAAAGCGTGTACGTTTGGGTTGCTTACACCTAATACGTACACGCCATGACTGGAACTCGAG
>JBJXEZ010000043.1:0-2525 GCA_046153695.1 Saprospiraceae bacterium
AGTATCGGCAGCAATTCCATAAATAGAATTTTGAGCGCGTTTAGCCGCCCCCACCCGGTGTGTAGGCCATCTTCACGCCCGCCGGCAAGCGCCACGGACAACCGCTGTTCCCAATAATTTTGGAAAAGTTCGCGGGCTGGCGGCACCAACCCGAGCAATACAACAAACAGTAGTAGCACCACGCAGCCAGTGAAAACAGACTGCCCCAGACCACGCAACCGGTTGCCGCCCGGCAGGGCTACCGCAAACAAAAACGGCGCGGCCACCGGATACAAGGCCACCGGCCCTTTGGTCAGGAAGCCGAAGACAACGAACAGGCCGGTGAGCGCCAGCCAACCCACCGTATTTTTTTGCAAAAAAACAGCCCGCGCCGTGCTGTACAAGGCCAGCAGGCAAAACGTCAGCATGGTCGTGTCCATCAGGTTGTTTGGTGCTCCCCAGCTAATGGTCGGGATCAGGTAAAACAGCAGAAGGGGCAGCCAAAAATATTGCCCCCTGAAGGGTGTACTGCGCAAGGGGATTTCCCATATCCGACACAACAGCAGGCCGTTTAGGGCCAGAAGAAACGTCGAGTACAGTTTTTCCACCCACCAGTGGTCGCCGAGCACACGGAAAAACAGCGACTGCACCCAAAGCATCAGCGGCGGGTTTTCTTGGTAAAAAACGGGCAGGCCTGGCACCCAATAGCCGGAAGAAAAAAACGGAGCCCAATAGGTGCCTTTCCCTTGGGCGAGGTTGCGGGCCATGGAGGCGTACAGCAGCCCGTCGCCAAACATGCCTTGTGTCAGCACGCGGGGGAGAAACAGCGCGGCGATGAATACGACCACGAGCAGGAGGAAGGCGCGTTCGAGCGAAGGCAACGGACTGGGTGGGTGCATATAATTTTCAAAAAATCACCGTCAGAGTTTTTCCAGTACAAAGGCGGTCAGTTTGGCAAACAGGTGCCGCGTTGCGTTGTCGCCATAAATGCCGTGATTTCGGTTGGGGTAGTAGTGCGTTTCGAAGGGCTTGTTGGCTGCTACAAGGGCGCGAACCATTTCGGTGGTTTGTTGCCAGTGTACGTTGTCGTCGGCTGTACCGTGGCAGATCAGGTAATTATCGCCGCGCAGACGGCCTACAAAGTTGATGGGCGAGTTTTGTTCATAACCGGCGCTGTTGTCGGCGGTGGTGTGCATGAAGCGCTCGGTATAGGCCGAATCATACCATTTCCAGTTGGTGACGGGAGCCACAGCCATCGCCATTCGGAACACGTCGTTGCCCTTCAGCACGCACGAGCTGCTCAGGTAGCCACCGAAGCTCCAGCCCCAGATGCCAATGCGAGCCGGGTCTACGAAGGGCATAGCCCCCATTTGGCGGGCCGCAGCGATCTGATCCTCCGTCTCGAGTTTGCCCAGTTGGAGTTGGGTGCATTTTTTGAACGCCCGCCCCCGTGCGCCAGTGCCCCGGTTGTCCACGCTCACCACGATGTAGCCTTTTTGGGCGAGCATCTGGTGCCAAGGTCCTGTGTAGCCGTTGTACTCGTTTTTTACCGTTTGGGAACCCGGCCCGCCGTACACATCGAACAGGACAGGGTATTTTTTTTGTGGATCAAAATTTTTGGGCTTGAGCATCCAGCCGTTCAGATTGGTGGTATCGTCAGCGGCCTTGAGGCTGAAAAACTCCACGGGAGCAAAGCCGTATTCATCCCGCAGACGTGCAACGCGGTCGTTGCGCACCAAAGAGCGCAGTGCCTCGCCGGTGCTGGTACACAGGTCGGCCGTAGTCGGGCTGTTGAGCGTCGAATGTTGGTGAACGAAAAACTCAAAAGTGGGTGAAAAAACGGCCTCGTGCATGCCCGGGCCGGGAGTGAGCAGGCGCGGGCTGCCGCCGTGAATAGAGCCTTCCCACACCTGGCGGTCCATCGGCGTGGGCGTAGCGGTTTGGTAGTAAAACCTGCCGCTTTGGGTATCCAGACCGTAAAACCTGGTTACGTCAAAATCCCCCTGCGTCAGTTGGCGAACAGGTACAGCGGCGGCCGGGTTGCGCGGAAGCAAGTAGATGTGGGTATGGCCGTCGCGCTCGCTCATCCACAGAAACTCCGAATTATTGGGCAGAAACACCAGGTTGTCGGCTACCTCAAGGTCCACGTATGCCTCGTCCATCTCGTCGAGCAGCATACCGGAGTTGTGCTGGGCGGGGTCGTACAGCACGAGGGATAGGTTATTCTGCTCCCGGTTAAGCATGTAGGTACAGAGCAGGTTGTCGGGTGTCCAGTAGATGCGCGGCAGGTAGATGTCCTGGTGTTCGGTACCGGGCAGGGTTTGTGTGGTTTGCCCGGTTGCGAGGTCATGCACATGTACGCTCACACGGGAGTTGGGGGCACCTACCTTGGGGTACTTGAATTTGGTGCGTTCGGGATAAGCCTGGTTAGTGTACCAGGTGATCGGAAATTCGGGCACGGCGCTTTCGTCGAAGCGAATAAAGGCGAGTTTGGTGCCGTCGGCACTCCAGGCGGTAGCAACCATGCCTGCACCAGCCACGGGACT
>JBJXEZ010000060.1:0-5806 GCA_046153695.1 Saprospiraceae bacterium
CCCAAAAATACGCGAAACCCGTCAAGCGTACAACGGGAAGTTTTTTACAAATGAGTTCACCTCTTTGCGCACAGCGGCGTGGTGGTCGGCATCTTCGGGTCGTGACAGCACCGAGTCAATCCACTCCACGACACGGCGGCAGTCTGCCTCCCGCAGGCCGCGGGTCGTGATTGCCGCTGTTCCAACCCGGATACCGGAGGTGGTCATAGGCGGCTGCGGGTCATAGGGGATCATGTTTTTATTAACGGTTATGTCCGCAGCACCGAGGGCATTTTCGGCCACTTTCCCGTTCACATTTTTGGAACGCAGATCAATGAGCATAAGGTGGTTGTCGGTACCGCCCGAAATGATGTGGTACCCCCGAGCCGTGAATTCCTCGGCCATGGCGTGGGCATTTTTGATCACTTGCTGTCCATACTCCTTGAACTCGGGCCGAAGCGCTTCTCCGAAGGCTACGGCCTTGGCGGCGATGACGTGTTCCAGCGGGCCGCCCTGCATACCGGGGAAAACACCGCTATCGAGGATACTGGACATGTAAATAGGGGAGCCTTTTTTGGTGGTACGCCCCCACGGATTTTCAAAATCGCGGCCCATGAGCACGATGCCGCCCCGCGGTCCGCGCAACGTTTTGTGCGTAGTGCTGGTCACGATGTGGCAGTGCGGCATGGGATTATTCAGCAACCCGGCCGCAATGAGGCCTGCCGGGTGGGCGATATCGGCCAGAAGCAGAGCACCGACGCGGTCGGCGATCTGGCGAAAACGGGCATAGTCCCAGTCGCGGGCGTACGCCGAGGCACCACAGACGATCAGTTTGGGCATTTCCCGCAGGCCAATTTCCTCCACTTTATCCATGTCGATACGGCCGGTTCCCTCCTCTACGCCGTAGAAAGCCGCCGTGTACACTTTGCCGGAATAGTTGACCGGAGAGCCGTGGCTGAGGTGGCCGCCATGGGCGAGATTGAATCCAAGAACTTTGTCGAACGGCTGCAAGCAGGCGAGAAAGACCGAAGCGTTGGCCTGAGCGCCAGAGTGTGGCTGTACGTTAGCCCATGCGGCGCCGAACACCTCCTTGATTCGGTCGATAGCGAGTTGCTCCACCTCATCTACGACTTCACAACCACCGTAGTAGCGGCGGCCGGGGTAGCCCTCGGCGTATTTATTGGTCAGGCATGACCCCATGGCAGCCATTACATTTTGGCTGGTAAAGTTTTCAGAAGCAATGAGTTCCAAGCCACGTTGCTGGCGGCTGAGCTCTTTTTGGATGAGGGAAAAGACGATATCCGACATGAAGAAGTTTTGAGTTTCGAGTTTTGAGTAGGGGTTGGCGTGGCAAATGTAAGCAAGCAAGATTCTTAATCAGGAAAATGTCGTTTGCGCCGCAAAATTGCCGGAATTTTGTCACCCGATTTGCACCATCTCGTTCAACTTGCACCCGTGAAACGATACTATCTCTGGATTTTTCTCGCCTTGTGTTTTGTCCTGATTACATGGAAACTTTTTGAAAATCAGCAAAAACGTCAGGAAGAAACAGCCCTGGCATTGGCTACCCGTTTGAATGTGCCAGTAAAAACGGCTCTTGTGGCCCAAGAAAAACTGGCTAACCGCCTCGATGCCAACGGTATTTTTTTGCCTGCCAAGGAAATGTTCGTCATTTCAGAAACACAGGGCCGCGTCGTTCAGGTTTTGAAAAACAAAGGCGAGTGGGTGAACGAAGGTGACCTCATAGCCAAGGTCGACGACGAACTGTTGACCATCGAACTACAAGCCACTCAAGCCAATATTGCCAAGATGAAAAAAGACCGCGAGCGCCTTGGTAACCTCATCGAGGGTGAGGCTGCGCCCAAAAACAAGATGGAGGACATCGAACTGGGCCTGCTCGCTGCAGAAACAAAGGAAAAGGCCCTGAAAAAACAGATCGCCAACACCAGCATCCGTGCACCAATGACCGGCACTCTTGGCCTCCGGTTTGTAGAGCGGGGCAGTGTGATCGGCCCCGGCATTCAGGTGGCGCAGGTCACCAACCTGGAGCACCTGTTATTGATGGTTAAGGTGACGGAGCGCGACGTGCTGCATGTGCGTGCGGGGCAGCGTGTACGGGTAACGGCCGATGTGTATTCGCAGCACCCAATCGCAGCCCAAGTAACCAATATTGGGCTTCGGGCCGACAACGCGTTCAAATACGATGTCGAAATCAAAGTGCCCAACCCAAAGGGTGCGCCGTTGCGGGCGGGTATGCATGCTCAGGCGCAGTTTGTGTTCGACGCGGCCCGTGAAGGGCTGACCATTCCGCGCAATGCCATTGAAGGCAGCCTGCTTGATGCCGCAGTTTTTGTAGTGCGGGACAGCGTGGCTGAGCGCCGCAGCGTGCAGCTTGGCGGCGTTTTCGATGATCGCGTGGAGGTGCTATCCGGGCTATCGCGAGGCGAACGGGTAGTGATCACCGGGCAATTCAATCTGACGAACGGTACGCGGGTAGTCGTGGTGGATCAGTGATTCAGTGGAAATGCCACAGGTACCTCTACTGCTCGCAGTCGTCGTCGATCGTTCAATTTTATGTTTTTGTTTTTAAAAATCTGGTTCAGGATAAAGCCGGACACTAAGCCTGTTCCGGTCACGATGGCATCTTTTGCTGTCAACTTATACTCGTCGAAAACCACTCCGACTAAAGCAAACCCGCCCCAGGAGGCTCCGAAAATCATGAGGGCTGGTCCCGTGTTGCGCAAAATACCGGGGTATTCCAATCGGATAGCCTCGAAGTCGGACACGCGCGCCCGAATCAGGTCGAAGGCGACACGCTGGGAGTCCATTTGGACGTCGGTGATTTTTTCGGTGTGCCATTCCGGGTCGCCTTTTAAGCGGAAGGTGAGTGGCTGGCCGACATAAAACTTGTCCACTTTGGCGCGGTTAGTTTTTTCCAATTGGATGAATTTTTGGGCCGGAAGCAAAAACGCTGAGAGGCAACAAGCGATTGATAACAAGATTGATAGGCGCATGATTGTTGTTTTTCCCAAAACGTATGACGCACACATAAGGTTGATAAAAATACGTCTTGGGGTAATGATGGCCGGGCGAGCGAGCCTATTTTCGTTGGAAATAGGAATGAGATATGTCCCGTAACAAGAAGCACCAACGTCGGCGAGGCAGGAAGGAACAGTCGCACGATGCCCTGTTCAAGGCTTTTTTTAGCGATGCCCGAATAGCCCAAAATTACCTGCTGCACTACACTCCAGCATCGTTACACGGGCATATTGATTTTTCTTTTTTTGAAAAAAGCAATACGGCGTATGTCAGCGGGCGGTTCGGAGTTTCTTTTAGTGATGTTGTGTACGAATCACGCCTGAAAATTGGCGGGCTTGCAAGGCTGCTTTATTTGTTTGAGCACAAAAGTTATGTGCCGACATTCCCGGTTTATCTACAATTGTTGGACTACCTCCTCCAGATTTGGGAAGATGACATCAAAAACAAACGACCATTGTCGTTTATCATCCCGATTGTGGTTTATCATGGAGAAAAAGGCTGGGAACAGGTGCCTTTCTGGGATCATTTTCCCGGGTTGCCCAAAACTTGGGAGCGCTTTATTCCGCACTTCGACTACTTGTTAACCGACCTTGGGAGTATCCCTTCACAAGTCATTCGGGACAAACGCGAGACAGAGCACTTGCGCAACCTTTTTTTGGTGCTTAAATTTGCCCGCGATAAGGATATGCTGCAAAAAAACTGGAAGGAAATCCTGACCCTTGGCATAACCTCCCTTGAAACAGACCGCGACAGAATATTACTTCAAACGCTCACGCTTTACGCTGTAAACCTGCACGATATGCAACCCACCGAAGTTCAGCACCTCAATAAAGCGCTGCCAGAACCGGAGCGCGACTGGATTGATCAGATCCCGGAAATATTTGGCGAAAAATGGAAAAAAAAGGGACTCCGCGAAGGACGTGCCGAGGGTAGAAAATTGGGGATAGAGGAGGGTCGGTTAGAGGGTCGGTTAGAGGGTCGGTTAGAGGGCCGGTTAGAGGGCCAAAAGGAGGGCCGCGAAGAAGGCCGGGAAAAAGGCCGGGAAGAAGAGGCAATAGCAAAAAACCGAGCGTTTACGATCAAAATTTTGCTTGCCTTTCCGCAGTGGAGCGACCAGGAGGTCGCCGATTTTGTCGGCGTAACAGCCGAATTCGTACAGCAAATACGGCGCGAGACAGCCAACGTTTAAACGGCTGATTTTACCAGCGTATCAAAGCGCTCGCCCACGTGAATCCCGACCCGAATGCAGCCAGACAAACAAGATCGCCATCCTTGATTTTCCCGGCCTCCCAAGCTTCGCAAAGGGCGATGGGCACGGATGCGGCCGTGGTATTTCCAAAACGCTGGATGTTATTCCACACCTGGTCGTCGTTGAGGCCGAGGCGTTTTTGCACAAACTGACTAATGCGCAGGTTGGCTTGGTGCGGGATAAGCATATCAATATCCGAAGCCTGAAGTCCCACGGATTCCAACGCTTCAAGAATGACTTCCGGGAACTTTTGCACAGCCATTTTAAAAACAAACTGCCCCTCCATGTTGGGGTAAAAATGCCCGTCAGCCATCATTTGGGGTGTAATAAAAATCTCGCCCAGGGTATCTGTTGCCGGGAACCCGAAATCCACGTTCTCGCCCATTTTATTGGCATGGTAACCCCCGTGGCTGCCAGGGCTGATAAAGGCCAGTTTTTCGGCATACGTGCCATCGGCGTGCAATTTGGTGGCCAATATGCCGCGATCCTGGTTGTCGGAAGGCTGAACAATGGCCGCGCCCGCGCCGTCGCCAAAAATGACAGTCACGTTGCGCCCCCGTGTAGAGAAATCGAGGCCCATCGAGTGCATTTCCGACCCTACAACCAGTATATTTTTGTACGTACCCGTGCGCACAAACTGATCGGCAATGGACAAGGCATACACAAACCCGCTGCACTGGTTGCGGATATCCAGAGCGCCTACTTCTTTGTGCGTGATACCAAGTTCGCGTTGCAGCAGCACCCCGCAACCAGGAAAGTAGTAATCCGGGCTGAGTGTGGCAAATATGATAAAATCAACTTCTTCCGGGTTGATCCCGGCACGCTCGCAAGCAATGCGTGTGGCAGCAGCAGCCATGGTAGTCGTGGTTTCTTCGTGCTTGCGTCCGTAGTGCCGCTCCTGTATGCCTGTTCGCTCCTGAATCCACTCGTCAGTGGTGTCCATGATTCGAGTGAGCTCTTCGTTTTTTACCGTGCGTTCGGGGACATAGTAGCCAATGCCCGCTATTTTACTGCGAATGGTAGTCATAGTGCAAGTTCGTGAGTGCTAAATCCGAGGGGCAAGGTTACGGCAAATTTAGCGAGTTACCTTCCAGGCAGCCATTTTTTGCGGGTTGCCGACAGCCATAGCCGCGGCCCAAAACCCTGTTGATCTGCCTTCTTTTGCTCCCGCAGGTTGCTGCCCAATATGGTGAAACACCCCGCTGCAAATGGTGGATTTGTGCAGCAAGCCTCGTTTTGAATTTATTTATTTTTTGAAAAAAATGATGTCATGCGACCAAGCTGCAAATTGGATCGGGTACATTTATATACGAATCCTTCGTTTTTGTTCCAAACTCAACTACTCTATGATTCACCCCAAAGTACAATTCTGCGCCCTTCCGCTCTTACTGCTGACTGCCTGGCCATTTTTTGCCCAAGACAGCCCGAAAAAATTCGGCAAGCCCGATCTTTCTGAACTACAATTGACAACCTGTTCATTTGAGCCGGGCGCTTCCGCCATGGTTTTGTTCGATGTTGGCGAGGCCGAAATGGAAATTG
>JBJXEZ010000062.1:0-3613 GCA_046153695.1 Saprospiraceae bacterium
TTGAGAACCCGCCCAGCGGCATCACAGACCGTAACAGCAAGGTCCATTGTCTCTTGAGTTTCGATGCGTAATTGGGCGGGAGCGCCTGAAACGACAAGGTTAGTGGTAAGGGTAATGACTGCAGTACGTTCCAATTCGTTGACGGCCGACAGGTTTTGGGTACGGAACGAACCAATCTGGGCGTCGTCGTACGGTTGGCAGAGGTCCCAGTCGCTGTATGCCCGCACACGCCAATACAACGTCCAGTTGTTGGGCATGGGTTTGTTGACCATGATGTGGTTTGCGTCAACGACTGTTTCGGAAAAATACGTAACGGAGAACGTCGGTGTGCGGCTAATCTCGACGGTGTAGTACCGTGCGCCGGGCAGTTTGTTCCATTTCAGTTCGATGTGGTTGTATTGTACACTCTCGCTGGAGTCGATCGGGCTGACAAGCACAACCTGATCATGGTCGGCTAATTCGGGCAAAGGGGAATTGAGTTGGAGGTATGCGCTGTGTTCGTCTTGCAAGTTAGCACGAACGGCGGCTATTTGTTCTTCGGAGAAACGCGAGGCACACGCATCGAGGGCATAGCCCATGATGAGGGAGGCATCAGAACGAAAAGATACGCTGTCCGGGTCACGCTGCAGGGTTGTGCTACGGCCGTTGCCATTGCAGGGCCAGCGGTCGTTCAGGTAATCGGGGTCGGTATCGCAAAAGCGGTCGCCGCCAGTATAGCAATTGGATCCGTCGGTCTTTTCCACCTCGCGGTTATTGACTTTGGCGGGCGCGGGGTGGGCATAGTCCCAGGTGAAGCCTTCCCATCCACGGAACGGGTGCGGTAGCGAAAAGTGGTGCCCGGCTTCGTGCGCCCAAGTGGTGTTTCCCGACCCGGAGCAGCCATTTTTTAGAACAATGGCATCATGCCAGGAGTAGCCGCAGTTGCCTGCCGGGTCGCCCACAACAAAGGCATTGAGGCGGTTTTTGCTGGAGGCGGCAACGGTGTAGATCATATTCTCACCGCCGTTCCAGTCATGCGTGTACCAGTCAGAGTTGTTGTGGTAGCGGATTGCGTCGCCGGGCAGGAGGTAGAACCGGATGCGGGCGGGCTCATACAGGCCATTCATTTCGCACATGCTATTCAACACTTCCTGCAGGGCTATATACCCGTTGCCATTGTTTTGACCGACGATATGGGCCGTCACAGGTACATATAGCCAATTGGTGTCGGCGCTGCCGCGGTCGGAAATATTAAAAATGCCTGTGTGGCGCTGGTACCAATCGAGCCATTCGGAGTCACCCGTGTAGCCGCACCAATTTGGGCCGCTCTGTTGGGCAGAGGCCAACTGGCTGAACAGCAGGAGAGAAAGCAGAAAAATATATCGAAAGCGCATTGGCACGAGCAGGTTTTTTTCAAATAACGCCGCAAGTTAGCATTGCCAATCGTCTTGGCGCTGCTTGAGACGAGCTACTTTTTTGGCAAGTTGCCAGCATTAGCGCAAATAAGTCTCCAGCCACCGGAAAAACTCCCGCTGCCACAACAGGCTGTTTTGTGCTTTGGACATCCAGTGTCCCTCGTCGGGAAAACTGACCAGGCGCGACGGGATACCGCGCAATTGCGCCGCCTGAAAAGCCTGCATGCCTTCAGAAAACGGTACGCGGAAATCCAGTTCGTTGTGCATGACCAAAATTGGCGTGTCCCAGTTTTTCACAAACTGGTGCGGACTGAACTTGGTCCAACCAGCGCCAGCCGGACTGTCCCAGTACGGCCCGCCGAGGTCATAATTGGCGAAAAACAATTCCTCCGTGGTGCCATACCAACTGACCGTGTTGAACATGCCACAATGGGAAATGAACGCTTTGAAGCGTTTGTTGTGGTTTCCGGCCAACCAGTACACCGCATAACCGCCAAAACTGGCTCCCACTGCACCCATTCGCTGCGCGTCCACGAACGGCTCCCGTGCTGCGGCATCGGAGGCGGCGAGTAAGTCTTGCATGGCTTGTCCACCCCAGTCTGTGCTAATGGCTGCGTTCCATTCCTGTCCGTATGGGCCGCCCGGCATACCACGCCGGCACGGTGCCACCACCACGTACCCCTGAGAGGCCATCAGTTGCAAATTCCAGCGGTAGGAGAAAAACTGGCTGACTGCCGATTGTGGCCCTCCCTGGCAGTATAACAAGGCCGGGTATTTCTTTTTAGGATCGAAATTGGGCGGCAGCACAAGCCAAACATTCATGTTTTTGCCATCGGTGGTCTTCACAGTGCGGCGCTCCACTGTTGCTTGCGCAATAGTATTCCAGGTGTCGGCAGTGGCTGTGCTGAGACTGCGGGCAGTGCCTGTTTGCGGATCCACCGAAAATACCTCGGCAGGCGTGGTCATGGATACCCGCGTTGCCACCAGATGTTGGGCCGCCACGAACAGCGACGTGTAGTCGTGTTGGCCGGTGGTCACCTGGCGGATTTTGCGGTCGGCCACACCGATTTGATGGATTTGGTAAGTAAAATCGTTGGAACTGAGGAAATAAAGTGACTTGCCGTCGGCTGCCCACTGGGGGTGGTTTGCCTCAAATTTCCAGCCTTCAGTGAGCTCTGTTCGATTGTTATCGCGGGTGTCGAGCAACATAAGCCGGGTGCGATCTGCCTCGTAACCGGCTTTTTCCATGCTCGTCCAGGCGAGGTAGCGCCCGTCAGGTGAAAATATCGGATCGAGATCGTAGCCGGGCATACCCTCGGTGATGTTGAGTGTTTTTCCAGAGGCGATTTCGTACAGATACAGGTCGGCGTTGGTACTGAGGCTTTCTTCGGTGCCACGCAGTTTCCGGCAGGCATACACGATAAACCGGCTATCGGGGCTCCACACGATTTGCTCCATTCCGCCCAACGAGCGCAACGGGCTGTCGAAAGGTTCGTTCATGATGTTCACCGGGCTGCCCATCGGCTTACCGTTCTGATACCGGATGTAAAAAATGTTGCTGACTTTGTAGTTGTGCCACGATTTCCAGTGCCGGTAAAATAACCCGTCGGAAATGCGACCAGTGGCCTGCGGCAGATCGGGGTACCGGTCAGTGGGCATCTCGTCAAACTTGACATGCTGCGTGAAAAGCAGGTATTTGCCATCAGGCGAATACCGGAAACCGTTCACTTCAAAATCCGTGACCGATGCCACAGTGCCTCCAGACAGCCCTACTTCACACAATTTGCCGTCGCGAACAAAACCGATACGGCGGCCATCGGGGCGGAAAGCCGCATCGGAAGCACTGCCAGCGGCCGGGTCGGTGAGCGGCCGGGTTTCTGCTGTTTGCAAATCAACAACATACAACTGCCTCGTGCTCTTGTTTTTCTCCATGTCAAAACGCTGCGCACCATACACGGCGAGTTTGCCGTCGGGTGAAACACAGTCGATCGTGACACGCCCTACTTTCCAGAGCAGTTCGGGTGTAAGCAGTTGTTTTTGGCTTTGAGAAACAGCGAGCGTACTCATCAGCGTTGCGGAAAAAATTAGAAAAGCGGTGCGCATGTGAATTTGTCAATACTTTTGGCGAAAAATAGGTTTCGGGTTAGAGAGGTTTCGGGTTAGAGGGTTAGAAGGTTTCGGGTTAGAAGGTTGAGCGAACCCGAAACCTTCTAACCCTC
>JBJXEZ010000063.1:0-12763 GCA_046153695.1 Saprospiraceae bacterium
TAGGTGCAGAAGGAGAAATCATATTGTTTATTGATGAAATTCATACTTTGGTTGGAGCTGGTGGAGGCGAAGGTGCAATGGATGCTGCCAATATTTTAAAAAACTTTTGGGTAATCGAGAGCCCCGAATGGGAGGGGGGCTTGCCCTCAAAAAAGGCAAAAATTAGCCACAGGTACTTTGGCTTTTCAACTTGATGAGACGGTGTTGGAACCCGCGATGTGCCCCCTCACCCTCGGGGGAGGGGATGGGGGTGGGGTTGCACCGGCGGAGCTCGATCTACCCCATTGTTGCCAAGGTGGGTACCAGGGTAGTTGAGAGTCAAAAACTCATTTCCTGGGCTCCCATAGACACTTTTTTGAGCGTTTAAAATGGCTAAAGTCGAAGTTAGAGCCTGCTTGGTAATACACCTGATGACGTTTCTGGCTTCAGCACTACTTTGGGTGTTTTCCCCGATTCATTCTCCAAAACGACGTGTGACCTTTGCGCCGGACTTCAGTCTCAGTGTTCACAATTCGATTATTCACACGTAAAAATCCATTCGATTTATGAAAAAATTATTGTTTGTTGGGGTCCCGCTGCTTGTTGTACTCGCCATCGCGGCTTGCAGCAAAGACGACACAACAACCCTGAG
Organism: Saprospiraceae bacterium; assembly: GCA_046153695.1. Classification (GTDB taxonomy): domain Bacteria; phylum Bacteroidota; class Bacteroidia; order Chitinophagales; family Saprospiraceae; genus M3007. The sequence continues at coordinate 632 of JBJXEZ010000063.1, forward strand.
CATCCGCTTGACCGACGGGCCGGGCGATTTTCAGCAAGTAAACGTTGATGTGCAGGAAGTTTTGGTAAAAACCTCCGGCGACACAAGCAAATGGCTCACGCTATCTGCTGTACCCGGTGTATACGACCTGCTCAAATTGCAAAACGGCGTAGATACACTTATCGCAGTAGGGTCATTGCCTACCGTGGTTCTGAAAGAAGTGCGCCTCATACTCGGTACCAACAACACCGTCATGGTGGACAGCGTAATGCATAACCTGGATACTCCAAGTGCTGATCAGTCCGGCCTTAAGATAAAGGTGGACAAAAAACTTGCTGCCACGCTGGATAACCTCGTGCTGGACTTTGATGCCGAAAAATCCATCGTGAAAAAAGGTGACGGCACGTACTCGCTCAAACCGGTCATCAAGGTCAAGAATTAAGCGTATTACCGAACAGAAATTGAAAAACAGCGGAACCGGCTCGATATCGAGCCGGTTCCGCTGTTTTTTAGAGCGTGCCTCGGCACTTAGAAAAATTAGTTGCCCGCCACAGCATACTTTTGCTCGCGAATTCAGGCCTTTGGCGGCGGAGTACAAAACCCAGGAACCACAGCTGTGAAAAAACACGAGAATGGTCAAAGAACGATTGTTTACCCCCTACCAGATATTCGTAATTGTCATACTGGCCATCCTGCAGTTTACGATCATCCTCGACTTCATGGTACTGTCGCCCCTCGGCGCACAGCTGATGCCCGCCTTGAAGATCAACACGAAAGAGTTCGGCTTTGTGGTTTCGGTGTACGCATTCAGCGCGGGTGCCTCTGGCTTGCTGGCTGCAGGTTTTGCCGACCGATATGACCGCAAGCGGCTATTGCTGTTTTTTTATGCGGGTTTCATCATCGGTACGTTTTTGTGCGGCATCGCGCCCACTTACTGGCTGCTACTGGCTGCCCGGATGTTCACAGGCATATTCGGCGGGGTGCTCGGGTCGGTAGCCTTTGCTATCGTCACCGATATGTTCCAAATTAAGGTACGTGGTCAGGTGATGGGCTATTTGCAAATGGCGTTTGCGGCCAGCCAGGTGCTGGGCCTGCCAGTGGGGCTGTACGCCTCCAACCTGTGGGACTGGCATGCTCCGTTTCTGCTAATTGCAGCACTCAGCGTACCGCTTTGGGTCCTGGTTTACTTGAAAATGAAACCCGTGGACATGCACCTTGCCCACCAAGAGGGGCACTCGGCGATCCAGCATTTGTGGAAAACGGTGTCCAAGCCGCGCTACTTGCGGGGTTTTGCAGCCACGGCATTGCTGGCTACGGGCGGTTTCATGCTTATGCCGTTCGGGAGCGCCTTTGCTGTAAACAATCTGGGGCTGCAGCTGGACGACCTGCCGGTCATCTACCTCGTCACGGGCCTGTGTACACTGGTGGCCGGGCCGCTTCTCGGCAAATTGACTGATCGGGTGGGAGCCTACCGCGTCTTCATTTGGGGCACGATACACAGCATTGTGTTGGTTCTGGTCTACTGCCACCTTGGCGTGACACCGCTTTGGATTCTGTTGATCCTGAACCCTGTACTGTTTGCGGGCATCATGGCGCGCATGGTTTCTTCATCGGCTATGCTAAGCACCGTTCCGGCGATGGTTGACCGCGGGGCATTCATGGGCGTGAACTCGTCGTTGTCTCAAATTTCAGGCGGCATGGCCTCGGCGCTTGCAGGCATGATCGTTTTTCAGAACGAAACGGGCCACATCGAGCGCTACCCGATGCTGGGCTGGGTAGTGGCCGGCAGTATGGTGGTGTCGGTGTGGTTGTTGTACTACATCCATCGAATGCCGAAGGAAGAGGCATGATCAATCCACAGCGTCCACCTGGTATCCGTCGCGTCGCAACAGAGCAATCACGCCTTGTTCACCGCCAAGGTGCCCGGCTCCCACAGCGAACAGGGTAGGTTTTTCGCGCATCATACGGGCCATGACGGGTATCCAGTTGCGGTTTCGTCGGTGTAGCAGCAAGTCCTGAAACTCTTGCACGCCACCGCCGTCCGTACGCATCATGGCTTCCATGCCACTGATGTCCTTTTGGCGGTAGAGTTCCATCATTTGTTCGAACTCACCACCACTTCCAGCGTCCGTGTCACCACTACGCAGTGTTTCGACCAGCATTCGGGCCTGCGTTTCGTAGGGTATACTATCGAATATAGCCATTTGGTAGGCGGCGGTTTCGAGGCCAGCGGACTCCAGTTTGCGCTTCTTGACCTGGCGGTAGAGTTCCATTTCCACAGAAGTCATGTCACCATCGGTGCCGAGGGTTGCGTTTTCGTCCGTACCAAACAGGGTGCTGATGAACATGGGCTTCAACCGTTCCAGCATAGCAGTAGGCAGGCCTTGTTCTTTGAGCCGTTTTTTCACAAAAGAGTAATCCTCGGCAGGCAGCAAGTCGCGCAAGGTTTTACCGCCAGCCATGAACGCCTTGCTCAGCAGGCTGAATTGCGCGGCTATGTTGGTCATTTCCTTCATGTCAATTTCAAAAGCGACCCGGCTGGAACTGGCAAGAGCATCGTAGGTGCCTACTGAAAACTTTAATTCAGCCTTAGGAATAAGGTGGATGGTGCCGAGCAGATACGAGGGTTTTTTCAGGCCGTTGGCGCTGATTTTCCACAGCAGTGCCTTGTCCGTTGGAACAACCTGTTCGGGCGCGTACGTGATTTTTTTTGAAGCGTTACAGCCCGCAAGGGCAACGCCGAACAAGAGCCAAAGCCAAATCTTTTTCATGTTTCGTTGTTTCCGGTTAAAACACCCGGAATCAACAAGGGTTGTCCGGTTGGCCAAAGTGAAGGGCAAAAGTAAATTGTGGAAAAACAATTAGGCCTGCCGTTTTGGCGGTTTCGTTTGGAAAAAATCTGCCAATCGCCTGTTAATCTGGGGGTGGCAAGCTATTTGCCTTCGCAGGCGAACCGGGCAAATTCAAAAAAATGCTGCCAGTATGACACAAAGATCGTTTTGACACCTTGCGTTTCCCGAAAAATGACAAAGTTTGCACGAAATTTAGGTTTCTGGTTAGGTGTTAGTAGGTTTCTGATTGTGGCAACCTTCAAATCGGAAACCTTCAAACCAGAATCCTTCTAACCTCATTAATCAAATACCTCCTGCAGCGCTTGAATATGTTCGAAAATTGGTTGATGTCTGCCCAGTCCGATGATGAGCCGGACTTTGTGCCGCTTTTTTCGCTGGAAGAAGACGAAGAAGCCAAGCAGGGTGAAGTATTTCCCGACACTTTGCCTGTACTGCCCCTGAAAAACACGGTGCTGTTTCCAGGAATTGTCACACCGATCACTATCGGTCGCGACAAAAGCATCCGTGCAGTGCAAAAAGCCTACGAAGACAACCGATTTATCGGTGTTTTGTCGCAGCGCGATGTCAAAATTGAAAGCCCGTCTTACCGCGATCTGTATTCCGTGGGCACCATCGCCCGGGTGCTGAAGCTGCTGAAAATGCCCGACGGCTCTACCACCGCTATTTTACAAGGCCGCAAACGGTTCCTGCTGGAGGACATGGTGACCGAGGATCCATATATGGTAGGCCGCATTGCCACCCTGGAATACGTCCAGCCGAAGCATAAACTGGAGTTTCGCGCCCTCATCAGCAGTATCCGGGATTCGGCCAAACAGATCATTGAACTGTCGCCGCAGATACCCTCCGAGGCTGTAGTGATGCTCAAAAACATCACCAACGACAACTTCCTGCTCAATTTCATCGCCTCCAACCTCAATATTAAAATTGAGGAAAAACAGGCTATCCTCGAAATCAGCCACCTCAAGGACAAAGCCAACCGCATCCTGACCTACATGGACGCGGAACTGCAACTGCTGGAACTGAAAGACCAGATCGAGGCAAAGGTGCGCAACGACATCGAAAAACAACAGCGCGATTATTTCCTCAGCCAGCAACTGAAAACCATTCAGGAAGAGCTCGGTCAAAACCCGCAAGAGGACGAAATCAATGCCCTCGTCGAACGCGCTTCTAAAAAGAAATGGCCCAAAAACGTACTGGAAACATTCCAGCGCGAGATCAATAAATTGCGCCGTGTAAACCCCCAAATAGCCGAGTACGCCATCGGTTTGACTTACCTGGAAACCCTGCTTGATCTACCCTGGCAGGATTTCACCAAAGACAACTTTGACTTGAGGCGCGTGAAGGATGTACTGGATAAAGACCATTACGGCCTCACCAAAGTGAAAGAACGCATCCTCGAACACCTCGCTGTACTAAAATTGAAGGGCGATATGAAAGCGCCCATCCTCTGCCTCGTCGGCCCGCCCGGCGTAGGCAAAACCTCCCTTGGCCAGAGTATCGGCAAAGCGCTAAAGCGCAAATATGTACGGATGAGCCTCGGTGGTCTGCACGACGAAGCCGAGATACGCGGCCACCGCAAAACCTACATCGGTGCCATGCCGGGCCGTATCATACAGTCGCTGAAAAAATGTAAGACAGGAAACCCTGTTTTCATTCTCGACGAAATAGACAAGGTGGGCAAGGACTTCCGCGGCGACCCATCCTCGGCCCTGCTGGAGGTACTCGATCCGGAGCAGAACACCACATTCTACGACAATTACCTCGAGTTGGAATTCGACTTGTCAAAAGTGCTGTTCATCGCCACGGCCAACTCGCTGGCTACCATCCAACCGGCCCTGCTCGATCGCATGGAAATCATAGAGATCGCCGGCTATTCCCTTGAGGAAAAAGTCGAAATAGCCAAGCGCCACCTGATCCCCGAGCAACGCAAAGAGCACGGCCTGAAGCCGCCAAACATAAAAATCCCCGAAAAATCGCTCATCAACATCATCCGGCACTACACTGCTGAAAGCGGGGTTCGTAACCTGAACCGCGAGGTCGGATCCGTGATGCGCTCGGTGGCCAAAAGAGTGGCGATGGAGGAGGCCTATGAGGTGACGATAAAGCCCGAACACCTGCACGGCATTCTCGGCCCTACCAAGTTCGATGCCGAAGTGTATCAGGAGCAACAAGCCCCTGGTGTGTCTATCGGCCTGGCCTGGACCAGTGTGGGCGGAGAAATTTTGTTTATCGAATCCAGCCTGAACAAGGGCAACGGTCGCCTGCAACTCACCGGTAACCTCGGTGATGTAATGAAGGAAAGCGCCAGTACTGCCCTGAGCTACATCAAGGCCCACGCCGACGAACTGGCCATTGACCCGGAAATGTTCGAAAAGAACGACATCCACGTCCATGTACCCGAAGGTGCCATACCCAAAGACGGCCCCTCGGCAGGCGTGACCATGCTAACGGCTATCACCTCGGCGTTTACCAAACGCCCGGTCAAGTCCTTCCTCGCCATGACCGGCGAGATCACCCTGCGCGGCAAAGTGTTGCCTGTGGGCGGTATCAAAGAAAAAATACTCGCTGCCAAACGCGCCGGGCTGAAGGAGGTGCTGCTGTGCAAGGACAACGAAAAGCACGTCGCCGAAATCGAAGCCGAGTACATCAAGGGCCTGAATTTCAACTATGTGAGCACTATGAGTGACGTGCTGGAGTTTGCGCTGGGCATACAAAAACCTGCTGCGAAGCCTTCGCCAAACGGGTTGGCAAAGGGAAAGAAAGGGCGGAAGCATGAAAAAAGCAATCCAACTTAAGTGGAAAATTGCCTTCCTGACCTGCCTTACTTTTCAACTAGTAAGCGCTCAGACAGGTAGCATTGATTCCCTTACCAAACTCCTGCACGGACGCTGGGAGATCACAGCCTACTCCGAACAGGGCATGCAGGTGGATAAAAAAGCACCTGCCAGGCCCCAGGCCCTGAATGCTTTCGGACAAATTCGCTGGGAACGAGCAAAAGCCTGGTACGGTTACAGCGCATACGAAGATCTGAGCCGACGCGAAAACCGCGCATTTGAGCATTGGCAGGAGCGCGACAGCATTATCGAGGTACAGCGCATAGCCGATGCCATTGCCCTGCCCTACTTCGCAGTGTTTTTTCCAGACAGCACACTGGCCGTTTACAACAAAGCACCCCAAACCAATCTGGTGACGAACCCGGAGTCCCGGCGGTATATATTTTCGCCAGGCACGATGGGTTTGGACATTTCCCTGCCCGGCGGCTACGCCCTTCAATGGCAGGCGCAGGTACTGACGCTGACTGCCGACCGGATGACGTTGTTCCTTCCCGAAGAAGGCGAGGTGGTTGAGTTGGTGAAAACGGCGTTTTTTCTGCCCTAAGAGCCTTTGTGCCTCGTTCCGGACTGGCTCATTTTTTCCGGCTGAACCAGTTTAGCACCTTGCTCACGAAATCATCGTTGATGCCAAACCAGCCTTTGAGCGTATTGTATATGCGTACAGCCTCTTTGTCGGCCCAGATAAACACCGCCTTGATGCCGTCGCCGGGGCGGGCGCGGTAGTTGGTGGCACGCTTCCGTGGTACAGCTGCGGTTTCTTCCGTAAAATAGTACAAGGCGATGGATTTTCGGGTCATACTTTCCGGGCACAGGATGGGGTCGGGCAGCCCGTGGAAGGAGTCTTCGTCCGTGTTGAATACGACACAGCGGTTGAATACAGGCAAAATCTTTCGGGCGCAAGCCTTCATGTCGCGCGTCCAGAGTTCCAGTTCACCGCGGTAATCGGGTTGCCAGTCTTCGTTCAGGTAGATGAGCAGGTTGACGCGCCTTCGCCAGTTGCGTTTGTGCGGATGCACGGTAAAGTCGGCGTGGATGTTGAGGTAACCGCCGCGCTGCGATTGGTGCAGGCCGCCGCCTTCGAGTGAAGGGTCGGCCTTGAGGCCCTCGATACCGGTGAGTCGGCTTATACTGCTTACGAATTCGTCGCTGTTCAATTGGCGGATCACGTCTTGCAGAAAAGGCGGGATGATATCCATTTTGTTCAGCCCGTGCTTTTTTTCGTTGACGTGCATGTAGTGTATCCAGCCCTCGTCTTTCACTTTTGGGAAGGCATTCATAGCGCGGCTGGCCGCCTCGTTTTCTAAAAAATTCTCAAACTGCCCATATGGGTATGGGTGCGCGGATTGGTAAGCATGGGCCTGCTCGTCAACGGTTTTTATCCATCTTGCGAGATCGAGGATAAGCGGGGTGTCTTGTATGACCATGTAAAAAAATTTGGACGGATTTAGAGGCTGTTCGAATTGGCTTTGGGTTGAAAAATGCGGGCAAATGTACGCCGCCAAGTATGTTGTCAGGCGTTTGCCAAGGCTAATCTTAGCGCGTGTTTAAATTTCAGTCGCCGGGATGCAAGCGGCAAATTTTGCTTCATACTGTGTTACAATTTTTCGCCGTATGCACCCGGCTACGATTGCAAATATTGCCTTGCCTGAAACAAAATTTGCTCGCTTTCGCCTCGGCGACTGAAATTTAAACACGCGCTAAAACAAGACTTACTTGCAAGGCCATACCCAGTCGGACAGCGGGAAACGCTTGCCTTGATACGAAAAATGCCACCATTCTGTTCGGATACCCATCAGCCCCTCGGCCTCCAGCACCTGGCGCAACAGGCGGCGGTTGGCCAGTACCCGAGCGGAGAGCTTGGTATAGGTAAAATGTGCCTCCGGCCCGAAAAAATCATAGGGCGTGCCCATATCCAGTTCGTTGCCCCGGGCATCCACCAATGTCAAGTCCACCGCAGCGCCGCGAGAATGCATGGAGCCTTTTTTCGGCGGGGTCACATAATCCGGGTTGGGTACTTTGTCCCAAAGGCGTTGTTGATAAGGCCCAGGGCGGTAGCAGTCAAAAAGTTTGAGGCCAAGGTTCTGGCGCTCCAGTTTTTTTTGTGCACGAGCCAGTGCATCGGCGGTTTCACGGCGCAAGTAGCATCGGGCGCAGTCGTAGATTTGAGCACCGGTAAAATTATTGGCCGTGGCGTAGCGGATATCGATTTGGATAGCGGGAATTCGTTGCTGCACCTCCACAAAACCCACTGGGATCGCGGTGTTTTTTTGCCCTTGGCAAATGGCTGCTATGAAAACTAAAGGGAGGACAAGAAAACAAGAACGGTGCATGATCGGCATTAGAGCGTGTTTAAATTTCAGTCGCCGGGCTGCAAGCGGCAAATTTTGCTTCATACTGCGTTAAAATTATCGCCGTAGGCACCCGGCTACGACTGCAAATTTTGCCTTGTGTGAAACAAAATTTGCTCGCTTTCGCCTCGGCACTGAAATTTAAACACGCTCTTAGTGCAGTGACAGTGGGCGCAAAGGTAAGATCAGCCATTACTTGCGGTACAGCCAACACATTTTTCTTCATGCTTGCATTACCTTTGCCCCGCCAACCAAACACCCTACTACTTGTTAATATACCCAACCAATACCTTAAGATCATGGCCATTATCATTACGGACGAGTGCATAAACTGCGGTGCTTGCGAACCTGAATGCCCCAACAACGCCATTTACGAAGGCGGTGTGGAATGGGCCATTTCGGATGGCAATACCGTAAAAGGCAGTTATTCATTGGAAAACGGGAACACCGTGGATGCTCACGCTAAAAACGAACCGGTCTCGAACGAATACTACTATATCGTTCCCGACAAGTGTACCGAATGCGTTGGGTTTCACGAAGAACCGCAATGTGCGGCGGTATGCCCCGTGGACTGCTGCGTACCCGACCCTGACCGGAAGGAAACTCAAGAACAACTATTGGATAGAAAAGCGCGGCTGCACTTGTGACAGCTGGCTGCCAAAGAGAAGTTTTCATGGTTCTTATACTGCCTGCTGCCGGATTCGGCCAGCGGGCAGTTTATTTTGAGGCAGCAGCCTACCATTTCGCACACTTTCACCGCACCCGCTCGCCCGGCATATCCCGCCCCCCTTGGTGCAAGATCAATTTGTTGACGCTACCCTTGTCGTCCGGCACAAACTCGATCTCGGCGTCCACCACTTTTAGGAAAAAACGCAGCTCGGTTTTGGCAAACACCTCGAACCGTTGTTGGCCTGTGGCCTGCGCGAACAGGCGGGCCCCCTCTTGCGTGACCGTCATGGAAAAATCAGGGAACAGCGTGTATTCGCCCACAAAACGCCGGAGCTGCTCTTCGGTCAACACCAAGGCTTTGGGTAATTCTGGTACGGTGTCGGCGGTACGCGTCCAGCGCTCGCCGGACACGTTGCGGCTGTCGAACAGCAACCCCGACACTTTACCGTTTTCTCCACGCTGAAATGCGATTTGGGCCAGCGTGCCATCAAACCGAAAACTGTCCCTGGCCATAGCCAACATTGCGAATGCACTACCGCCAACGCGCTGCGACACCAATTGGCCGCCATCAAGCCGGATGTATCGCTTAGCGCCCTGCGGATTTTCGTATGTACCCACATACCCGGCTAACCCCTTGGGAGGCACCGGTATTGCCGCCACCTCCAGTATGTGTCCGGCGGCAAGAGCAGCCAGTTGGGCCGCCGTCTCGCTGGGTTCATTGCAATCGCAATTGGCTAAAATGGCTACGCAGATATCCTCTTTGGGCAGGTAAATCAATGCGCTCAAAAACCCGTTCACGGCACCACCGTGCTCCACAGTCGGGCTGCCGAGTAAGTAGCCCATCAGCCAGCCGTAACCGTACCCGGTGTTGGTACCGTTGGGTAAAACGTTGGGTGTGTGCGCTTTTTTCAGCAAGTCTTGCGATACCAATTTACCGGAAAAAACTGCCTGTGTCCAGCGGTAAAGGTCTTCCACATTGGCTGCTAGCGAGCCGGCAGCGTAGGGCTGGGACATGCTCAGAGGCAAGGCTGGCAAATAGGTTCCACTGTCCGTTTTCATAAAGCCATTTGCCCAATCTTTGATCGGGCGAGGCTTGTTTTCATAAAACGTGTGCTCCAATCCGGCAGGCTGAAATACGTTTTTGGCCAAATAATCGGCATACGGCATACCCGTCACCTGCTCGATGATGTAGCCGAGCAGCACATAGCCCGAGTTGTTGTAAGCGTACTGGGTGCCCGGTTCGAAATCCAGGGGTTGGTCTTTGAAAAAGTCAACCAGCGCCTTGGGAGTCATCTCCATCTGTTGGATGGCGGGGGTCCACAGCGGCATGTTGGTGTAGCTTTTGATGCCCGATGTGTGGTTGAGCAGCTGCTCCACGGTGATCTTTTTTCCCTTGACGGGGTAATCGGGAATGAAGCGTGTGATGTCGTCCTGCAGAGCGATTTTTTTCTGCTGCACCAACTGCAGAATGGCTACAACAGTAAACTGCTTGGTGACCGAGCCAATGCGAAACACCATATCTGGGCGAAGCGGGGTTTTCTTGTCCAGATCGTCGAGGCCGAAGGCTTTTTGGTAAACAACCTGACCGCCCTTTGCTATCAACACCGCGCTGCCAGGGCCGTCGTCGGGGAATTTTTTCATGCAAATTTTGTCGAAAGCGGCCTCAAGCGCTTCATTTGATGGTTGGGCTGAAATGGGTTGCGTTGCGAGGAGCGCGACAATGAAAAGGAGAAAAAAGTGACAGATGCGCATGGTGTGTTGAATTTGTTTTCAAAAATGTAGTAAGAGCGTGTATAAATTTCAGTGCCGAGGAAGAATCAATCCCCCCACCGGTAACTCTCCACCACAAACCCAGCCAAATCCAGCACCCGGTCCACCACCGTGGCGGCTACGGCCTCCACGGTGGCGGGGCGGGAATAAAACGACGGCGAGGCGGGGCACACAATGCCGCCTGCCTCGGTCACAGTCAGCATGTTGCGGATGTGGATGAGGCTGAGCGGTGTGTCGCGTGGCAGGAGGATGAGGCGGCGGCGCTCCTTCAGCACTACATCAGCAGCACGGGTGACAAGGTCGTTGCTCACCCCCGAAGCAATTCGGGCCAACAGGCCCATCGAACAGGGGCACACGATCATAGTTTCGTACCGCGCAGAGCCGGAGGCGAAGGGTGCGTGGAAATCGTTTTTCTCGTAAAAATCGAACGGGTAGGCATCGAAGTTAGCCGGCCCGATCTCCAGCTCCCAGTTTATCCGGGCGTTGTCTGACAGTACCACACCCACGGCATCCCATTGTTGGCGCAGGGCGGCCAGTTTGTCGAACAACACTTTGGCATAAACCGCACCCGAAGAGCCGGCCACAGCGACGACGATCTTTTTTCCCATGCCGCTTATTTAGGCAGGTTGAGCAAAAAGCCGATGGTGAAATTGGCATCCCAGTCGAAAACAAACTGCTGACAGCCCGTGGCATCGGCGATGGATTTGTAAATATTGAGGCCGCCCTGTTGCTTGTCGCCCTCGCCGGTGTAGCCGCCCGGGGCTTTCAGCACAGTATAGCGTTCTTTGCCTGTACGGGTCTGTTTGGCCAGTTCGAAGGGCACACCACCAATGATGAAGCAAGTTTTGCGCATCCCGCCGGGCACCTGTTTGGCTTTGGCACTCACTTCCTGATACACAGCAGCATCTGTCTTGCCGGATTGGCGGTACTTGGCACCAGGCAGTTCAATGCCGGTAGGCGTGCCGCCGCTCATCCACGAAATTTTGGTGTTGCCCGAACCAATGTCCACAACAAACGCATTCCCATAATAGCTAGCAGGCAGGCAGGAGCGGAGGGCCAGTTTAGCCTCTTGTTCGGGCGTTACCTCGTTCACGACGTAGCCCATGCCTTTGAGCAAATTAGAAACGGTAGTGGTGACGGGCACTTTTTTGGCACCCGAACTAATGACGAAGTGGATATTTTTCGGTCCCACGCCGTAGGCTAGCATGTCGGCAATGTAGTTTTTTAGGCCTTTTTTGATGTCATCTTCGGTAGCCAGGTTCTCGTATACAAGGCTGGCGCCGTATTCGGCCTTTTCGAGTTTCCAGTTTTTCGGGGCATCGGACTTGATGATAAACGAGTTGAAACCCGTAGCACCGAGTTCGACTACGCCTTTCAACGTGCCGTTGACCGGGGCTGGTGGTGTGAAAGTGAACGATGCTGGCGTACCGCTGCCTTTGCCCCAAGTTTCGGAAGAGCTGGCTGGCCCTGCAGTGGCGCCTTTGCCGGGTGCTGTGACGGCGGTTTCCGTGGCGGCAGGTTCAGCATCCGCATTTTGGAACTTGGGCAAGAACGTCTTGATGGCAAAATAAACCCCGCCAATAATCAAAACAGTGAGGAGCAAGCGGGAAAAGGTGGTCAAACGAGCCATGGTGTGCAAACAATTGGGTTGGTGAACGTTGTGGATCAGGTGTTTTTGGA